>CANGYF010000005.1 GCA_947458265.1 Betaproteobacteria bacterium
CGGCCGGTAGTTCAGGGCAAAGCTGCCGAACCCGCGGATCTCGATGCGGTGCCCGTCCGCCAGGCTCTGCGCCATGGCGTCCAGGATCATCTTGACCGCGAGTTCGGCGTCCTTCGCGACCAGTTGCGTATGACGCGCCGCAAGGTTGGCGATCAGCTGCGACTTGGTCATGGCGGACGATTACTCCGACTTGTTGTCGAGTTTGGCCTTCAACAGCGCGCCCAGGTTGGTCAGGCCCGCGTTGGACGGCTGCTCTCGAGTGACCTGCTGCATCGCCGATGCCTCGTCAGCCATTTCCTTGGCCTTGATCGACAGGTTGATGCCGCGGTTCTTGCGGTCGATGTTGATCACCATGACGGTGATCACGTCGCCTTCCTTCAGGTGCGTGCGGATGTCTTCCACCCGGTCGCGCGCCACTTCGGAAGCCCGCAGGTAGCCTTCGACCTCGCCCTCGAGCATGATCACGGCGCCCTTCGGATCGATCGCCTTCACCGTGCCGCTGACGATGCTGTTCTTGTCGTAGCGCGACACGAAGCTGTTGAACGGATCGCCCTCGAATTGCTTGATGCCCAGCGAGATGCGCTCGCGCTCGACATCGATCGACAGCACCATCGCCTCGACCTCGTCGCCCTTCTTGTAGTTGCGCACGGCCTCTTCGCCCGGCGCAGACCACGACAGGTCGGACAGGTGCACCAGGCCGTCGATGCCGCCCGGCAGGCCGATGAACACGCCGAAATCGGTGATCGACTTGATCTGGCCGGTGACCTTGTCGCCCTTCTTGAAGGTCATCGAGAACTCGTCCCACGGGTTCGCCATGCACTGCTTGATGCCCAGCGAGATCCGGCGGCGGTCTTCGTCGATCTCGAGGATCATGACTTCGACTTCCTCGCCGACCTGCACGACGCGGCCCGGGTTGACGTTCTTGTTCGTCCAGTCCATCTCGGACACGTGCACCAGGCCTTCGATGCCCTGCTCGATCTCGACGAACGCGCCGTAGTCGGTGATGTTGCTGACCTTGCCGAACAGGCGGGTGCCCGACGGGTAGCGGCGCGAGATGCCGACCCACGGATCTTCGCCCAGCTGCTTGAGGCCCAGGGAGACGCGGTTCTTCTCCTGGTCGAACTTGAGCACCTTGGCCTCGACTTCATCGCCGACCGCCAGCACTTCGGACGGGTGCTTGACCCGGCGCCAGGCCAGATCGGTGATGTGCAGCAGGCCATCGATGCCGCCGAGGTCGACGAACGCGCCGTAGTCGGTGATGTTCTTGACGATGCCCTTGACGACCGAACCTTCCTTCAGCGTCTCGAGCAACTGCTGGCGCTCGGCGCCCTGCGTCTGTTCGAGCACGGCACGGCGCGACACGACGACGTTGTTGCGCTTGCGGTCGAGCTTGATGACCTTGAAGTCGAGCAGCTTGCCCTGGTAGGCCGAGGTGTCCTTGACCGGACGCAGGTCGACCAGCGAGCCCGGGAGGAACGCGCGGATGCCGTCCATCATCACCGTGAGGCCGCCCTTGACCGCGCCATTGACCATGCCCTGCACCACCGAGCCGGTGTTGTGCGCATCTTCCAGCGCAAGCCAGGCGGCGAGGCGCTTTGCCTTGTCGCGCGACAGGCGCGTCTCACCATGGCCGTCTTCCAGCGACTCGATCGCCACGCTGACGAAATCGCCGGCCTGGACTTCGACTTCACCGTGGTCGTTGTGGAACTCCTCGACCGGGATGTAGCTCTCGGACTTGAGCCCGGCGTTGACGACGACGTAGTTCGGATCTACACGGACGACTTCGGCGGTGATCACTTCACCCTGGCGCATTTCCTTGCGCAGCAGGCTTTCTTCGAACAGGGCGGCGAAGCTCTCCGGCGGATGCTGGGAGATGGCGTTGGGGACGGCAGCAGAAGCGGTGGCGGTTGACATGCGGTAGGTGACCTGTGTTTTCTGTTTCCGGGTTCGCACCGGGGTGGGTAAGGAAAAGAGTCCGACCTTGTCCCATGACGGCACCCGGTTGCGGCGAACACGCCACCGGGCGACAGGGAGTGCTCCGTTGCGCTGCCGATCCGACCTGTCTTCCCGCGGAACCCGGCGGCGGGGAACCCGCCTGCCGCATGACCCGCGTTCAGTCCTGGAGCGTCGAACCACCAGCGCCGGCGGAACGGCCGGACGCCTGAACACGCACGGCGATGCGGTACCGTTCCAGGACGATTGCAACGACCTCTTCGATCGTCAAATCGTCGGAATCGAGGACTGCCTCGGGTGCGCCTGCCTGCAGAGGTGCGACAGCGCGTCCCGAGTCACGGGCATCACGCGTTCGCAGATCATGAAGGATGGATGCAAGGTTAGCAGCTAATCCCTTTTCCATCAACTGCTTATAACGTCGTTCGGCACGCGTTTCGGCGGTGGCGGTCAGGAACACCTTCAGGAGCGCATCCGGGAACACCACCGAGCCCATGTCACGCCCGTCCGACACCAGTCCGGGCGGCTGGCGGAAGGCCCGCTGGCGCTCCAGCAGCGCGCTGCGCACCGCTGGGTGGGCCGCTACCACCGAGGCGGCCTGCGACATCGCCTCGGTGCGGATGGCGTCGCCGACATCCTCACCGGCCAGTTCGATCCGCCCCTCCGGGAACGCAACAGGAAGCGCGCCTGCGACGACCGCCACGCCCGGCGCATCGTCCGCCGCCACGCCGGCACGCAGCGCCGCGAACGCGGTGAGTCGATAGAGCGCACCACTGTCCAGGTAGTGGAAGCCCAGCGCCGCGGCCACCCGCTGCGCGATCGTGCCCTTCCCGGAAGCGGTAGGCCCGTCGATGGCGATCACCGGCACGCGTGCCAGCGCCGCGTCGTGCACGCCGGCCGTCACCGCGCGATCGACGCGAACACGTCGAAATAGTCGGGGAATGTCTTGGCGACGCAGTCGGGGTCGTTGATCCGGACGGGTACGCCACCCAGCGCCGCAAGCGAGAAGCACATCGCGATCCGGTGGTCGTCGTAGGTGTCGATCGCCGCGCCCGGAACAAGGGCCGCGGGTGCGGCGACGCGCAGGTAGTCGGGACCGGATTCGACGCGGGCGCCCAGCTTGGCCAGTTCGGTCGCCATCGCGTGGATGCGGTCGGTTTCCTTCACCCGCCAGCTGGCGATGTTGCGCAGCGTGGTCGGACCTTCCGCGAACAGCGCCAGCACGCCCAGCGTCATCGCGGCATCCGGGATCCGGTTGCAGTCGAGGTCGATGCCGACCAGACGGCCAGCCGGCGCCGCCGCCTCGATCCAGTTGTCCCCGAGGTCGACCCGCGCGCCCATCCGGCGCAGCGCATCGGCAAATGCCACGTCGCCCTGGATGCTGGCGCGGCCGACGCCGGTCACCCGCACCGGTCCGCCCCCGATCGCACCCGCCGCCAGGAAGTAGGACGCGGCCGAGGCATCGCCCTCGACGTGGACCATGCCAGGCGAGCGATAGCGCGCACCCGGCGGCACGCTGAAGCGCGCCCAGCCTTCGCGCACGACCTCGACCCCGAAGCGCGCCATCAGCGCCAGCGTGATCTCGACATAGGGCTTGGAGATGAGTTCGCCGTCGACCTCGATCACCAGCGGGGCGTCCGCGGCATCGGACGGCCGGCCGATCATCGGTGCGGCCAGCAGCAGCGCGGTGAGGAACTGGCTGGACACGTCGCCGCGGACCCTGATCGGCTGCTGCGCGACCAGCCGGCCGGGATGGAGTTCCAGCGGCGGATACCCGTCGTTACCCAGGTAGTCGATACGGGCGCCGAGCGCACGCAGGCTGTCGACCAGGTCGCCGATCGGCCGTTCATGCATCCGCGGCACGCCGCTGAGCCGGTAATGCCCCCCGACCGCGGCCAGGGCTGCGGTCAGTGGCCGGAACGCGGTACCGGCATTGCCCAGGAACAGGTCGGCTTCGCGCACCGGCAGCGCGCCGCCGCAGCCTTCCACCTCGGCGGTCATGCCCGCGCCGTCGGCGCCGTCAACGGCCGGGTCGGCCGCGATTCGGTCGATTCGCACGCCCAGCCGGTCGAGCGCCTCGAGCATGCGTGCGGTGTCGTCGGAGCGCAGCAGGTCGAGCACCCGCGTGCGTCCCTCGGACAACGCACACAGCAGCAGCGTGCGGTTGGAGATGCTCTTCGAGCCCGGAAGCCGGACGGTTCCCGCGGCACGCGACAGCGCGGGCAGGTCCAGGTGTTCGCGTCGGGCAGCGTTTGCCATGTCGATATCCCTGCGGCCGATGGCGGCGGATCAGTCGCGCGGCCTGGCGACCGCGTTGAGCGTCGCAGTGAGCGCCTCGCGCGCCACGCGCGCAGACTCGAACTCGCGCTCGAGCGCAGGCCCGTCGCCGATCGCGATCGAATGGCGCATCTGCGCGAGCCGCGCGCTGAACGCATCGATCTCGGTGCAAAGCGCATCGCGGTTGGCCAGGCAGATGTCGCGCCACATCTCGGGATTGCTGGCGGCGATCCGCGTGAAGTCGCGAAAGCCGCCACCGGTGAGCGACAGCATCGCCTCGGCCTGCGGCCGGGCGGCGATCTCGTTCATCATCGCGAATGCGAGCACATGCGGCAGGTGGCTGGTAGCCGCCAGGGCCATGTCGTGCATTGCCACGTCCATGCGCAGCGTCTTCGCGCCGGTGAGCTGCCAGGTCGCGCGCACCCGCTTGAAGGCGAACGGGTCGGTCTCCTCGATCGGCGTGATCACGACCGGCTTGTTGGCGAACAGGTTCGGCCGTGCAGCCGCCGCCCCGCTCTTCTCGGCACCGGCGATCGGGTGTGCCGGCACGAAGCGCGGCAGGGCCTTGCCCAGTGCCGCCCGCGCATAGAGCACCACGTCGCGCTTGGTGCTGCCGGCGTCGGTGAGCACGGTATCCCTGCCGATGCGCGGGGCAATCATCGGCATCACCTCCGGGAGCTGGCCGACGGGCACCGCGAGCAGCAACAGGTCGCAGCCGTCGATGTCGTCCCATCCCTTCGCGATCTGGTCGATCACGCCCAGCTTGCACGCCACGTCCAGGTTGGCCCGGCTGCGCCCGAAGCCGACCACGGTATCGACTGCCTTCACCGTCTTCAGCGCCAGCGCGAACGAGCCGCCGATCAGCCCGACGCCGATGATGCCCACGCGCTTGTAGCGCACCATCGATGCGCCAGCAACGTCGAAGCTCATCGCGCTTTCCCGTCACGCACGCCGGGCAACCCGGCAGTGACGCTGGCCAGTGCATCGAGGAATCGCTGGTTCTCCGTCCGGGTGCCGATCGACACCCGCAGGTATTCCGGCATGCCATAGCCGGCGATGGGCCGCACGATCACGCCCTGTTTCAGCAGGCGCTCGAACACCTGGGCCGCCGGGCCCACACGGAAGGAGACGAAGTTCGCGCAGGACGGGATGTAGTCGAAGCCGAGCGAGGCCAGGCCATCGGTGACCTGCTTCATGCCAGCAAGGTTCACCTCGAAGCTGCGTTCGAGGAAGGCCGGATCGTTCAGCACCGCGACCGCACCGGCCTGCGCCACGCTGTTGACGTTGAACGGCTGGCGGACGCGGTTGAGCAGGTCGATCACCGCCGGCGACGCCAGCCCGAAGCCGACGCGCAGCCCGGCCAGTCCGTAGGCCTTGGCCAGCGTACGCGACACCATCAGGTTCGGATGCTTCGAAAGCCATGCGATGCTGTCGTAGCGCAGGTCCTTCGGCAGGTAGTCGGTGTAGGCCTCGTCGAGCACCACCAGCACGTCCGGGGGCACCGCCGCGATGAAGCGGGCAAGCCGCCCGCCATCGATGAACGTGCCGGTCGGGTTGTTCGGGTTGGCGATGAAGACGATGCGGGTGTCTGCCTCGATCGCCGCGAGCATCGCGTCCAGGTCGTGGCCGAAATCGCGTGCCGGCACCTCGATGCCGCGCGCGCCGGTGGCCTGGGTCACCAGCGGATAGACCGCGAACGCATGCTGTGCATAGACCGCGGAGGTGCCGGGTAGCAGGAACGCACGTGCCGCCAGCTCGAGCACGTCGTTCGAACCGTTGCCCAGCACGACCTGCGCCGGATCGACGCCGAACCGGCTGCCGATCGCGGCCTTCACCTCGAAACCATTGCCGTCCGGATAGCGGGTGACGTCGGCCAGCGAGCGCGTCATCGCGGCCAGGGCCGCCGGGTTCACGCCCAGCGGATTCTCGTTCGAGGCCAGCTTGACGATACCGGCCTCGTCGAGCCCGAGTTCACGGGCCAGGTCGGAAATCGGCTTGCCGGGCTGGTAGGGAGCGATGGCCTTGACGTGGGCGGGGGCGCGGTCTTCGACACTCATGGAACGGATGGCCTGAAACAAGGTTGTTGGACGGAGAACAGAGGATCGGGTATCGGCGATCAGCAAGAGGGCACGGCGGTACGTGCCTGCCGCGGCGCAGCTCAGCCGCGCGCAGCCGGATAGGCGCCCAGGCGCTTGACGAAGGTGGCGCGCGCCTCGATCTCGGCCAGCGCGCGCGCGACATGGGGCTGCGACGGGTGGCCTTCCAGGTCGACGAAGAACATGTACTCCCAGCGGCCGGTACGCGCCGGCCGCGACTCGAACCGGGTCATGCTGACGCCGTTGGTCGCCAGTGGCTCGAGCAGTGCATGCACGGCACCGGGCTGGTTCTTCGCGGCGAGGACCAGCGACACCTTGTCGCGCCCGGACGCAGCGACTTCCTCGCGCCCGATCACCAGGAACCGGGTCGTGTTCTGCGGCTCGTCCTCGATGTTCTCGTGCAGCACCTGCAGTCCGTAGCGCTCGGCAGCCGCGCGTCCGGCGATCGCTGCCGCACCCGGCTCGGCAACCGCCAGCCGTGCCGCCTCGGCGTTGCTGACCACCGGGACCAGGCGCGCGCCTGGCAGGTGGCGCGCCAGCCAGCGCGCACACTGGCCCAGGCTCTGGCTGTGCGAATAGACCACCTGCACCGCTTCGTCGCCGGCACCGGCGCTGCCCGGACCGACCATCAGGCAGTGGTGGATCGGCAGCAGCAGTTCACCGGTGACCGCCAGAGGCGTCGCCAGCAGCAGGTCGAGCGTGCGTCCGACCGCGCCCTCGGTAGAGTTCTCGACCGGGACCACGCCGTAGTGCGCGCTGCCCGCCTCGACCTCGCGGAAGACTTCGTCGAAGGTCGCGCAGGCACGCCGCTCGACCAGGGTACCGAACTGGCGCACCACCGCTTCCTCGCTGTAGGTGCCGGCGGGACCGAGGTAGGCGACCGCGAGCGGCGCTTCGATGGCACGGCAGGCGCCCATGACCTCGATGAAGATCTGGCGCAGCGAACCGGAGGGCAGCGGCCCGGGATTGGCGGCCGCCAGGCGGTCGAGCACCTGTGCCTCGCGGTCGGGCCGGTACACCGGTCCGGTACCCTTGAGGTGGCCGATCTCGCCGGCGATACGCGCCCGCTCGTTGAGCAGGCCGAGCAGCTGGGTGTCGATGGCATCGACGCGGCCACGCAGCGCAAGCAGTGCCACCGGCACCTCCGGCACCGTGGCCGCAGCCGCCGCCACTGTTCCGGTCTCTGCAGGGCGTTCGCCGCGGGACGCGCTCATCGCAACCTCGATCCTGTTCTCGATTTCAAATCGTACCGGCCGGAATCGTAACGCCGAACCAGCGCTTCAGCCGTTGCGGCGCTCGAAATCGCGCATGAACGCGACCAGCGCCTCGACGCCGGCCTGCGGCATGGCGTTGTACAGCGACGCCCGCATGCCTCCGACCGACCGGTGGCCCTTCAGCTGCTGCAACCCGGCGGCTTCGGCTTCCTGCAGGAAGCGGTCGTCGAGCTTCGCATCGCGCAGCGTGAACGGTATGTTCATCAGCGACCGCTCGCCGGTAGCCACCGGGCAGCGGTAGAACTCGGTGGCATCGAGCAGTTCGTAGAGCAGCCCTGCCTTGGCGGCATTGCGGCGGGCCATCTCGTCGAGGCCGCCCAGGTCGCGCAGCCAGTCGAACACCAGCCCGGCGATGTAGATCGCCCAGGTCGGCGGCGTGTTGTACATCGATTCGCTCGAGGCCTGCACGGCATAGTCGAGCATCGCGGGCGTGGACGCGGGTGCGCGCCCGAGCAGGTCTTCGCGCACGACCACCACGGTCAGCCCGGCCGGGCCGATGTTCTTCTGGGCACCGGCATAGATCACGCCGAATCGCGACACGTCGATCGGGCGCGACAGGATGTCGGAGGACATGTCGCACACCAGAGGCACGCCGCCCGCGTCGGGCACATGGTGGAACTGCACCCCGCCGATGGTCTCGTTCGACGTGTAGTGCAGGTAACTCGCCGACGGATCGCAGGCCCAGGTGTCGCGCGGCGGGATGCAGGTGAACCTGGAACCGGCGGCGCTGGCAACCACGTTCACCGGGCCCGACTTGCGCGCCTCTTCGATCGCCTTTTTCGACCACTGCCCGGTCTCGAGGTAGTCGGCACCGGCACCGGGCGCGCGCAGGTTCATCGGCACCATCGCGAACTGCAGCGTCGCCCCGCCCTGCAGGAACAGCACCCGGTAGTTCGCCGGGATGCCCATAAGCGTACGCAGGCCGGCTTCGGCACGGGCGGCGATCCCGATGAACTCGTCGCTGCGGTGGCTCATCTCCATGACGGACAGGCCGCGGCCGCCCCAGTCCAGCATCTCGGCCGCCGCGCGTTCGAGCACCGGCTCGGGCATCACCCCCGGGCCGGCGCTGAAGTTGAGCACGCGCTTCATGCCGAGGGCGTATTGCCGCCTGCAGGGCCGCCTGCCGCGCCGTCGGACGGTGCACCGTCGGGCGCAGCGCCCTCCGGTCCCGGTCCGTCGACCGGCGCGCCGCCGCTGCCGGCTTCGTCGTCGGAATCGACCACCGTCTCGAGGCCAGCCAGCTTCTCGCCCTCGTCGAGCGCGATCAGGGTCACGCCCTGGGTCGAGCGGCCCATCTCGCGCACCTCGGACACCCGGGTGCGGATCAGCACCCCGCCGGTGGTGATCAGGATGATCTGGTCGGTCGGCGCGACCAGCCGTGCGGCGACCACCTTGCCGTTGCGCTCGCTCGGCTGGATCGACAGCATGCCCTGGGTGCCGCGGCCGTGGCGGGTGTATTCGATGACCGGAGTACGCTTGCCGAAGCCGTTCTCGCTGGCGATCAGCACCGACTGTCCGTTGGCCTCGTCGGCCACCAGCAGCGAGATCACCCGCTGTCCCTCGGGCAGCCGCATGCCGCGCACCCCGCGCGCCGTGCGCCCCATCGGCCGCACGTCGCGCTCGTCGAATCGAACCGCCTTCGAGCCGTCGGAGAACAGCATCACGTCCTGGGTGCCGGAGGTGAGCGCGACCCCGACCAGGTAGTCGTCGGGATCGAGGTCGATCGCGATGATGCCGGCGGTGCGCGGGCGCGAGAATTCCGACAGCGGCGTCTTCTTCACGGTGCCATCAGCGGTGGCCATGATCACGAAGCGGTGATCGTCGAAGGCTCTCACCGCAAGGATGGCGTTGATCTTCTCGCCATCAGCCAGCGGCAGCAGGTTGACGATGGGCTTGCCCCGGCTCTGCCGGCCGCCCTGCGGCACGTTGTAGACCTTGATCCAGTACACCCGGCCGCGGCTGGAGAAACAGAGGATGTAATCGTGCGTATGCGCGACGAACATCTTCTCGATGAAGTCGTCGTCCTTGGTGCCCGCGGCCTGACGCCCGCGTCCGCCGCGCCGCTGTGCCTGGTAGTCGGCCACCGGTTGCGCCTTCATGTAGCCGCCGTGCGACAGGGTGACCACCACGTCTTCCGGCGTGATCAGGTCCTCCATGTTGACGTCTTCGGCGTTCTGCACGATCTCGCTGCGCCGGTCGTCGCCGAACTGGTCGCGGATCGCGGCCAGTTCGTCGGAGATGATCTGCGTGACCCGCTCCGGACGCGCCAGGATGTCGAGCAGGTCGGCGATGCGCGCCATCACCTCGTGATACTCGCCGGTGATCTTGTCCTGCTCGAGCGCCGTGAGACGCTGCAACCGCATGTCGAGGATGGCCTGCGCCTGCACTTCCGACAGCCGGTAGCCCTGGGCCTGCAGCCCGAAGGCGGCATCGAGCCCGTCCGGGCGCGAGATCGCGGTGCCGCCGCCGGAACCCTGCATCGCGCGGGTCAGCATCTCCTCCACCACCGGGGAGCGCCAGGCGCGCCCCATCAGCGCGGCACGAGCCTCGGCCGGCGAAGCGGCCGCCTTGATCAGCGCGATCACCTCGTCAATGTTGGACATCGCCACGGCCAGGCCCTCGAGCACATGGCCGCGTTCGCGCGCACGCTTCAGGTCGTACACCGTGCGCCGGACCACCACCTCGCGCCGGTGGCGCAGGAAGGCGTCGAGCATCTGCCGCATGTTCAGCAGCCGTGGCTGGCCGTCCATCAGCGCGACCATGTTCACGCCGAAGCTGTCCTGCAGCTGGGTCTCTTTGTACAGGTGGTTGAGCACCACCTCGGGAACCTCGCCGCGCTTGAGCTCGATCACCGCGCGCATGCCCGACTTGTCGGACTCGTCGCGGATCTCGGAGATGCCCTCGAGGCGCTTCTCGCGCACCAGTTCGCCGATGCGCACCAGCAGGTGGGCCTTGTTCACCTGATAGGGCAGCTCGTCGATGACGATCGCCTGGCGCTGGCCGCGGTCGATGTCCTCGAAATGTGTTCGTCCGCGGATGACTACCCGGCCACGTCCGGTACGGTAGGCATCGCGGATGCCCGACACACCGTAAAGGATGCCTCCGGTCGGGAAGTCGGGCGCAGGCAGGTGCTCCATCAGCCCGTCGATGTCGATGTCCGGGTTCTCGAGCAGTGCCAGGCAGGCCGCGACCACCTCACGCAGGTTGTGCGGCGGGATGTTGGTCGCCATGCCCACGGCGATGCCGGACGAACCGTTGACCAGCAGGTTCGGCACCTTGGCCGGCAGGATCAGCGGCTCGCTCTCGGAGCCGTCGTAGTTCGGCCCGAAATCGACGGTCTCCTTGTCGATGTCGGCGAGCAGTTCGTGCGCGATGCGCGACATCCGGATCTCGGTGTAGCGCATCGCAGCCGCGTTGTCGCCATCGACCGATCCGAAATTGCCCTGGCCGTCGACCAGCGGGTAGCGCAGCGAGAACGGCTGTGCCATGCGCACGATGGTGTCGTACACCGCGGAATCACCGTGCGGGTGGTACTTGCCGATCACGTCGCCGACGATACGGGCGGACTTCTTGTAAGCCCGGTTCCAGTCGTTCGACAGCTCGTGCATCGCATAGAGCACCCGTCGATGCACGGGCTTGAGCCCGTCGCGCACGTCGGGCAGCGCTCGGCCGACGATGACACTCATCGCGTAGTCGAGGTACGACCGGCGCATCTCTTCCTCGAGACTGACCGGTACTGTTTCCTTGGCGAATTGATCCATCTATGGCCGGTAGGTGAGCGTGGATGTGGGCAAAGCCGTGGATTCTACCATCCGGGGCGTGCTTGACCCGTGTTCCATTGCCCACGGGCGGTCCCGGTCCAGCCCACTGCCACCCACTCGACCAGCACCGATTCCCGCCGATCGACGAATACGTGTTGCGTTGACGCGACAAATCTCCCTACAATCAGCCAGCTTTCTGGGGTTTACGTGGAAAGCCAGCTATCTTTGGCTCTCAAGGACCCTCAGTCCGCGTGTTAGACTCAGATCGTTGAATTCAGTTGCCGGATTTGTTGTTGCCGGGTCGCGACACTTCGGCAGAATCCCTGGCCTTTTCGGAAATACTTCGCCTCGTAAGAATAAGGAGGAAGTCGTGGAGCATAATGAAGTGATCAAGAATCGAATCCTCAGCGGTCTGAACCTTTCCGCCGCAGCACTGATGATGACCGCTGGCCTCGCAACGGCCCAGGTCGATCGAGGCGCGTATCTCATCACCGCCACCGGCGAGGCAGTTCGCGCCGCTGGCTACGGTGTTTGCGTGCGCTCGGCGAACTGGACGCCTGCCCAGGCCACCGAGCAGTGCGATCCGGATCTGCTGCCGCGCAAGGCAGCCGCACCGGCTCCCAGGGCAGCCGCCCCGGCTGCAGCCGCAGCTGCTGCACCGGTCATGAAGCCCGCGGAGATGAAGCCTGAGGCGAAGCCTGCCAAGCCGGGCACGACGCCCTTCTCCGAGCGCGTCGACGTGCCGTTCGAGTTCGCTAAGGCCGATCTGACCGCCGACGGCCGTTCGGCCCTCGACCAGCTCTTCAAGGAACTGAAGAAGGGTCCCGTCACGATGAACGTCGTGATCGTTACCGGCCACACCGACAAGATCGGCAGCGCGGCTTACAACAAGAAGCTGTCCGAGGCGCGTGCCCAGGTCGTTCGTGACTACCTCGTCAACACCGGTGGTCTCGATTCGAAGCTGATCTTCTGGGAAGGCGTCGGCCCCCGTCAGCCGGTGAACGTCACCAAGTTCTGCGATGCGAAGATGAACCGCAAGCAGCTGATCGACTGCCTGGCCCCGAACCGTCGTACCACGGTCGAAGTCACCGGCACCCGTCCGAAGCCGGCACCGAAGCCCGCCGCCGCCAAGCCGGCTGCGAAGCCCGCCGCGACGATGTAAGCAGCACCGCCGCAAACAGAAAGCCCTGCACCCCGGTGCAGGGCTTTTTGCTTTCTGGCCCCCCGATGCTCAGGTTCCGTGAGCGTGCGCAGGAAGACAGTGCGCGCAGCCGCGCCAACAGCCCCGGATCGGCTAAGCTCGCGTTGCCATGTCCCCGCCGCCCCTGGAACGCCCCACCTCCCTGCCTTTCGACCTGGCCATCGATGCAGGTCTCGTGGTACCGGTGCGGCCTGCACAAACCGTCCTGCATGACCAGACGATCCTGGTGCGCAACGGCCTGATCGAGGCCATCCTGCCGACCGTGTCGACACTGGACCTGGACGTGCACGAGCGGGTCAGCCTGCCGGACCACCTGCTGATGCCGGGCCTGGTCAATCTGCATACCCATGCGGCGATGACCCTGATGCGCGGACTGGCGGACGACCTGCCGCTGATGCGCTGGCTGCAGGAACACATCTGGCCGGCCGAGGCGAAGTTCGTGTCCGATGGCTTCGTCGAGGCTGGCACCCGTCTGGCCTGCGCCGAGATGCTGCGTGGCGGCATCACCTGCTTCAACGACATGTATTTCTTCCCGGAGGCGGCGGCCCGCGCCGTGCTGCAGTCCGGGATGCGCGCGAGCCTGGGCATGATCGCGATCGAGTTCCCGACCGCCTATGCAACCGATGCACAGGATTACCTCGCCCGCGGCATCGCCACCCGTGACGCGCTTCGCGGCGAGCCGCTGCTGTCGTTCTGCTTCGCACCGCATGCGCCCTACACGGTGAGCGACGATACCTTCACGCGCATCCGCACCTATGCACAGCAGCTCGATGCACCGATCCATGTCCACCTGCACGAGACGCTGCAGGAGATCGCAGACAGTGAAGCCGCCTTCGGCATGCGGCCGATCGAGCGGCTCGACCGGCTCGGCCTGATCGGCGCGGAGACGATCGCGGTGCATGCCGTTCACCTCGACGCGCGCGACATCGACACGCTCGCGCGGCGCGGTGCACATGTCGCGCACTGCCCTTCTTCGAACCTCAAGCTTGCCAGCGGTTTCGCGCCGATCGCCCGGCTGGTCGACGCCGGCGTCAACATCGGGCTGGGTACCGACAGCGCCGCCAGCAACAACCGGCTGGACCTGTTTGCCGAACTGCGCCTGGCCTCGCTGCTCGCCAAGGCCACCAGCGGTTCGGCCGAGGCGGTCCCGGCATTCTCGGCGATCGAGATGGCAACCCTCGGTGGCGCCCGCGCGCTCGGGCTGGACAGCCGCATCGGATCGCTGGAACCAGGCAAGGCTGCCGATATCATCGCCGTCGACCTGTCGGCGCCTGAACTGCAGCCCTGCTACGACCCGCTGTCCCACCTTGCCTATGCAGCCGGCAGGGAACAGGTGACGGATGCATGGGTGGCCGGGCGGTGTTGCCTGCGCGATCGCCGACCGACCACCATCGACCTGGATGCCCTTGCCACTGAGACGGCGTCCTGGCGCGCCCTGCTCGCCGCCCCTGCGCACCCCATACAGCCCAAGGCATGACGATGACCAACACCAACTCCGATCCGGCCGAACTGGCGAAGTTCAACGACCTGGCACATCGCTGGTGGGATCCGAACAGCGAGTTCAAGCCGCTGCACGAGATCAACCCGCTGCGCCTCGAGCACATCGACCGCCTCGCCGGGCTGGCAGGCAGGCAGGTACTGGACGTCGGCTGCGGTGGCGGCATCCTGTCCGAATCGATGGCCGCCTGCGGCGCCCAGGTCACCGGCATCGACCTGGGCGACAAGCCGCTGGGCGTGGCGAAGCTGCACCTGCTGGAGAGCGGGCTGAGCGTCGACTACAGGGCGATCGCAGCCGAAGACCTGGCCGCCGCGCAGCCGGCCTCCTTCGACGTGGTGACCTGCATGGAAATGCTCGAGCACGTGCCCGACCCTGCCCGCACCATCGCCGCCTGTGCGGCGCTCGCACGACCCGGGGCGCACCTGTTCTTCTCGACGATCAACCGCAATCCCAAGTCCTTCCTGTTCGCGATCATCGGGGCCGAGTACGTGCTCAAGCTGCTGCCCAGGGGAACCCACGACTATGCGAAGTTCATCACGCCCTCGGAACTCGCACGCATGTGCCGCCAGGCCGGTCTCGAGCCCGCAGGCGTGACCGGCATGACCTACAACCCGTTCTCGAAGGTGTACCGGCTGGGCAACGACGCCAGCGTGAACTACATCGTCCACGCCCGGAAGCCGTCCTGAACATGGCGACCTCGAATGGAACAACCCCGGTCGAATGCGTGCTGTTCGACCTCGACGGCACGGTCGCGGACACCGCGCCCGACCTCGCCTACGCGCTGAACCTGCTGCGTGCGGAACGCGGGCTGGACGCCGTGCCAGTCTCGACCCTGCGCTCGCATGTGTCGCACGGGGCGCGCGGCATGCTCGAGGCCGGCCTCGGCCTGATGCCCACCGATCCGGGCTTCATCGAACTGCGCGACCGCTTCCTGCAACTCTACGAGGACAACCTGGTGCGCGACTCGTGCCTGTTCGATGGCATGCACGCCCTGCTCGACGGGCTGGAGGCGCGCGGGCTGTCCTGGGGCATCGTGACCAACAAGGCGGAACGGTTCGCCGTACCGCTGATCGCCGGGCTCGGCCTGGCCGCTCGTACCGGTTGCCTGGTCGGCGGCGACACCACTGGCAAGGCGAAGCCGCATCCCGATCCGCTGCTCGAGGGCGCACGGCGCATCGGCGTCGATCCCCGGCGCTGCCTGTATGTCGGCGACGACCGGCGCGATGTCGAAGCCGGCATTGCCGCCGGGATGACACCGGTGGTGGCGCTCTACGGCTACCTGCACGGCGCCGACCCGCATGCCTGGGGAGCGCCCTGGATGATCGAACAGCCATTGCATCTGCTGGACGGGCTGCCTGCCAACGCATGATCGCCCTTGAAGCCGGGGATTGCGCTACCATGTAACGCTCATGGGGGCGTCCCGGTTTCGACGTGGGTTACGAAGCAGATCAGTGCATGCCGAGGGCCAGAATACCTCGTAAATCCAGTCTGGAAACGCTACAAACGCCAACGACGAGCGTTACGCTCTAGCCGCTTAATCCGGCTGGACTTCGCACCGGTCAGGTCCCGGGCCGGGAGGGGCAACTCTCAGCGAAGCCATTCAGGGACCTCGTGTCGAGTGGGGCTACGACGCCCGGCATTAAAGTCGCAGTAGATCGCCCGAGATGAGCCCGTCGGCCGGCGCATCAACGGTTAAAACCAAATGGTCAGACTAAGCATGTAGACCTGGCTGTAGAGGACTTGCGGACGCGGGTTCAATTCCCGCCGCCTCCACCACTTGCAAGGGCTCGGATAGTCTCCGGGCCCTTTTTCTTGCCTGGAATCCCCGCGCCACGTGGGGGTCCGGCCGCCAGTGCTGCGCCCGCCCTGCCATCGAACGCCACCCGGACGGACGGTGGCACGTGAAGTGATCCTGCTCTATCATGAAACGTCAAGATGAATCATGATGGAGATGGCCATGACGACTGCTGTCCGCGAAAAATTTTCCTCCCAGGCCGCGCCCGATGTTCTGGCGGCGTTGCGCCAGATCGCAGAAAGCCAAGGCCGCCAATTCCAGGCGGTGCTCGATGACGCCCTGCGCGACTACATCGACCGGCAGCAGAAGGAGCGCCCACGCCGACACGTGATGGCTTCTTTCGCATCCAGTCTGGATGAGTTCGACAGCCTCTACCGCGAGCTGGCCAAGTAAACCGTGGCTCACGATTACCTGACCGTGGCCGATGTGCTGGGCATGCACACTGTGCTGATGCAGCGTTACGGCGGCGCACTGGGCGTGCGTGACCCGGGGGCGCTGGAGTCCGCACTGTTCCGCCCGCAGACCGGCTACTACGATGACATCGTGGCTGAGGCCGCTGCCCTGCTGGAAAGCCTGGCAATCAACCACCCGTTTGTGGACGGGAACAAGCGCATCTCCTTTGCGGCAGCCGACGTGTTCCTGCGCATCAACGGCTGGTGCTTGCAGCGTGCACCGATGCAGATCCATGCCGAGATGATGCAGATGTTCGAGTCGGGCACGTTTGATGTCGCCCACCTCGAACCCTGGCTGCGGTCTTTCGCCGTCGCCGCAGAGTGATGCCATGAACGAGAAAACACCCAGCTCACAGACTCAGGCTGCGATGAAAGAAGCACGGGCGATGGCGAGGAACCGGATGCCTGAACTGACGCAGTCCACTGCAGGTGTTGGGTCATTCCCCGGCAGCAACCCAGGCACCCGGCCTACCCCTCCAGGACGGCAACGGTCATGTTCGCCAGCCGAAGATTGCGGTCGATCTGCAACGCAATGCACTTCAACAGGTCATAGGCGGCGTCCGGTTGGTCGCGACGCAGCACCGCGAAGGTAGACGCGTCGAATCGAAGGCATATCGCTGGCGTCCGGGCGACGACATCCGCGGAACGAGGTGCGCCCGACAGCAACGCCATCTCGCCCACCAGCGTGCCGGCGGTGATCGTGCACAGTCGAGTACGCGAGGCGATCGACGAGGCTGTCGCGACCAGCGGGATCGTCACTTCCAGCTGCCCCGATAGCAGGAGGTAGACCGAACGCGCCTCGTCGCCGGACCGGATGACCGTATGCCCCGCCTCGAAACAAACCTCCTCCATGCGGGGCAGCAATGCCGTGACCGTCCCCTCGGGCAGGCCGAGACCGCGCAACGCGGCCGAGGGGCTGAGACGGCCTGTCGCTGCAGCGCCATTGGCCACGAGCAACGCGGTCTCGGCCTCCTCGAGTGCCTCATCGAGCGACGAAAACACGTGCGCTTTGCGCAAGCGACCGAGTAACCCGAGCTCTTCGAGGAAGTCCCACACCACCCATCCTGGGCGAACGCAGGCCAGGGAAAGCCGTACCTCCGCCCTCCACAGACGCTCGCAGGTCTGAACCAGACGTCGTGCGCCCGAGAGATCGATGCTGGTGACCCGGCGCATGTCCAGCACGATGTGTCCCGCGCCCGCGGTGCGCTCGGTCTCGACCCGCCGGGCGATCGTGTCCGCGCTACCAAAGAAGATGGCCCCCTCCAGCTCGATCACCGCAATACGCACCCCCTGTTCGATCAGGATCGCGGTCTCGCGCTCCGGCCGGTGGAGGCGGGAACGGCCCGTCGGATTGCGGTAGGTGCGCCGCACCAGATCGCCACCCATGGCCACCACGAATACCGCCAGGGCCAGTGGCACTCCGACAAGCATCCCGACCACCAGGGACCAGTGAACGGAAATCCCCGCGACGAGGAGCATCACAAGGCCATGACAGACGAGTTCGGCGCGATGCCGCCCACCGAAGCGCAGCGCTCGATACATCGAGCGCAGTCCATCGATGTCCAGCAGACGCACGCCGGTGAAGATCAGTACACCGGCCAGCACGGACATGGGTACCAGCGCCACCGCTGGCGCGAGCAGCAACACGACGGCCAGCAGGAATACGCTTCGCAGGAACGGCGCCAGCCAGGTGCTGCCGCCCGCGCCCAGGATCGCGAGAGAAGTGGTGACGCTGCCCGCGACCGGCGTTCCGCCGGCGAGGCCGGATATCACGCTGCCCAACGCAGCGGCCCGCAGGTCCTGATTCACCCGTCCATCGCGACCCTTGGCGTCGTGAACAGCGGAAGCAGCGGTCAGTGTCTCGAGCGTTGCAAGCAGGGCGATCGAAAGCGCCACAGGCGCGACCTGCACCAGAAGGTGCGCCACGTCGAGTTGCTGCAGCGCGCGCATCGTCAGAAGAAGATTGTCACCCGCGGCCAGGGCCGATGGGAGCCCTCCGACCAGGGGTCCAGCGTTGGCAGGTCCCACGACCATCGATAGTGCATGGTGCATCACCGTCCCGGCGATGCAGGCGACCAGCACTGCGGGCACCCTGGCGATCCACCCACGCCGCCGTACGTACATCATGGCGATGACCGTACCGGCGACCATCGGAGCGACTGGCAGCCACAGGCCATTCCCCGCGACCGGCCCGTCTCCAACCGCATAGCGCAACAGGCTCAAGATCAGCAAAACGGCTGCGCCGTTCACGATGCCCGCGATTACCGGGTAGGGCACCAGCGGGACGACGGTCGCGACACGCAGCAGTGACAGCACCACCACAAAGATGCCACTGAGCACGGCGCACATCATCACGGCTGCAAGCGCCATGCCCACGGCCTCGGGCGCTGGATGCTTGCCGACGACGGTGGTGACGAGCCCCGCGAGCAGCAGTGCTGCGCTGGCGGTAACACTGATCGAAAGACCGCGCGTACTGCCCACGGCCGCTCCGATCGCGCCGCCGAGAACCTGTCCGATGATCACCGAAACGACGCCGAATCCAATCCCGGCGGCGCCGAACGGTGCGAAAACGATGACGCCCAACCCGATGGCGGTGGCGACGGAAACCAGGGCAGCGGTCAGACCGCCGTTGATGTCACCGAGGACGCGACCATACGTTTCACGAAGGGATGGAGTCCTCTGCCCTCTGGACGGAGGAACGGTTCCAGCCATTGACGTCAGTTTCGGTATCGCTCACTCCATCAGCATTCGGCTGGCCGCGACCTCATGGGCCCCTTCCAGGTTTTCCTGCAAACGCCCGACGATCAAACGCAACGTGCAACAGGCGAAGTCGGGGTTCTGACTGGACCACCCCGGAAACCCGGAG
Organism: Betaproteobacteria bacterium; assembly: GCA_947458265.1. Lineage (GTDB taxonomy): Bacteria > Pseudomonadota > Gammaproteobacteria > Burkholderiales > CAIKXV01 > CAIKXV01. The sequence goes on from CANGYF010000005.1 coordinate 19,171, forward strand.
ACCGCTTTGCCTGAGACAGGCCACCAAGGCCAGCTTCTGCTGGATCCGATGGTACGCCGCTTTGAAACAGTTATCAGTTGGGGCTTTTTCTTGTCTGTTTGCGCCGGTTCCCGCGTGTTGCTGGGGGGTACTGCGTAAGCCTGCGGACTGCGCCATCATTCCAACCCTTTCAGTGACGCCATGCTGGACTGCAGTCGCCCGGCAGCAGGTTTGGCCTCTTTCAGTAGCTGATCCCAATCGTCGGGTGGGTGACCGCTGGCGAGCATCTTCCGAAACACCCGGTAGGCATCGTCTCCGCTTTCGTAGGCACGCTTCGTGTACTCATCGTTCACCCAGGCCAGCACGATCACTTTGCTGGGCGCGTGGTAGCGAAAGAACAAGCGGTACTGCTGGAAAAAACTGGCGCGGAACCAGTGCTTGTAGTCGTCGCCGAGCGTGTTGCCTTGTCGGTACTCCGGCCTCGTCGGGTCTTGCGGGATGACATCGAATGCCAGTTTGGCGATTGCCGCCAGCCTCTTGTTGGCGTTCTTCTTTACATACCCGACGGCGTCTCTTTCCTTCAGACCCTCGACCTGCTGGACGATGGCCTCAAGTTGCGCGAGAAACAGCGGGTGCGCGAAAACCATCCAATCGTGGATGAGCAGGGGCGCGGGCTTGCTCGATCTCATTCATCGTCCGCCGACAAGGGAGCGTCGAGATCGATTTCGATGCCGCCAGTCAGCGATTGGATGCGCTGCACGAAGGTTGCGTCGATGGCCTGCAGGCGCTCCGGATGGCTGGCGAGGTCGCGCGCCAGGAAGCCCAAGAACTGACCGAGCACCGGGTCGTCAACTTCGGTGGCCTCGACGCGCGTCAGCACGACTTCGCCACCGGGGCGGATCGTATAGTGGATCTTGTCGCGCTTGCCGAGTCGAAGGGCGCGACGCACCGTCTCCGGCACGGTCGTCTGGTAGCGGTCGGTCAGCGTGGATTCGACTTCGAGGGTGGCAGCCATGGCGTTCTCCAATCAAAGGGGCGATGTCATGCATAGTAATGCGATCGCCTTGTCATATCAATGCAAATGCATTGCCGGCTGACGGGGCCGGGCAGCCGCAAGGTCGAGTGCCGATTGGTAGCCTGTTTCAGGCCTCGCAACCTGCTCTCCGGGGTCGTTCCAGTTCGAAAGAATGTCCACGGAAACGGCCAAATGATCCAGATTCGGGACTGGAGATTTGGGGGCCCGGGTAGTATCCGGGCCCTTTTTCTTGCCCGGAATCCCCGCGCCATGCGGGGTTGGGGTGGTCACTTGACCGTATCTCAATAGAGATACAAAGTTGCGAAAACGGATGATCTGACCATGCCCCATTCCACGATGCTGCACGTCCGGGTGGAGGACGAAACAAAGACGCAAGCCAGTGAGGTACTGGCGGCCATGGGGCTAACGGTGTCCGATGCCGTGCGCATCCTGCTCAAGCGCGTGGTGACCGACCAGGCCTTCCCACTGGAGGTGAAGGTGCCCAACGCCCAGACCCGCGCGGCGATGGAAGAAGCCCGTGCCATGGCCAAGGCGCGTACCGCCCGCTTCGACTCTGCCGGCGCCCTGATCGATGACCTCGAAAAAGCCCGCTACCCGTAAGCGGGCAACACCACCCAGGACGTGCGGAACCGTTCGTCCAACAGCCAGCGGCGGTCGGCCCGCTGCGGGAGCAACGCCTGATGCCTCACCAGACCGCTTCGCACCGCGCTCCGCGGATCTCTACGGCCGTGCATGGCCTGGTCGCGTTCGTCCTGCTCGCCAGTGCCCTCGGTGCACTGGCGCAGTCCACCGAACGGGTCATCCACAAGGCGACGTCCCGCTTCAGCGACATGATCGTCGTGAGCGAGGACAGCAATGGCCTGCGCGCCATGCGCTTCGAGATGTACGGTGCGCGGCAGAGCGTCGTGAAGCCCGGTGATCCGGACCACCTGGAACTCGCCTATGCGCGTGCGATCCCGGCGGTACTCGCCTGGAAGCCGGAGCCCGGGCGCATCCTCGTCGTGGGCCTGGGCGGCGGCACGATTCCGATGTTCCTGCGTCGACACCTGCGCGAGGCCGACATCGACGTGGTCGAACTCGACCCGGCGGTGGTCCAGGTCGCGCGATCGCATTTCGACTTCCGTGACGACCAGCGGCTGAAGGTCCATGTCGACGATGGCCGCCGCTGGATCGAGGGCGTGCGCGGCCGCTACGACCTGATCGTGATCGACGCCTACAGCGCGCACGACATACCGTATGCGCTCGCCACGCGCGAATTCCTGCTCGCCGTACGGCAGGCCCTCGCCGCCGACGGCGTGGTGGTGAGCAACATGTGGGGCCGGCTCGCCAACCCGCTCTACGACGACATGGTCTCGACCTATCTGGCGGTGTTCCCTGCCGTGTCGGTGATGGATATCGCCGGATCCGGCAACATGCTGGTGTTCGCCAGCCAGTCACCGGACGTGCCCGACGCCGCCGAATCGACGGAACGGGCTGCCCGGCTCAACGCGCGGCTGAACCTGAGGCACGACCTCGCCACGATGGTCCGTCAGGGCCTGCGACAGGCGAATCCCACCGAGCGGGCCGGCACCGTGCTGACGGACGCAGCCCGCCCGGCGCGGCCCTGAGCAGGCGCGGCAACTGGCAAGTAGACTCTCGACGTGACCCATTTCGAGACGACCTGATGTCAGACAACAAGATGCCGAAGTCCCCTGTGTTCCCTCAGGGCCATCAATCGACCGGCGCCAGGCGCAAAGGGGTGTCCGAGTTGCTTGCGATCGCCGGGTGGGGGATCGCGGCCTGCGCCATGGCCGCGCCGGTCCCCGCATCTGCCGCAGCCGCCTCGTTTCCGACCCGACCGGTGCGTTTCGTCGTGCCGTTCGCTCCCGGTGGCAGTACGGACACGCTGGCCCGCACGCTGGGCAGCAAGCTGGCCGATGCGCTGGGTCAGCCGATCGTGGTGGACAATCGGGCGGGCGCCAACGGCGACATCGGCATGCAGATCGTCGCCAGTTCGCCGCCGGACGGCCACACCATCGCGCTCGGCTACATCGCGAATCTCGGCATCGGCCCCAGCCTCAATCCGAAGATGCCGTACGATCCGGTCAAGGATTTCGCGCCCATCACGCTGCTGGCCAACGCGCCCAACCTCCTCGTCGTGCACCCATCGGTTCCCGCCGGAAACTTCAAGGCTTTCGTCGGCTATGTGAAGGCGAATCCGCGCAAGGTGAATTTCGCCTCGGCGAGCGTGGCGAGCGTCGGGCACCTGGCCGGTGAACTGCTCAATGGACTCGCGGGCATCGACATGGTGCACATACCCTACAAGGGCAGTGGTCAGGCCGTTGTCGATCTCCTCGGGGGACAGGTACAGGCGATGTTCAGCGGCATGTCGTCGTCGCTGCCCCACGTCAAGACCGGAAAGCTGCGCGCGCTGGCCGTGACCGGCGCGAAACGCAGTCCGGCAGTCCCCGACGTGCCGACCATCGCGGAATCGGGTTTCCCCGGATTCGAAGCGACTGCCTGGTACGGCATGCTCGCGGCCGCGCGAACCCCCAAGCCGATCGTCGCGCGGCTCCATGCAGAAACGGTCAAGGCGCTCGCCCTGCCCGATGTCCGGCAGCGACTCGAGGGCGTCGGGTTCGAGATCGTTGGTGGCACGCCGGACGAGTTCGCGGCCTACATACGCTCGGAGATCGCGAAATGGGCAAAGGTCGTGGCGGCATCGGGCATCAAGGTCGACTAGTCGCGGCGCTGCTCGCCAGCATGGCTGCCGGCGCTACCTGGATGTGGCCAGCGAGAATCGGGCTCCGATCATGCTTGCGAGAGGGGCTCTGTCTGCAAGACCATCTCAAAGTGTCTGGTGGCCCCGAAGGCTTGCCGGCAGCCACTATCCGGAAACTGAAATGAACGAACCTGATTTCAAGGTCCTGTTTGTCTGCATGGGCAACGTCTGCCGAAGTCCCACGGCAGAGGCTGTTTTCTTCAAAAAGCTGGCTGATCGAGATCTCTTGCACAAGATCAAGATCGACTCGGCGGGCACGCACAATTTCCATCCTGGCGCTCCACCAGACGAACGAAGCCAGATACATGCGCGAAAAAGAGGCTACGACCTGTCGAATCTGAGGGCCAGGCCTGTTGTCGAAAGCGACTTCGAAGCATTCGATTTGCTGTTGACGATGGATTGGGACAACCGTGCGCTCCTGGAGGAAAGATGCCCCGCCCGGCATCTTCAAAAGATCCGGGGGATGGCTGAATTCCTGCAAACGACGCAGGCCTCCGTCATACCTGATCCGTACGACGGCGGAGACCAGGGGTTTGAACAGGTACTGGATCTGATCGAAGAAGCCAGCGACGGCCTCATGAAATTCATCCTGCAAAAGATGCAGGCATGAAGCAAGCCAGCTCAGCAGCCATCGAGTTGCGAGATCTGCAGTTCACGGCCGATATCGGAACGTATGGTCCCGACGATACCCGGCCGGACTTCCATCTCCTCGACCTGACACTCGGCATTACGGTTGATCAAGTGATCATTGCCCGGGATGGCATGGCGCAGGTATTCGACTATGACCCCCTGATCATGGAGATTCAACGCCTCGCTGCGGACGGTCACTATGAAACGCAGGAATGGCTCATCACGCGCATTGCAAGCGCATGTGCAGCATGCCTGGCCGTCCAGCGCATGGAGATGTATCTGAGGAAGTCCTCGGTGCGATCGGGTCGCGGATCGTTGGGTGTTCGCCTCGTGCTCGATGAACAGGCAACCGATGCGCTCCGGGCTGGTCGGACGGCGCATTCGATTCCCGCTGGTTATTGATGTTCGAATGATCGTGGAATGTCGGATATCGACGTACACATGGCTCATTGACACCCGGCGGATACCGAAGCGACGGCAATGGCTCAAGGTCGCATCAAACGGCTGCAGGCTGCAGCACGCTCGCAAGTGCAGCCAGTCAACCTACCGGGGCTGGCGGTCTGCGCGCTCTGTGATCGGCCCATCCCGCCAGCGCTTCGAGACGCCCATCACCTGGTGCCCAGATCACGGGGAGGGCTCACGACCGTCGTCATGCACCGAGCGTGCCACAGGCAGGTACATTCATTGTTCACGGAAGCGGAGTTGGCACGGCATTACCCCAGCACGCAGGCGCTGCGTGCACACCCTGAAATGGCAAGATTCATCCACTGGGTTCAAGACAAACCCAGCGATTTCAATCCGCCGGCAAGGCGCAGCCGGAGCAAAGGACGGTTGTAATGCTGCAGGGGTTCCCTGCCTCAGCGCGTCCGACATCGGCCCACCTGTCCATGCCTCAAGACGATCCAGAAGCAACTCATGGCCCATTGGCTGCGCGTGAGTGGCGCACGCCCACGCTGGCTACACAGGGCATTGGCGAAGACGCCCCCCAGGCACGGAAAGTGGTGCTGAGGCATGCGGACGCGCACTTGTGGACCTTGGGTGTCTATACCGATGCGCGCTCTGCGAAGTGTTCCGAGCTTGCGGCAAAGCCCTTTGGACATCGTCGGGCGAGGCTCACGCCCGCGGGCTTGCTGGAATGGTTGGTACCGTGAGTCATCGCGGTGCCGGATCTGTGCCGGACGCTTGAGCGCAGGGGTACCGGAGCGATGGGATGAAGGCTGAACATCCAGCAGCGTCGGCCCGACACGCACGCGTACTGCTGCACTGTGTCGGCAGCGCTGGCGACGTGCTGCCGTTCATCGCGATCGGCCGGCATCTGATCGACCTTGGTGTCGACGTGACGCTGGCGACCAGCGCGTACTTCGAGCCGCAGGCGCGCGCAGCCGGGGTACCGCTGTGCGCGCTCGGGGCGCCGGAGGACTATCGCGCGGCACTCTCCGATCCGCTGCTCTGGGACCCGGCACGGGGCATCAGCCGATTGTGGGCGCGCGTCCTGCACGCGGCACCACGCGCGCTGGAGGCACTCGTGCCGTGGACCGAGGACCCGGACTGCCTGCTGGTCGGCTCCACCCTCGCGCTGGCGGTGCGTATCGCTGCAGAGCGCGGGCATCCGCGTACGGCGAGCGTGCACCTGTCCCCGCTGTGCCTGCTCTCGGCGCACGACTTTCCGTGCCTGCCCGGAGCCGGCTGGGTGCGCAGCCTGCCGCTGGCTGTCCGGCACGGCGCACTCGGCGTCATGACATGGCAACTCGATCGGATGGTCGCGCCAGGCCTCAACGCGCTGCGGGCGCAGTACGGGCTGGCACCGTTGCGCGACGTCCATCGGCACTGGCTGCATTCACCCCATGCGGTCATCGCAGCATTCCCCGAGTGGTTTGCCACCGCCCAGCCCGACTGGCCAGCCCATGGCGAGCAGTTCGACTTCGCGCTACCGTGGTCTGGCGATGCAGCACCCGGCTCGCAGGGACTCTCCCCTGAACTGGAGACATTCCTTGCCGCCGGACCGGCGCCGGTGGTGTTCACCGCAGGCACCGGCATGGCGCAGCCCGAGCGATTTCTCGCGTGCGCGGTTGACGCGGTGCGCCGTGCCGGTTGTCGAGGGCTGCTGGTGAGTGCGCTGGCCGATGCGTTACCGGCGGGCTTGCCAGCGTCCATGATGGCGATCCGCCATGCTTCGTTTGCCCGGCTGCTGCCGCGCTGCGCGGCGATCGTCCACCACGGTGGCATCGGCACCGTCGCCTGCGCGCTGGCGGCGGGCATTCCGCAACTGATCGCGCCGTTTGCCTACGACCAGTTCGACAACGCTGCGCGGATCGATCGCATGGGTGCGGGACGGCGGGTCTCCGCGCGCAGCGCCGGCGACTGGGCGACGGCCCTGCGCACGGTCAGCGGCGACTGCACCGAGCGCACGCAGGCGCACCGGCTTGCGCAGCAGATGGCCAGCGCTCCCGACGGGGCGCGCCGTATTGCCGAGCGGCTGCGCACGCTCGCCGCACCAACGGCTCACTAGCGCCGCGCGGGCGGTAAGCGGGCGGCGAGCAGGCCGTTGGCGAATCGCCGCCGGATCGACTGCTGAACGTCATCGCGGTGGCATTCGCCATGATATGGTTTCGGCCATCATGAAACCGCTTGTCGTCCACCGCTCGCCATGCACTCGCTCGTAGCAGTCGATATCGCCTTGCTCGCCCTGCGGCTGGCCATCGGTGCCGGGTCGTTCGTGCATGGCTGCAACAAGCTCGGCCATGTCGGACGATTTGCCCACGCCCATGGATTGCCGTTGTGGTTGGCAGGTCTGGCCACCGGAGTGCAGATCGGTGGTGGCGCCGCGCTGGTGCTCGGATTGGCTACACCGCTTGCGGCTGCCGGCCTGACCGTATTCGGTGCCTGGGCCACCCGTGAACTGATCTGGCGCAAGCGCGAGCCGTTCGCTGCCCCGGGGCAGCACAGCTGGGACGCCGGCCTGATGTACACGGTGATTCCGCTGGCGCTGCTGCTGCTCGGCCCGGGCCGTCTATCGCTCGACCACCTGTTGATCGGCATCTGAGCAGGCGCTCAGAGCCGATCGACCAGCCCGCCCGGATCCGGCAGCGGGCGCCAGGTACGGGCTCGCGAGCCCGCAACGTCCCCGATCAGTGACCGGTCTTGTCGTTGTTGTTCTCGCTCCAGCCGGTGGTCTTCGCACCTTCGGTCGCGATCAGCACGAACGCCATCACGCAGTCGACGGTGCCCGGGTTGCGCCAGTTGTGGTTGGTGGCGAGCTGGATGACGACGTCACCCGGCTTCAGGTGCACCGAACCTTCGTCCATCTCCATGATCATCTCGCCGGCCATGCAGATCGCGAAGTCGACGGAGTCGGTCACATGCCAGCGCGGCACGTTGCCCGGCTTGTAGACGCCGTAGCGGAACACGGAGCCGCCGGCCAGGCTGGTGCCGAGTTCCCAGTTGTTCGGATCGTCGTGCGCGGTGGCCTTCTCTGCCGGCAGCTTCTTCGTCGCCCAGAGCGGGACGTTGTCGAACCCGGGACGCACGTTCTTCGGCTCGATCAGCGTGTCCCACTTGATGCAGCTCTTGCCTTCCTCGTTGAAGCCGGTCACGACGCGACGGAAAGTCTTCATGGTACCTGTCCTCTGTTTGGGGGCCTTCGAAACGGGCGAGTATATTCCGGACGAACGAACGACGAGGTGTCCCATGTCCCGCGATCCGATGGTCGACCTGATCTTCTCCCATTTCACGCCACGCTACGTGGCCACCGGCGTCGACCCGAACGACCTGCGCCGGCTGGTCGAGCGCATCGAGCGCTGGGACGACTGGTGCCGCATCTGGTCCGACGAGGCGCTGCGGCACGAGCAGCATGCGGCCGAATCGGCGGCGCTGGGCCGGCGACTGACTGCGGCCGAGAGCCACCTGCGCGCAGCCATCTACTACCACTACGCGAAGCACCTGTTCGCCGCCGCGCCGGACGAGTACCGCATCGCCCATGACAACATGCTGCGCTGCTACAGCGCGGCCGCACCCGACCTGGACCCGCCGATGCTGCGGGTCGAATTCCCCTTCGAGGGTACCCACCTCGTCGGATGGATGCGCCGGCCGCGCGGCGGCGAGCGGGCACCGGTGGCCGTCATCCTGCCCGGCCTGGATGCCTGCAAGGAAGAGCTGCATGCCTGGAGCGACGCCTTCCTCGACCGCGGCATGGCGACGGTCACGCTCGACGGACCTGGCCAGGGAGAGACCGCGTTCCACCTGCCGATCCGCACCGACTGGGGACGGGTGCTCGGCGCGGTGATCGACGTGCTGGAGCGGCGCGACGATGTCGACGGCACACGCGTCGGCGTGGTCGGCCAGAGCCTGGGCGCCTTCTATGCGCCACTGGCGGCCGCGGGCGAGCCGCGCCTGAAGGCCTGCGTCGCCAACTGCGGCCCGTTCGATTTCGCACCGGTGCTGCCGCAGATGCCGCTGGTATCGCAGCAGGTGTTCAGCGCCCGCGCGCATGCCCGGACCCAGGCCGAGGCCGATGCTTCCGTGGCACGGCTCACGCTGGAGGGCAAGGCACAGCATATCCGCTGCCCGCTGCTGATCGTCTTCGGCGGCGGAGACCGCCTCATCCCGCCGTCCGAGGGCGAACGCCTGGCGAAGGCCGCTGCCGGGCCGACCGAGCTCGTGGTGTTCGAGGACGGCAACCATGTCTGCTTCAACATCAGCTACCGCTTCCGGCCGCTGACCGCCGACTGGATGGCCGAGCACCTCTGACCACCGAAACCCGTGTCTGACCCGCATTCCTGCAAAATCCGTCTCTGACCCGGATTTCCGTGACCCAAAATCCGGGTCAGAGACGGATTTCCGGTCCGCAGGTCCGGCAGGGTGCGCGTCAGTCGGCCTTGATGCCGGCGCTGCGGATCACGCCGGCCCAGCGCGCCATGTCGTCGCGGATGTAGACGGCGGCCTGCGCTGCGCTGGTGGACATGGGCTCGCCGCCGATGCCGGCCAGCCGTTCGCGCGTCTCGGGGCTGGCCATCGACCTGACAGCGGCCGCGTTCAACCGCTCGACGATGCCCGATGGCGTGTCGCGCGGCGCGAGCAGTGCGTACCAGCCCTCGGCCATCAGCTGGGGATAGCCCACTTCCGCGGCGGTGGGTACGTCAGGCATGTAGCCGAGCCGGTTGCGGTCGAGCACCGCGAGCGCGCGCAGTCGGCCATCCTTGACGTAGGCGGCGGCACTGGCGGAGGACACGACGATCACGTCGACCTCCCCCGCCATCGCGCCGCCGAGTGCGACCGTCGCGCTCTTGTAGGGCACGTGCAGCATCTTCATCCCCGACAGCGACTGCAGCAGCTCGGTCGCGAGGTGCGGAGTCGAGCCGACGCCACCGGATCCATAGTTCAGCTTGCCGGGATGCCGGCGCGCGAGCGCGACGAGGTCCTTCAGCGTCTTCGCCGGCACCGAGGGATGGACCACCAGCACGCGCGGGATCGACGCGACCATCGCCACCGGGACGAAGTCCTTGATCGCGTCGTAGCGCACGCGCGGGTTCAGCAGCGGGTTGAGCACCAGCGGCGAGCCGGACATCAGCAGCGTGTAGCCGTCCGGCGCCGCGCGCGCCACCGCCTCGTGCGCGATATTGCCGCCGGCGCCCAGACGCTGGTCGATGACGACCGGCTGGCCCAGCGGGCCGGAGATCCCCTGGGCCAGCAGCCGAGCGACCACGTCAGTGCCACCGGCAAAGGAGACGATGAGGCGTATCGGACGCGTCGGATACTCCTGCGCCTGCCCCGGGGAAGACAGGCCGGCGGCGACCAGCGCGGCAGCAGCCACGGACAGCCGCGTCATCCGCCCTACTCCGCCTTGACGCCGGCGTCGCGGATCACCTTGCCCCAGCGTGCCATCTCGTCGCGGATGAACGCCGCGCTCTGGATCGGGGTCGTGGTCATCGGCTCGCCGCCGATGCCGGCCAGGCGTTCACGCGTCTCGGCAGCGTTGATCGCCTTCACGGCCTCCGCGTTCAGCCGCTCGACGATCGCCACCGGCGTGTCGCGCGGCGCCAGCAGCGCATACCAGTTGACCGCGAGCAGTTGCGGGAAGCCGACCTCGGCCGCCGTCGGCACCTCGGCCATGGCCGCGACCCGCTTGCCGTCGAGCACGGCCAGCGCGCGCAGGCGCCCGTTCTTGACGTACGGCGCGGCGCTGGACGAAGCCACCACTACCACGTCGACCTCGCCGCTCATCGCGCCGGTAAGCGCGATGGTCGCGCTCTTGTATGGCACATGCAGCATCTTCACCCCGGCGAGCGACTTCAGCAGTTCGGACGCGAGGTGCGGGGTCGACCCGACACCGCCCGACCCGTAGCTGAGCTTGTCCGGGTTGCGCCGGGCGAGCGCGACCAGTTCCTTCATCGACTTCGCCGGCACCAGCGGATGGACCACCAGCACGCTCGGGATCGCCGCCACCACCGCCACCGGCGCGAAGTCGCGCACCGGATCGAACCCCACCTTGGGGTTGAGCAGCGGGTTGAGCACCACCGGCGGCGCCGCCATCAGCAGCGTGTAGCCATCCGGCGCTGCCTTGGCCACGGCCTCGTGCGCAATGTTGCCGCCCGCGCCGAGGCGCTGGTCGGGCAGCACCTGCTGGCCGAGCGAGGCCGACATCCGCTGCGCGAGCAGCCGTGCCACCACGTCGGTGCCACCGGCGAAGGGCAGCACCAGGCGGATCGGCCGGTTCGGGTAATCCTGCGCTTGTGTTTGTGCCTGTGCGATGCCGGGCAGCAGCATGACGCACGAAAGAACCACGCACGAACGCACGAACGCAGCCCTGCCCGCCGCCGCGCCGCGACCTGTTCCGCCTCGGCATCCACGCCGAGCATCCATCGAATCGGTGTCCTGCATGCTGTCCTCGCTTCGCCGGCCTTCCGGCCTGTTCATCTGCGGGCGGCTTCGGCCGCCTCGTCCGCTTCCAGCAGCGCCCACACACGGCGGAACGGGCCGCGCGAACGCACCAGTTCCTCGCCGGCATCCTTCGCCAGGTCGTCCTCGATCCAGACCGGATCGCCGATCTGCGCGCTGATCACCGCCCGGTGCGCGTTCTCCTCGAACAGGAAGGCACCGGCGACCATCTCCTCGATCGTGCCACCGGTGATGGCAGCGCCATGCGCGCGCATCAGCACCGCACGGTGCGGGCCGAGCGCCTTGACCAGTGCCTGCCCGCGCTCGACGGTGCTCACCAGCCGCGGGTCATGGTAGGTCGGCACGCCGTCGTGGAACAGCGTGCCCATCAGGTGCACCGCCTTCAGCGTCGGGCGCGAACTGGTGGTGAACGCAGTCGAATACATGCCGTGGTAGTGCACCAGGCTGCCGACGTCCGGCCGCGCCTTCAGGATCTCGAGGTGGATCGGATACTCGCCCGGTATGTCGCCCTTGCCGGAGACGCGCTTGCCGTCGAGGTCGTAGACGAGGAAATCCTCGGGATGCGCATCCGGGCCGAGCGAGTGGCGCGTGATCATCCACTGGTCGCTGTCCGGGATGCGCGCACTGATATGGCCGAAGCCCTCGATGAAGCCTCGGCGGTACAGGAAGCGCCAGGCCTTCATCATCGTCTCGATCATCGCGTCGTTGCCCATCTTTCCTCCATCCTGTTCCGTGGACCCGCCCTGCTTCACCGCCCGGGATCGATCGCCGCCAGCAATGCACGGTAGCCGTCGGTGGCCACGTTCGCCCGCTCGTCCGACTCCAGGTACACGCAGTAGCCGCTGCCGCCGAGCGGCCCGGACACGGTCCAGCCTTCGCCCACCGCCGCACCCGCCAGTTCGACGAACACGTCCAGCGGCGAATTCTCCCAATGGCTGTAGGCTACCAGCGCGTCGGGCACGGCCAGCGCCTCTGCCAGCCCCAGCGCATTATCAGCGAACTCGGCGACGTCCTCCGCACTCGATGCCAGGTCCGAAAAATCCGACCAGGCCGCCGCGAACTCCTCGTACACCGGGCTGCCTTCGACCACGTCGTCCCACACCCACACGCGATGGTGGTTGCAGGTATCGCCGTTCGCCGGGCTGTTGAAGTAGCCGCACAGCGGGCAGTTCTCGCCATCGTCCTCGCCGGACGACGCCTGGCCGCCCGCGGCGTCTTCCGCCTCGTCGTCATCGTCCTCGCCGGCCGCGTTGCCGTTCAGTGTGGACATGCCCTGCCTGCCTTTCCTGCACTCATCCGAAGAGGGAATCGATCCCGAGCAGCGTCAGCACGCCCATCAGCGCGAAGATCGCCGCTGCGATCGAGTGTACGAGCTTCATCGGAATCTTCGCCGCGAAGCGGTTACCGACGAACACCGCCGGCACGTCAGCCACCAGCATGCCCAGCGTCGTCCCCACCACCACCATCAGCGGCGCGGCGTAATGCGCAGCCAGCGCCACGGTCGCGATCTGCGTCTTGTCACCCATCTCGGCCAGGAAGAAAGTGACCAGGGTGGCGCCGAATACGCCCAGGCGCTGCGCCACATGCGTATCCTCGTCCTCGATGCGGTCGGGGATCAGCGTCCAGATCGCCATGCCGATGAACGACAGTCCCAGGATCCAGCGCATCGCGCCAGGGCTGACCACCGAGGTGATCCATGCACCCAGTGCGCCGGCGAGCCCGTGGTTGACGAGCGTCGCGCAAAGGATGCCGGCGATGATCGGCAATGGCTTCTTGAAGCGTGCTGCAAGGATGAATGCCAGCAGCTGCGTCTTGTCGCCGATTTCTGCGAGCGCGACCACGCCGGTCGAGATGAACAGTGCTTCCATGGTGCAGGTGTGCCAGTGTGCCAACGTGTTGACGCAGGCCCTTCCGGACCCGGATGGGTGGAAGGCGGCTACTCCCCGCTGACAAGGCGAGGATACCCCGGAACGCGACGCATGGTCGCACGGCGCGCCGTGCAGGCAAGGCCGGCTGACGCACGACATCAATGCAAGGGCTGCACCGGCGCCACCAGCGGCACGACGACATGCGTGCCGGACGGCAGCAGTGGCCACTCGAGGCGCTCGCCAGGCTGCAGCAACCGCGCCCCTTCCCGCCCGGCAACCGCAGGCAGGTCGCGTGCATCGACCCTGATCAGCGTGAAGCGCAGCACCCGGCCATCGCGGCGCAGGATGATGCCGGCGCGCTGCCAGTGCGACGGCAGGCAGGGCTCGAAGGCCAGGCACTGCGCATCGATCCGCAGGCCCAGGATGGATTCCATCGCCGCACGATGCATCCAGGCCGCGGCACCGGTGTACCAGCTCCATCCACCGCGCCCGACATACGGCAGCTGGCTGTAGGTGTCACCGGCCATGACATACGGTTCGATCCGGTAGGCCGGGCCATGCAGCGGATGGGCGGCCCGGTGCGCAGGGCTGAGCCAGGTGAAGTAGGTCCACGGCAGGTCCGCATCGCCATCGCCCGAGCGCACCAGTGCGGCGCGCGCCATCAGTGCCCAGGCGCCGGCGTGCGAGTACTGGCCGCCGTTCTCCCGGACACCGGGCGGATACGCCTGAATGTATCCGGCCACCGGCTGGGCATGCTGCAGCGGGGGTGCCAGCAGCTGAAGCAGTCCTGCCTCGCGGTCGACCAGCCGGGCTTCCACCGCCGCCATGGCCAGGCGCTGCTTGTGCACGGATCCTGCGCCCGACAGGACCGCCCAGGCCTGGGCGATGAGGTCGATCCGGGCTTCCGGATTCGAGGATGTACCCAGCACGCTGCCATCATCGAAGAACGCGCGCCGGAACCAGAGGCCGTCCCAGGCCGGTCCGTCCAGCGCCTCGCGCCAGCCGCGCGCCGCCCGCGTCCAGCGCGCGGCACGCACCGATTCGCCGCGGCGCATGGCGAGCGGCACGAATGCCGACACCACCCGGCACAGGAACCAGCCCAGCCACACCGACTCGCCCCGACCTTCGTGGCCGACGCGGTTCATGCCGTCGTTCCAGTCACCGGTACCCATCAACGGCAGGCCGTGCGCGCCGACGAGAAGGCTGCGGTCGATGGCAAGTGCCGCATGCTCGTAGACGCTTGCCGTGAGGTTCGACAGGCCAGGGGTGTAGTAGGCATCCTCCGATCCCTGTTCGATCGCGGCGCCCTCGAGGAAGGCGACCGTCTCGTCCAGCACCGACACGTCGCCGCTGGCCTCCACGTAGTGCGCGCAGGCCAGCGGCAGCCACAGCAGGTCGTCCGAGAAACGGGTACGCACGCCGGCGCCTCCCGGCGCATGCCACCAGTGCTGCACGTCGCCCTCCGGGAACTGCCGGCCGGCACAGGTGACGATCTGGGCGCGCAGCATCGCCGGAGCGGCCCAGGCCAGCGCCATCGCGTCCTGCAACTGGTCCCGGAAACCGGAGGCACCACCGGCCTGGTAGAAGCCCGACTTGGACCAGAGCCGGCAGGAGATGGCCTGGTAGAGCAGCCAACGGTTCACCAGTGCATCGAACAGCGGGTCCGGCGTCTGCACCTCGGTGGTACCGAGCAGCCGGTCCCAGTGCTCGCGCACGGCCTCGATGCGTGCCGCCGGTGCGACCATGGCGGCTTGGCGCGCCAGTTCGCGCGCTGCCGCGGGCGAGCCGGCATGGCCGAGCAGGAACACGCGTTCGCAGGGCGCTTCGGGATGCAGCACCACGTCGGTGGACAGCAGCGCACAGGGGTCCAGGCCGGCGCCACTGCGCCGACCCGGCCGTGCCGGCAACGCCAGCCTGCCCTGCGGGTCGAAGCATTCGCGCCGATCGCAGGTCCAGCCGACCGGGACGTGGTCCCTTCCCGTCGCACCCGAAAGCGCGAGGAAGGCTGTGCCGTCTCCGAACCCTGCCACCTGTTCCGCCTGCGTGGCGAGCAGGATGTCGAGGCGGCGGCGGGCGGCCTCGCCGCCGCGTGTACCGACCACCACCGCATCCGGCACATCGCCCGCCTCGGGCAGATCGACCGCATGGTGGCTGGCATGCACGGTCGCACGATCCCCCCGGCTGGCCCCCATCATCCATTCGGCGATCGCCACCACCCGCATGCGCAGGGGCGCGCTGCCATGGTTCACCAGGCGGATGCTGACCTGCTTCACGGCCAGCACCGCATCGACGCACCAGCTCGCCATCACCTCCAGGTCGCCGATACGGTGGCGGATCACCGTGTAGCCCTGTCCGTGCGTGATGCGATAGGTCGCCGCCTCGCTGCCGCGCGCGGAGGGCGCCACCGTCCAGGCGCGGCCGGTGCGCGGATCCTGCACCAGGAACCACTCCGAGGGTGGATCGCCCACCGCATCGTTCGACCAGGCAGTCAGCTGGTTGAGCCGGCTGTTGACCGCCCAGGTGTAGCCGCCGCCGGCCTCCGAGATCTGCGCACCAAAACCGGGGTTGGACAACACGTTGATCCACGGCCGCTCGGGACGCATTCCCTCGCAGACGTCGAACTCGAATTCGCCGCACCCTTCGATGAAGCGCCCGGCGGAAGGACCGGGCAGCCGCGGACTGCGGGGCAACAGCGGCACCACGACCTGCCCTGTCGCCCGGCGTGAAGCCAGTGCCTGCTCGTGGAGGTCGGTCCACTCGCGCACGCGATGCAGCAGCGGACGACCATCCGCCACCAGGTGCAACCGGGCCAGCGCATGCAGGCAGGCAAGCTCTCCTGCGGAGAGCTCCTCGGTGCGCAGCAGGTGGAAACCGGTCTTCGCCACCGCGCCCTGCAGGTCGTCTTCCGCGGAGTGACGATCGCGCAGCGCGGCGATCGCCTGCTGCAGCGGCATCTGGTACGAGAGCGCTTCGCTGTTCAGCACGATCAGGTCGCAGGCCACGCCACCCCACGACCACAGGCGCAGCCCCTCTGCCAGCGCCCGTACCAGTCCGAGACCCTGCATCGATCCGGCCGACACCAGGATCAGCGGCAGGTCGCCGGAGATGCCCAGGCGCCAGAGCAACCGGCGGTCGCAGCTGGCGATGCGCTCGTCGGTGCCCGTCTCGTCGTGGGCGGAGGGACGGGTGACAGTGGCCACGAGTGCCGTGGTCAGCGTCTGGATCACCGCCAGGTTGGCGGGACTCAACCGGACCACATGCAGCCGGATGCCACCGAGGGTGGCCGACATCAGCGACGCGCGCGCGACATGCGCCGGCTGCCGGTACTTGTCCACGATCGCGCGCAACGTGCCGACGTCGTCTGCCGCCGCCGTGGCGAAGGTGAGCCTGGCGCGTGCGCCGGGGCCGATCCGCAGGCGTACGGCGAAGCAGGCAACCGGGTCGAGCCCGGTATCCAGCGCATGCGCCGCTGTTGCCGCTTCGCCGTCGGGCAGTTCGTCGAACGCGGCCAGCGGCAGGCCGGCATCATGGTTGCGGCCCAGCCAGCGCTGGCGATCGGTCTGCACCCGGATGCCGACCACGGCGGGGTCGCCGTCCGCCAGGAAGTGCGCCGCCTGCAGCGCCGCTTCCGTCGGCAGGCGCGGCGTTCGCTCGAACATCAGCGCCTGGTCGGCCGCGTCCCACGCAGCGCGCACGAACAGGTTCGTGAACGCGGGATGAGCCTCGTCCGCAGCCGGCTCGCTGAGCGTGACTTCAAAGGACGACATCAGTTCGATGTCGATCATGGCGTCGCCCAGGTTGTTCAGTTCGACCTGCCTGAACTCGATGTCGTCCTCCGGGCTGACCCAGACCGTGACGTGTGCCCGCATCGCCGGCCAGCGCGCATCGAAGCACACGCGGTCGGCATGGAACACCGCCTGGTACGCAGCCTCGGCATCCGGCGCGGGATGGCTCGTGATGGAGACCGGCCGCTGCTGCCCGGCACGGCGCACGAACAGGAAGCTGCCGCAGGCATCGCGCAGCAGGTCGTCACGCCAGCGCGTGATGCCGACGCGTCCGCGCCGGCTCCAGCCGGCGCCGTTGGCACGCAGGGACACATGGTAGCGGCCGTTGGACAGCAGGTGCGTCGGCTCGACCGCGGCCCGACCCGGCTCCAGTTCGCGCAGGACGCGCGGCGCCTGCTTGCGCAGCACGCGCGGCGCCGTAGCCGACGGCGGCGCATGCAGCATCGACACCTCGCGCGGCGCGCGCTCGTGCAGCAGCGAGGAGACGGCTTCCAGCCGTGGATCGGCCATTCCCCAGCGTTGCGCCGGAGCGCCGAGCAGCACGTTGGCGAGCGCGATGATCGTCATGCCCTGGTGATGCGCCATGAAGGTCCCGACCGGAGTGAACACGTCGCCGCTCGCCTGTCGTGCGGGCGTGAAGTCCAGCGCCTCGATGAAGCCGTAGCGACCGCGCGCGCCCAGTCGCTGCAGGGTGTCGAAGTTGCGCCGCGCCCGGCGTGGCGCAACCTGTGCAGCCAGTGCAGTCGCATAGGGCGCAACGACCAGTTCGTCCGCCGGGGTACGACGCAGCGCCAGGCGCGGCACGCCCTGCGGTGCGTACTGGTAGGCCAGCGTGTGGTCGCGGCCAGCGTAGGCGGATTCCGAGATTCCCCAGGGGACGCCCTGCTCCTCGGTGTATGCGATCTGCTCATCGACCGCCACGCGTGCGGCTTCATGCAGCACGCTGCCGTCGGGCTCCTGCAGCATGAGCGTGGGCATCAGGTACTCGAACATCGAACCGGACCACGAGCGCAGCCCGGCGCGCGCACCCAGCGCATAGAACGGCCGGCCGAGCGAAGCCCAGTGCGCCACAGGCACGTCGCCCTTGGCGATCGCCAGCAGGCTGGTGAGCCGGGACTCGGACGCGAGCAGGTCGTAGAACCCTGAATCGAGCTCCTGCTCGGCGACCCGGAACCCGATGTGGAACAGGTGCCGACGACCGTGGTAGAGGAACCCGAACTCCGGAGCCCAGGCCAGTTCCTCGCAGCGCGCGGCAATCGCGTGCAGGCGCTGGATCGCAGCGCACGCGTCTTCATCGAGCAGCGCCCGGGCGTCGCGCAGGCGCGTACCGGCCAGCGAGAGGTGGTCCTCCAGCGCCCACAGCAGCTCGCTGCATGGCGCCGGCACCTCCACGACCGGCACGCCTGGCGACGGGGCCGGCGCATGCGAGCGCACCATCCCATCAAGCTCGACCCTGGCCTGCGCCAGCAAGCGCTGCATCGACGCCAGCCCGTCGCGGTCCTCGATCGTGCAAGTCCCGGCGTCGAGCAACCGGACCAGCGCCAACCGGGGCTCGGGCGAGGCGAGCAGTTCGGGCCACAGCCGGCGCAGGGCGGCGATCCGCTTCAGCGAACCGGACACGGCGGCCGCCGTTGGCGCCAGGTCGGCTGGTGGTACCGCCTGCGCCGCCAGTTCGTGGCACGCCTGAGCGACCGCCAGCAGGTGGCCGCTCAGGTTGCCGCTGTCGACGGTAGACACGTACATCGGCAGCAGCGGCTCGCAGCTACGGGTGTCGTACCAGTTCAGAAAATGTCCGCGATGGCGCTGCAGCCTGCCCAGGGTGTACAGCGTGGATTCGATCCGCGACAGCAGGTCCTGCATGCCGATCCAGCCGAACCGATGCGCGCAGGCGACGCTCAGCAGGTAGAGCCCGACATTGGTGGGCGAGGTGCGGTGGGCGAGCATGTCGTACGGCAGCACCTGCAGGTTGTCCGGCGGCAGGTGGTTGTCGGCCGCTCCCACGCAGCGATCGAACAGCCGCCACGTATCGCGGGCCACGCCCTCGAGGAAGGCATCGTCGCCCGGCGCGAGCTTGCGAGCGGGTGCCTCTGCCAGGCGCTGGCTCGCCCACCAGGTCCAGACCGGCGATGCCCCCCAGGCCAGGCAGACCATGATCGACAGCAAGGGCCATGGCGAGCCCGTCGCCAGCAGCACGCCGAGGAGGACGGCAGCGACGACCGGCTCCGCCGCATGCCTGCGCAGCACGGAACCCAGGCGCGTCTGCGCGCTCGCCTGCGCATCGGCGGCCGTGGTCCACTGCAGCAGGTGACGCCGGCTGACGAAGGTGCGATGGAGCGCCAGCACGATCGCGTCCAGAGACAGCATCGCATGCTGCAGCAACTGCGCCATGTGCCACAGCCCACCGCAGGCCGCGCGCGCCATTTCGACCAGCGCATGCGCATAGAAGTGGCGCAAGGCGAGCTCGTCGCGCGACGGCAGGTTGGCCGCGAGTGCACCCATCGCAGGACCCGCGGTGAATGCGGCCCAGGCGAGCACCAGGGCCGCCAAGGGGGTAATGGTGGCGCCCGACAATGCAAGGACGACCAGCAGCAGCGACATCGGCGCGACCAGCGAGCGGCGCAGGTTGTCGAACATCTTCCAGCGTCCCACCGCCCCCACCGGGAAACGGGCGGGCCGCAGCAGGATCGGCAGCAGTTGCCAGTCTCCGCGCGTCCAGCGATGCAGTCGCGACGCGGCGACATCCGCATGGAACGGGGCGTCCTCGATCACGGTGATGTCGGTCACCGCCGCGCAGCGTGCGATCGACCCTTCCAGCAGGTCGTGGCTGAGGATCTGGCCTTCCGGCAGGCGGCCACCCAGCACGACCGCCACGGCCTGCACGTCCATCAGGCCCTTGCCGGTGAAGGTCCCCTCGTCGAACAGGTCCTGGTAGACCTCGGAGGTCGCCGCGCTGTACGGGTCGACGCCATCCTGTCCGGCGAACAGCCAGTGGTAGAGGGTGAGTTCGCGCGGTGGCGAGAGTGGCGTCACCAGGCGCGGCTGCAGGATCGCATGGCCGGCGTCCACCCTGCAGCCGTCGGCGGACAGCCTTGGCGTGTTCTCCGGATGCGCGGCCACCCCCACCAGTTCGCGCAGCCGACCGGGCGGAAGCCGGGTGTCGCTGTCCAGGGTCAGGACGTAGCGCGTCGCACCTGCCGTCCTCGACAGTTCGCCCAGGTCCATGAAGGGATCCGCGCGCCCTTCAGAACGGTCCGTCGCCAGCCTGTGGATCAGCTGCTCGAGCTTGCCGCGCTTGCGTTCCCAGCCGATCCATCGGCGCTCGCCGGGGCTGTAGCGCCTGGCCCGGTGCAGCAGCAGGAAACGCGCGCAACCGCCGGCGGACGGATGCAGCCGGTTCAGGGAACCGACCGCAGCCACTGCATCGGCCAGCAGCGCTGCGTCGCGTGGCAGCCGGGCCGCATCGGCATCGGCCCAGTCGGTCAGCAGTGCGAACTGCGCATTGGGCTCCGGGTTTGCCAGGTAGTGCAGCCGGATCCGATGCGCGAGCTGCGCGATGGAGGCCCCGTCCACGAGCATCGCGGGGATCACCACGAGCGTGCGCAGCGTGTCGGGTATCCCGTCCACCAGCGCAAGCCGGGGCAGTGGAACCGGCCGCATCGATTCGCTGATCAGGCGGTTGACCACGGCCAGCACCGCTTCCGATGCGGGCAGCAGCATCAGCAGCCCCCCGGTCAGGTACAGCCAGCCGGCGTTGCGTGCTTCTGCCGGTTGCATGCCTTCCATCGCAAGCATCAGCGCAGCGATGGCGAAGGTACCCGTGGCGATCGTCCCCACATACAGTGGGAGACGCAGCGCCCGCAGCCAGCGCGGCCGCCAGCGATACGTGCGGCGACGGGGGCCGAGCGAGCGTTCGAACTCGGGCCGCCCCGGCCCGTCGAGCCAGAATCCGGCGATGGCCCGCTCCGAGCCGGCATCGGGATGCGCCTGCATGTGCTCCAGCAGGCAGTGCGCCACGGACAGTTCGGCAACGCCGCTGCGGCGCGCCAGGCGTTCGATCGCGTGGAGCGTGCGATCGCGCGTGACCGGGTGTTCGGCCAGGAACACCGGCGACGCCAGCATCGCCTGCATCAGCGGGCTGGAGCGCGCGACGATGCCCTGCCAGTCCGCGTCGCCGATCGCGCGCAACGAGTTGACCGCATTGCTCACGCTCAGGTTGTCGGCCGTCTGGTCCGCGATCTGCTGCGCCTGGACCGCGACCGGGTCCGGCAGCCGCTCGGCCAGCCACTGCGCGATCACCCTCGAAACAGCGCTGGCGGCCGACGCACGACGATCCACCAGCCGCTGCGCCAGCTGGGCCAGGAACACCCGGTCCAGGCCGCGCAGGCGCAGGCGTTCCAGGACCGCCTCGAACGCCTCGACGCTGGCCTCGCCCAGCCGGTCGCAGCAGACGTTGGCCAGTTCGCGCGCCGCCTTGTGCGCCGCCAGGCGTTCGGCGAGCCGACGCAGGTTCTCGATCAGGACCACGCGCAGCGTGGTCGGCAGCGCCCACATCTCGCTCAGGTCGAGTGACCGTGTATCCTGGTAGGCAGCGAGGAAGCCCGCCAGCAGGTCGGCGTCGAATGCGCCATCGGTGTGGGCGACATAGGCCCATGCGACGCCATAGATCCGCGGTAACCCGGCCAGCGGCTCGTCAATCAGCACCGGCAGCGCGCGGAAGTAGCGTCGCGGCAGGCCGTCGTGGATCGCCTTGAGCTGGGCCTCGATCAGGTGGAAATTGTCGAGCAGCCACTCCGCGGCAGGGCTGACGTCGTAGCCCGCCTCGGCCTGCAGTCCGATGTAGCGATGCGCGTCACGCAAGGCCTGGATGTTGCTGCGCAAGCGCGGGAAGAATGCCTTCGCGCCTGCGCTGGCGCGCGCGGCCCGATGCGTCTCGCCGAGGCTGCGGCCATGCTGCGCAAAGCGCTGCCGGCCGAAGATCTCGGCACGAATCGGCGGCTGAAGCGGACCCTGCCCGGCGCCCAGGATGCCGTGGAGTTCGCCCGCTGCCTCAGGCAGGGGCCAGGGCCATCCGGACTCCGACATCCACTAGGACACGATGAAGACGATACACGCCAGCACCATGACTGCGGCGAGCGTGGTGACCACGCGACCGCACAGGAACGCGTGCGCCGCCTCGACCTTGCACTGCAGTCCGAACAGACGACCGGAAACGGTCCTGCACAGGTTCAGGTGTTCACCCAGCGATTCGCTGTCGCCCGGCCGCGCATCGGCCGGCCTTCCGAACGATGCAGTGGTCCAGCTCGCAGGCCCGCCCGTACGGCCGATCAGTGCCTGCGGGTCCTGCGCGATCGGATCGATGTTCATGGAATGACTCCGGGACAATGGCCAGACTTGCGTGTACGCACAGCCGATGCCCGTCCCGCCGTTACCGGCGCGCATGAATCCTGCCAGCCATGCAAACGACGACTGGTGAAAGCAAAGGCCGCGGAAAGCGGAGCCTGGACGATGCGGGCCGAAGCTTGACTGCGACTTAACTGCGCCGGCCGGTCACTCCACCTTGATGTTGCGCTCCTTGACGACCCTGCCCCACTTCACCATCTCGGCCTTGAGGAAGGCCGCGAAATCGGCCTTGCTGTTGCCGACCGCCTCCACCCCATCCCGGGCAAAACGCTCGACGATGTCCGGGCGACGGATCACCTTCACCAGTTCCCCATGGATGCGTTCGGAAAGGGCCGCCGGCATCTTCGCCGGCGCCAGGAAACCGAACCAGTTGCTGGTCTCGTAGCCAGCCATGCCGGGCGCGTCGGCGATGGCCGGCACGCCCGGCAGCATCTCGAGGCGCCCGGTGCCGGTATGGGCGATCGCCTTCAGCTTGCCGCCACGGACATGCGGCATTGCCGATCCCAGGTTGTCGATCATGAAAGGGACGTGGCCGCCCATCACGTCGGGCAAGGCCGCGCCGCTGCCCTTGTAGGGGATATGCACCGCCTCGATCTTCGCCATCGCCGCGAACAGTTCCATCGACATGTGCGCCATGCTGCCGTTGCCGGCCGATGCGAACTGCGCCATGCCAGGCTTCGCGCGCGCGAACGCGATCACGTCGGCCACGGTATTGATCGACGAGCCGGCATGGGTCACCAGCACCAGGCCGCTGCGCGTGGCCATGGTCAGGGGCTCGAAGTCGGCCACGGTATCGAACGGCAGCTTGCGGATCAGCGACGGGTTGATCGCGAACGCAGCCGCCTGCATCAGCAGCGTGTAGCCATCCGGCTTCGCGCGCGCCACCAGGTCGGTGCCGATCACCGAGCTGCCGCCCGGGCGAAGGTCGACCAGGAAGTTCTGGCCGAGGTTCTTCGTCAACTCCTGCGCGATGATCCGCCCCGCCACCTCGGTCGGCCCGCCGGCCGAGTACGGGATGACGATGCGTACCGGCTCGCGCGGCCAGTCGGATGCCTGTGCTGAGGCGATGCGGGGCAACTGCAGGCCGGCGCCGGTAGCGCCGGCCGTGGCGATGAAGGTCCTGCGATCCATGATGCTCCTCCGTGGTCTTGTTCGTGCCGCCGGATCAGTCGGGGCGGAACTTGGTCTCGGGCTTGAGGCCCTTGCGCTGCTGGCCTTCGCTGATCTTCCCGTTCTCGATCCACTCTCCGCGCACCGCCCGCTCGGCAGCGGCATCCCAGGCCGGATGCCAGTCGCCCAGTGAATAGCCATACCACGGCGGTTGCGGGCGCACCGGCGGCAGCCCGAGTTCTTCCCAGATCGCCTTCGCCCGCTCCATGTATTCCTGCTTGGGCAGCGCCAGTGGCGGCATGCCGGACTTCATCGTCGCATCGATGAGCAGCGTGGAATCCTCGTCACCGTCGCTCTCGCGCTTCGGCCCGTGGCCCTGGCCACGGTGCGGCAGCGTCAGAACGTCGGCCACCGGATTGGAGCGATACGCCATCGCCCAGAGCAGCGCATCCGAGTTGTCCGGATCGATGTCGTCGTTGATCGCGATGCAGATCTTGCTGCAGTCGCCCTTGAAGAAGGCGGCACCGTACAGCGCACGCCAGACCTCGGTGCGCGGCATGCCCCGTTCGCAGGTGATCATCGTCACGCGCAGCAGGCCGGTCAGCGGCTCGTGCAGCGTCACCCGCTTCACGCCGCGGATACCCAGCCCGTCGCGCAGGTGGGTGAGGAACAACGGCTCGTAGGCGACGCGCTTGATCACGCTCGACTCGCTGGGCGCGACCTGGCTGATGTAGGACGGGATCACCGCGTCCTTGCGCATGGTGATGGCGGTGATCTTCATCACCATGTTGAATTCCTCGAGCGCCACGTGGCCGTGCGACTCGCCGAACGGCGCCTCGGGCTCCACCGTCTCGGTGTCGATCATGCCCTCGATGACCACCTCGGCTTCGGCCGGAACCATGAGGTCGACCGAGTGCGCGCGCGTGATGCGGATCGGATGGCCCGCAAGCCCTCCTGCGACATCGAGTTCGTCCATGCCGATCGGCAGCTTCTGCGGCCCCATGAATGCGACATAGGGCGGGCAGCCGAGCACGATCGCGCACGGCATGTAGCGGTCGCCGCGCTTCTGGTGCTTGGTGTAGTGGATGTAGCCTTCCGCACCACCGACGCGCGTGGCCATGCGCACCACGATCCGGTCGGGCGCCTTCAGCGCGCAGCGGTAGGTGCCCATGTTCTGGCCGCCGGTCTCCGGGTCCTTGGTCACCACGTTGGTCGCGGTCAACGTCGGCGAACTGTCGAAGCCCGGCGTGGAGATCGGGATCGGCAGCCGGCCGAGCCCGTTGCCTGGCCCGATCAGTGCATCGCCTTCCAGGATGACTTCCTGGCAAGGCGGCTTCTCGACCACCAGCGGCTTCACCGGGTTGGCGATCGCGTGGTCCCATTTCGCCTGAATGCCCTCGACCGGCGCGTCCATGCCGACCGAATACACCGCACGGTTGGCCGCCAGCGCGCCGACCACCACCGGGATGTCGTACTTGCGGCCCTGGCCGTCGACGATGTTGGTGAACAGGAAGGCCTTGCGCTCGGCCTCGGACATGCCGCCGACGAACTGCCAGCGCACCAGCGCATGCAACTCCGAGTCCTTGTCGATCTGCCGGTCGATCTTCAGCAGCAGGCCGCGCCGCTCGAGCTCGGCCAGGTGTTCATGCAGGTCGCGGTAGCCGCGTGCCGGCTCGGTGCCGTTGTCGGGACTGTCCATGGGTCGTTTCACTCCGGTTCGGTAAGCGGTGACGGGCGATGCATCAATCCATCTTCAGGCCGATGGACTTCACCAGCGGCGTCCAGCGCGCGATCTCCTGCCGGATGAAGCGGTCGGCGGACTCCGGCGTGGAATCGACGGCCGGCGTGCCGCCGACGGTCTCGAGGTCCTTCTGCAGCAGCCCTTCGTTCCACGCCATCCGGGTCGCGGCATGGATCTGCGCGACCACCGCCGGCGGCGTGCCGGCCGGCGCGAACACGCCGTGGAAGATGCTGGTGACCATCTTCGGCAGGCCCTGTTCGACCGCGGTCGGGATGTCCGGGGCGGCCTTCAGGCGCTGCTCGCCAAACACGGCCAAGATGCGCAGCCGGCCGGCGCGATGCTGGGCCAGCGGCTGTGCGCCGAAGATGCCCATGAACAGCGGGATGTGTCCGGCCATCAGGTCAGCCACGCCGGGCCCCGCACCCTTGTAGGCCACGTGCTGCAGTTCGGCTGCACCGACCAGCTGCTTGAAGAGTTCGCCCGCAAGGTGGTTGATGCTGCCGGCGCCAGGGGACCCGTAACTCAGCTGCTTCTGGTTGGCGCGCACGAAGGCGACCAGCTCCTTCAGGTTCTTCGCCGGAATCGACGGGTTCACCATCACGCAGGTGGGCGAGGAACTGACCAGCGTCACCGGCATGAAGTCGCGCAGCGGATCGTACGGCGGCTTGCTCATCGCAGCCGGATTGATCACATGCGTGGTGGTAGTGCCCGACAGCAGCGTGTGGCCGTCGGGTTTCGCGCGCGAGGCTTCGCCGGCACCGACCGCACCGCCCGCTCCGGGGCGGTTGTCGACGATCAGCGTGGAGCCCAGGTGGGGCGACACGCGGTTGGCCCAGGTGCGCGCAACGAAGTCGGTCTCACCTCCGGGCGCGAACGGCACGATCAGCCGCACCGGCCGGTCGGGAAACTTCGGCTGCGCCGAAGCGCGCCCGGGCGTGCCGGCCAGCGAGGCAGCACTTGCCGCGCCTGCGCCGGCAAGCAGGCGTCTGCGTTGGATCTCGATCATCACTCCTCCAGTGTCTTGCTGCGGGCCGCGGCCTGACCGAAGGGGTCAGCCGGGCATCGCGCAATCGGGGCGCACGCGGAATACCCGGCGCGCATTCTCTTCCAGGATCTTGCGCCGCACGGCCGCGTCCTTGACCGCCTCGTCGATCGGGCGCAGCGGATGCGGGTCGCCGGCCGGAAACGGCATGTCCGAACCCATCATCACCTTGTCGTCGCCCGCCTTGTCGATCAGGTAGGACGTGGAATCCGCATCGAACACCAGCGCATCGAAGTACAGCGCCTCGAAACCCTTGCGCGGATCGGCGTACTTGTCGCCATGGTGGTCGTAGTGGCGACCGAGCCGGCCGAGCACGAACGGCAGCGCCGCGCCGCCATGCGAAAGCACCAGCTTCGCGCCCGGATACTTCAGCAGGTGGCCGGAGAACAGCAGCCGGGACACCGCGATCGAGGTGTCGACCACGCGGCCGATCGCATTGACCAGGTCGTAGTCGCCCAGGCGCGGCTCGCCGCAGACGAACATCGGATGCAGCATCACGGCCGCGTTCAGGCGCGAGGCGGTCTCCCAGAACGGATCGAGGTCGGGCGAATCGAGGTTGCCGCCTTCGCCGCTCGGCAGCGTGCCGACCATGACGCCGCCGAAACCCTGACCCATCGCCTCTTCCAGCACCTGCGCCGCGAGCTTGCCGCTCTGCATCGGCACGGTAGCCAGCGGCGTGAAGCGCTTCTCGTCGCCCAGGTTCTCGAGCGTGCAGGCGTTCATGAACCGGCTCCAGGCCAGGCCCTGCTCGGGCGGCAGCTCGTATCCGGTGGCGTCCATCCAGGCGCCGACCAGCTGGTGATCGATACCGTTGGCATCCATCCACGCGCGGCGATCGGCCAGCGCGGAGAGCTTGGGCATGATCGGTCGCGACAGGTCCTTGCCGACGAAGCCGATGCGCACGCCCTTGTCGTCGCGCTTGAGCGAGACACCGGGGAACTTCGAGGCCTCGCGCTCGAAGCGGTCGAACACGAGCTGCGGGATGTAGTGGGCGTGGATGTCGATGATCATGCGTGGGACCTTGGTGGGTTCGGGGTATCTGGGGATGCTTCGTACGGCGCCGCGTGATTCAGGCGGCGTCCTTCATCTTCGGCTTCGCGCGTGCCGCCCGGATCAGGCTCCACAGCGCGAGGTGCGACATCGGCGTCTCGGCGATGGCCGTGCCGATCGGGTCGAGTGCATCGTTGATCGCGCAGGCGATCGCCGCCGGCCCGCCGAGGTAGCCTGCCTCGCCGGAACCCTTCTGGCCGAAGGTGGTCAGGGGCGACGGGGTGCAGTGGTCGACGATGCTGATCTCGGGTACTTCGAGCGCACTCGGGATCAGGTAGTCCATGAAGGTGCCGGACAGCAGCTGGCCCTCTTCGGAGAACGCGAACTTCTCGTAGAGCGCCGCCCCGACGCCGTGCGCAACGCCGCCATAGGTCATGCCATGCACGATGTCCGGGTTGATCATCACGCCGCAGTCGTGGCCGACCACGTAGCGCTGCAGCACGGGCTTGCCTGTATCGGGATCGATCTCGACATAGACCACGTGCGTCTCGAACGAGTAGCACGGGTACATCTGCACCTGGCCGTCCTCGGTCGGCAGCGTACCGCCGGTGGGCACTTCCCAGACGAACTTCGCCTGCAGGCCCGGTTCGATGTCGGGCGGCATCTTGTGGAACTTGCGGTGCGCCACTTCCACCAGCTGGTCCCAGGTCATGCGC
This sequence comes from Betaproteobacteria bacterium, assembly GCA_947458265.1. GTDB lineage: Bacteria > Pseudomonadota > Gammaproteobacteria > Burkholderiales > CAIKXV01 > CAIKXV01. Next base: position 47,123 of record CANGYF010000005.1, read on the forward strand.
TTCTCGGGATGCAGCGTGTCGAACACATCCCCGTCGCGGTAGGTGACGCCCGACAGCGGCAGGCCGAGGTTGTGCGCGCCGATCTTCAGCAGCGTGTCGCGTATCTTCCGCGCCGCGCCGGCCGCGGCGCCGCCGAGCATGATCGCCATCCGACTGCCCACCGGGCTGTTCGACGGCAGCGCATTCAGCGAATCGGCCGCGATCACCCGGATGCCGGACGGGTCGCGCTCCAGCACCTCGCCGACCACGGTAGACACCAGCGTCTGGTGTCCCTGGCCGGAACTGGATGTACCGAACACGCCGGTGACCGCGCCATTGAGGTCCACGCGCACCAGGCAGGAATCCATCCAGGTGGTGGTCTCGTTCTTCGGATTGAACAGCGGCTCGAACGACGAGTTGCCACCCGACGGTTCCAGGCAGGTGGACACGCCGATGCCGGCCAGCCGGCCCGCGCGGCGCGCTTCATCGCGCCGGCGGACGAGCCCCTCGTAGTCGGCCGCCTTCAGCGCCTTGTCGAGCACCGTGTGGTAGTCACCGGAGTCGTAGGTGGTGCCGCTGGGTATGCGGTACGGGAACTCTTCCTTGCGGATCAGGTTCTTCCGGCGCAGCTCCAGGCGGTCCATGCCGAGGTGGCGCGCAACGCGGTCGATCGTGCACTCCATCGCGAAGTTGGTCGGCGACTGGCCGAAGCCGCGCACCGCCTCCTGCGGGGTCTTGTGCGTCATCACCGACGTGGGCTCGTACTCCACGGCCGGGATGCGGTAAGGCCCGCAGATCGCGCTGACAGGCTTGCCCAGCTGCAGCGGCGAACGGCCGGCGTAGGCACCCACATCGTCCAGTGCCTTGATCTTCCATGCGCGGATGATGCCGTCATGGTCGAACGCGACCTGCATGTCGAAGATGCGGTCCGGGCCGTGCATGTCACCGCCGCGCATGTTCTCGAGGCGGTCCTCCAGGAAGCGCACCGGCGCGCGCAGCTTCATCGCCAGGTACGACACCAGCAGCGTGTGCTTCATGCCACGCTTCACGCCATAGCTGCCGCCGACGTCGACGTCGAAGTGCACGCGCACCGAATTGCCGGTCAACCGCAGCGCGCGCGCGAGCTGGTCGGGGAACTTCGGCATCTGGATCGACGCCCAGATGTCGAGGATCTCGTTGCCCGCGTCCCACTGCGCGACCGCGACGAAGGTCTCGATCGGCACCGTGGCGCTTCGTCCCCAGCGCGCCCTGAACGCAAGCCGGTGGTCTGCCTTCTCGAACGCCTCGTCCACCGCCCCCCAGACGAACTTGCGGTGGTAGAGCACGTTGGTGCCATGCTCCGGATGCACCAGCACCGCACCGGGCTTCGCGGCCTCCTCCGGGTCGACCAGGTGGGGCAGCGGTTCGTAGTCGACTTCGATCAGCTCGACCGCGTCCTCGGCGATCGCGCGCGTCTCGGCCACCACCGCCACCACCCACTCCCCGGCATAGCGGACCAGCCCGTCGGCCAGCGGATAGCGTTTGACCTTCGGCGCATCGACGCCGACATACAGCGCATCGACCGCCGCGCACAGCTCGGCACCGGCCAGCACGTAGCGCACCCCGGGCAGCGCCAGCGCCTCGGCGCTTTCGATCGAACGGATGCGCGCCGACGGATAGGGGCTGGCGACGATCGCCACGTGCAGCATGCCGGGCAGCTGGATGTCGGCGGCATAGCGGCCGCGTCCGGTGACGAAACGCGGGTCTTCCTTGGTGCGCCGCTTTGCACCGATGTAGCGAAAGCCGTACGGCGAAGTCTTCTCAGCCATGGTCCGGTGTCCTATCGGTTGCCGTTGCCGGCCGCGACCCGCCGTGCGGCGAGTTGCACGGCGTCGACGATCTGCTGGTAGCCGGTGCAGCGGCACAGGTTGCCGCTGATCGCGTCGCGGATCTCGCCCGCGGAGGGGTTCGGATTGGTCTTCAGCAGCGAGTGGGTCGCCACCAGCATGCCGGGCGTGCAGTAGCCGCACTGCAGGCCGTGCGTCTCGCAGAAGCTGTCCTGCAGCACGCTCATCGAACCGTCGGCATTGGCCAGCCCCTCGACCGTGGTGATCGAATGGCCGTCGGCCTGCACCGCGAACATCAGGCAGGAGCGCACCGGGTCGCCGTCCAGGATCACCGAGCAGGCCCCGCAGATACCATGCTCGCAACCGACATGGGTCCCGGTGAGCCGCAGGGTCTCGCGCAGGAAGTCGACCAGCGACAGCCGCGTGGGGACCTCGCACCGGTGCTCGACGCCATTGACGGTGATGCAGACGCTGCTCTTCGGTTCGTTCATGCTGTGCCCTGCTGGAGGGGCCGCGGGAAGGAATGCACCGCGCCGCGGCCGGGAGATCGGAGGCGGGGCCGCTGGCGGCCCGCGCCGGAGCGTCGGATCAGGCGCGCGTGCCCCTGGCCATACCTGCGGCATGGTCGCGCGCCCGGCGCAGCACGCGGGCGGCGAGCACCCGCGCCAGGTGCACCCGGTACTCGGCGGTGGCATGCACGTCCGATCCCGGGTCGAGGTACTGCCCGATCGACTCGACGGCCGCCTCAATGGTCGTGTCATCGAGCTGGGTGCCATGCAGCGAGCGCGCGATCGCCTCGGCCGAGACCGGCACCGACGCAGCGCCACCGATGCCCAGCACCGCGCGCACGCAGCGGCCGGCGGAGTCCACCTCGACCTGCGCGCAGGCCGCGACGATCGCGTAGTCGCCGTGGCGGATGCTCAGTTCGTCGAAGGCGCTGCCGACGCGCTCGCCCTGCCACACCGGCCAGCGAACCTCGGCCAGGCACTCGTCCGGCTCGGTCGCGGTCACCATCGGTGCCTGGAAGAAATCGGCGGCGGCCACCGTGCGCTCGCTGCCGTTGCGCCGGAGGACGAAGCTGGCGCCCAGCGCCTGCGCGACCAGTGGCAGTTCCGCCGACGGGTCGGCATGCACCAGGCTGCCGCCGACGGTGCCGCGGTTCTTTGTCTGGATGTGCCCGACCCAGTACAAGCCCTGGCGGATCAGTGGCACCGCGCGCGCGAGCTCGCCGTCGCGCTCGACGTCGACCTGCCGCAGGCCTGCGCCGGTGACCCAGACCGCGCCGTCGCGCCGGCTCGACTTGAGTTCGGCAATCTCGTTCACGTTGATCAGCCACGCCGGACGGGCGAGCCGCATCGCCATCATCGGCACCAGGCTCTGGCCACCGGCAAGCAGCTTGGCATCGGCTCCGTGCTCGGCAAGCAGGCTGCAAGCCTGCGCGATGCTCTCGGCCCTCGCGTACTCGAATATCGCAGCCTTCATCGTTTCTCCTGGACCTGCGTCGCCGCGCAGCCGGCGGGCCGCCCGGTGGCGGCGCCGGGCCGCCGCCATGCATCGGGCGCCACCGGCAAGGCAGCGCGCCGCGCGTCAGCCCTTGACGCGGTTGCGGTACTCGTTGGTGCGGGTATCGATCTCGATCTTGTCGCCGGTGTCGCAGAACAGCGGCACCGGGATCTCGAAGCCGCTCTTCAGCTTGGCCGGCTTGAGCACCTTGCCCGAAGTGTCGCCGCGCACCGCCGGCTCGGTGTACATGATCTCGCGCACCAGCGTCTGCGGGATCTCGACCGAGATCGGACGGTCATTGTAGATCACCACTTCGGCGGGCATGCCCTCTTCGAGGTAGTTCAGCGCATCGCCCATGTTGTCGCCGTCGATGTCGAACTGGTTGAACTCGGCGTCCATGAACACGTACGACGGATCGGCGAAGTAGGAGAACGTGACCTCCTTGCGCTCGAGCGACACCATGTCGAACTTCTCGTCGGCGCGGTAGACCGACTCGGCGGCGGTGCCGGAGAGCAGGTTCTTCATCTTCATCTTGACCACCGAGGCGTTGCGGCCGGACTTGCTGAACTCGGCCTTCTGCACGACCATCGGATCCTTGCCGACCATGATCACGTTGCCCGGGCGGATTTCCTGTGCGGTTTTCATTTATGCACCACTGTGTAGGACGTTGAAGTGAGCGCTGGATTGCGCAGTTGACCGAGCGCCGGGCCGCGCGCCGGATCCAGGACGAGACCGACGTCGCCGCGACCGACGCTGTCGAGACCGACGCTGGCGTTACAGACCCTGCCGTTACATTACCGGCGGTTTTTCCGGAAAGCCCTCTATTTTAGCTGCTCCCGGCAGAAACCCGCCAGTCGCGCGGCAAGGTCGGGCTGGCCAGCCAGCGCCCCCGCAAGCAGTGCCGACCGCCGCCGCAGGACCGGAAGTCCGGCGCGCACCCCCGGCCACGCCGCCGCGAGGGCTGCCACGAACGGCGCGGGGTCATGCCCCGTCGTCTGTCCCGCCGACTGTCCCGCCGCCGTTCCCGCATCGACCAGCAGCCCCGGCGAAGCGCCCGTTGCACAGCCGTTCCAGGCGCTTTGCAGCCGTTCCAGCGCCTCCACGGCTGCGCACCCGGGCTCGCCCCAGCCGCGCGCCGGGCCTGCCTGCCGGCGGCAGGCCAGCGAGAAGGCATCCAGCTTCGGGCACTGCGCATCGTCCTGCTGTGGATAGAGCTGCCAGCACAGGGGACGGGCCGCCCACAGCGCCCGGACCAGGGAATCCTCGCCGCGCACGAAGTTGAGGTCACAGGACCAGAGCAGCCGGTCGAAGTCCGGCTGCGGCAGGAATGGCAGCATCGTCGCCTGCAGCGCCCCGGCGACGGCGGAACGCCCGGGCTCCAGGGCCGCGCCCGGCGGCAGGACACCGGCGCCGCGCAGCCAGGCGAGCGCACCCTCGGCAAGCGGCCCCGGCGCAAGCGCCAGCTGGACCCGGCCGGGCCCGGCGGCCATCGCATCGAGCAGCGTGTGCAGGCCGGGGTTGGCATAGCCGAAAAGGGACACGCGGATGCTGTCGTCCGCCGGCGCTGGCAACCCGAGCCTTTCCAGGAACCCTTCGCCGGCATGCGGATCGGATTGCCAGGCGTCCCGCGCTGCCAGCAGGCCCCGGTCGCGCAACAGACCGCCGGTACCCGGCTCGAACCCCGGGCAAAAGTAGAAGCGGCGCAGGTCGAGCACCGGATGAGGTGAAGCCAGACCGTGCACGCCGGCGACCCAGGATTCGGCGCTCAGATACTCCAGCACGATGCAAAGGGCGCGCGGACGGCGCATGGCCAGCGCCTCGGCGTAGGCGTCCGGCAATCCACCGCCGAAGGCATCGATCGCGATGTCGGGCAGGCCCGGTGCGTCCGTCGGCGGCGACCGGCGCACCTCGACGCCTTCGAGCCACTGCACATCGACGGCCGGATCCAGCGCTGGCTGCAGCGCCGCCAGCACCTCCGGCCGATCGATCCACAGGCGCACGCCGAAGCCCTGCTCTGCCGCCAGCGCCAGGGCAAGCCGCCAGCACACCGCGGCATCGCCGTAGTTGTCGACGACCCGACAGAAGACGTCGCAGCGCAGGGCTGCAGGCGACGGCGTCATGGCAGGCGTCATGGCAGGCTTCATGGGTAGCCCCGGCGGAGTACACGCATGGCGCCGCACTGTACCGGATCGGCGCCGGCGGCCGGCATGCGTGCACCGCGGACACGCGCCGCCACACGCCACCGGCGCGCCGGTCCATGCGATCCTCGTGCGCGATGGATGCCTACACCACCACGACCCTGCTGCTCGCCGGGCTGGCCGGCGGCCTCGGCTGGCTGATGCTCGCGGCCGCACGCAGCCGGCGCGCGCAGGGCGAAGCCCTCGCCCGCCATGCCCTGGCCATCCCCGAGCCGATGGTGGTGCCGTTGCATGACCACCTGCTCGACGCCGCACTCGCCCACTACAGCGACCGCCAGTTGCGCGCCGGGCGCACGTTGCTGGAATTCGCGGTCACGCTGCGCGACCGGCTCGACCAGCAGGCCGGCCGGGAACACGGCGCGCTGAACCGCGCGAAGATCCGTTCGCGGCTGATGCCAGCGGCACACCAGCTGCGCGGCGACCCGAATCCGTTCCGGGTGCGCGAGTTCCGCGAAACCTTCCTGCTGGCCCTCGACGGCGAGCGCGATCCTGTCGCGCTGGCAGCACTGGTCGAAGGCTTCCATGCCGCAGCAGACGGCAACGGCTGATCCTGGCGCGCCGTCGACTCAGCCGCTGCGCCGGCTGAACGTCACCGAGCGCCAGGCCAGGCCGCTGTCCTCGCGGCTGACCTCGATGTCGCCGGTGGCTTCGTCGCTCTCGCGCATGGTGAAGGCTAGCCCCAGCGGCGGCAGTGCATCTTCCTTCCAGTCGAGCCGGTAGCGCGCGGCGATCGCATCGGCATCGAGCCTCGGCAGCTTCGAGTCCGCCGGCTCGACCAGCTCGAGCGCGCCTTCCCAGCTGTCGCCGGCGCTGGTGATGCCGCCAGTGCTGTTGGCATAGGGCAGCACGCCGTTGCGCTCGACGAACTGCGACAGCACCGCCACGCCGACCGCATCGACCGCCGGCGCGGACAGCGTCGGCAGCGCAAGCAGCGACACCACCGGCGCTGCCGCATCGGCGAGTACCGCGGCCAGCAGGTCGTTGCTGCGCTCGGGATGCCTGAACAGCGCGCGCAGGTCGGCACGCAGGTCTCCGGCCACGTTGGCGGCCAGGATGCGCGAGGCAGCGCGCGGATAGCCGATGCGAAACGGTGCGCCGATGAAGTAGATCCCGGCGCAGGGCGGCAGCTTCGTGCGCAGGTCGGCAAACGGCTGCCACTGGATGCGTATGGTCAGGTCCATCGTTCACTCACGGACAATCTCGACCTTCAGGGCCTGGGTCACCGAGGCACGGCGCGTCTGAAGGAAGATTGCCGCCTGCCGGCCATAGGCGGCGATGAACTTCGGTTCGCCGAGCACCACCGCATAGTGGGTGCGGTCGAGCATCGACTGGCGCAGGTTCTTCACCATGTCCTCGGTCACCGGCGGCGAGCGCAGTGACACGACGAAATGGTCCCCGGTCTCGGGACGCAGCCGTATCGGTGCAGCCAGTGCCGCAGGCGATGGATTGACCAGCGGCTGGTAGGCGGCGAGGAATTCCAGCACGCCGTCCTCGCCGCCGGTGACCGAACGTCCGAGACGAACGTCGACGACGCGGCCGATCCAGAGCACGGTCGGCTGCACGCCGGCCTTGTTGCGGATCGTCGCCTGCGTCTCGCGCGGGCTCCACTTCCATTCGATGCCGCCGATGCCCTCGATCAGGGCGATGGCTTCCGACGATTGTCCGGCTGCAGGCGGCTTCTGCGCCGTGCCCGGTGCAGCGCCTGCCGGCTGGGCCAGCAGCGGACCGGACGACCAGGCCATCACGCAGGCCAGAACGACCGCGCACGCGAATCGGCACATGAGGCTCACGACGGCTGCCCCTCGGAAACGGGCACGGGCTGGCGCGCCATCGGAATGCCGAGCAGCGCGAACAGCAGGTGCGAGCCGTACACGTACCACAGCAGCATGTGTGCCGCGGTCGGGAACTCGGAGCCGTACAGCATCTGGTTGAGCAGCGGGATCAGCACCGTCTGGATCAGCCCGATGACGCCGAGGATGGCAGCGAACACCCGCACGATCCCGACCAGTTCACCGCGACGCAGGTACAGCACCAGCAGCACGAGCTCGACCAGCGACAGGAAGGCAGCACCTATCGGCACCCGGTTCGTTCGCAGCACGTTAGGATCTGTCTCGGACAGGCCGGAGGCGATCAGCCAGCCATAGAACAGCAGCGCGACCGCTATCGCCAGCAGGAAGTTGATCGAGACGATACGGCGGGCAGCAGGCATCGGGGTGCGGCGGGGGCCGGAGTGGACGGAAGTCCCTATGCTAACCCGCCCGCCGCTGCCGATCGACGAGATCGCACCCGGACACCCCGCGATGCGGCGGCCGCCGTCAGTCGCTCTGCTACGCTCGGTTGCCGTGAAAACCCTGCCCTGCCCGGACCCTGCGTGAGCGCGCTTCTCGAACTGATCGACGTCGGCAAGCGCGTGGGCATCGATCGCCCGCGCACGCTGTTTGAAGGATTGTCGCTATCGGTGCAGGCGGGTGAGTCGGTCGCGCTGGTCGGCGAATCGGGCACCGGCAAGTCGACGCTGCTCAACGTGATGGCAGGGCTCGACCGGGCCGACCGCGGCCGGGTACTGCTCGACGGCATCGACCTGGAGACGCTCGGCGACGACGCGCTCGCATCGCTGCGGCGCCGGCGCATCGGCTTCGTGTTCCAGGCCTTCCATCTGCTGCCGCAACTGACGCTGCTGCAGAACGTCGCGCTGCCGCTGCAACTGCTCGACGTGCCGCGCCTCGAGGCTCGGCCACGCGCGCTGGCGATGCTCGAGGCGGTCGGCCTGGGCGGACGGGCCGACGATCCGGTGCAGCAGCTGTCCGGCGGCGAGGCGCAGCGGGTCGCGGTCGCACGCGCGCTGGTACACCGGCCGGCGCTGGTGCTCGCCGATGAACCGACCGGCAACCTCGACAGCGATGCCGCCGACGGCGTGCTCGAGCTGCTGCGCACCCAGGTAAAGGCACATGGGGCCGCCTGCGTGCTGGTGACCCATTCGATGCGTGCCGCGGGCAGCGCCGATCGGGTGCAGCGGCTGACCGCCCATGGCGTCGCGCCGGAGCCCGAGGCCGGCACGGCATGACCCGGCGCGGCTCGATCGCCGGCCTGCCCCCCCTCGCTGCCTGGATGGCGGGCGCCGCGCGCGCGTCCGTGGGACGCACGCTCGCGGTGGTTATCGCGATTGCGATCGGTGTCGGCATGGGGCTCGCGGTCTACCTGATCAACCGCACCGCGCTCGACGAGTTCAGCGGCGCGGTGCAGTTCCTGCTCGGCGACACCGACCTCGAGCTGCGCGGCCCGCGCGACGGCTTCGACGAGGCGGCCTATGCACGGGTCGCACGGCTGCCCGAGGTCGCCGCGGCCTCGCCGGTGATCGAAGCCAATGCCCGCGTCGAGGGAAGCCGCGCCGGCGCGGCCGTCGCGCTGCGCGTGGTCGGCATCGACGTGCTGCGGGTGGCGATGCTCAATGCCGGACTGGTACCGGAGGTCGCGCGCGTTGGCGTTGGCGGCGACGGCAGCACCGGCAGCGACCGCCGATCGACGAGCGTCCTGTTCGATGCCGACACCGTCTTCCTGTCGCCGGCCGCGCTCGAATGGCTCGGCGTGGCGCCCGGCGACGTGCTGCAGGTGCGGGTCGGGGCGGCGCTCAAGACGCTGCGCATCGCCGGCACGCTGCCTGGCGCGCCTCGCGGACAGCGCGTCGCCGTCATGGACATCGGCGCCGCACAGTGGCAGTTCGACCGGCTCGGCGTGCTGAGCCGCATCGACATCAAGCTGCGCCAGGGCACGGACGAGGCGCGCGCCCGGCAATCGCTGTTGGCGGTGCTGCCAGCGGGCGTGGACATCGCAACGCCCGCCGATGCCGGCAAGCGCACCTCGAACCTGTCGCGCGCCTATCGGGTCAACCTGAACGTGCTCGCACTGGTGGCCCTGTTCACCGGCGCATTCCTGGTGTTCTCGACCCAGGCGCTTTCCATCGTGCGCCGGCGGCCGCAGATCGCACTGCTGCGCGCGCTGGGAGCCAGCCGCGGCCGCATCACGCGCATGCTGCTGCTCGAGTCGCTGGCGGTCGGCGCGATCGGCGCGGCAGCCGGGGTCGCCCTGGGCATCGGCGTGGCGGCGATCGCGATCGCGCGCTTCGGCGCCGACCTGGGTGGCGGGTACTTCCCGGGCATCGAACCGCGCTTCGTGCTGGAGCCGTTCGGCGTCGCGCTGTTCTTCGCACTCGGCATCGCGGCCACGCTGGCCGGCAGTGCCGCGCCGATCCTCGCCGCCCGGCGCGAGCCGATCGCCGGCGGCCTGCGCGCTTTCCCGCAGGCCCTGCCGTCGCGCCGGTCGCGTGCCGGCGTGCTGCCAGGCCTGCTGCTGGTCGGCCTGGCCGGCGTTCTGGTGGTGCTTCCGGCGTGGTCGGCACTGCCGCTCGCCGGGTACCTGTCGATCGCGCTGCTGCTGGTGGCCGGCATGCTGCTCACGCCGTCGATCGGACGCCGCGTCTTCCAGTCGGTCGAAGCAGCCCTTCGCCGTACCGATGCACCGGCCTGGCTGCAGCTCGCGGCGAGCCGCGCACGGGCGGCCACCGGCATGACCACGCTCGCGCTGGCCAGCGTGGTCGCCTCGTTCGCGGTGATGGTGGCGATGGCCATCATGGTGTCCAGCTTCCGCAGTTCGGTGGACCAGTGGCTGGTATCGGTGCTGCCGGCGGACCTGTACCTGCGCAGCGCGCGCGACGGAGACACCGGCTACCTGTCGCCGCAGGACCTCGCGCTGATGCGGGCGGTACCCGGCGTGGCCACGATCGAGGCGCTGGGCACCGGTTCGATCACGCTCGACCCGCTGCGCCCGGCGGTGGCGCTGATCGTGCGCCCGATCGACGCGTCCGACCCGGGCGCGCGGCTGCCGCTGATCGGGCGCGCGCTGCCGGCCCCGTCGGGCCGGGTCGCGGTCTACGTGTCGGAACCGGCTGCGCGCATCTACGGTCTGCAGCCCGGACAGACGGTCACCCTGGCGCTCGGCGGCCAGGCCGTCGAGTGTTTCGTCGCGGCCGTGTGGCGCGACTATTCCCGCCAGTTCGGCGCGATCACCCTCGACACCGACGACTACCGCCGGTTCGTGCCCGGCGCGCGGCCGACCGATGCGGCGATCTGGCTCGCGCCGGGGGCGACGGCAGCCGCCGTCACTGCCAGCCTGGCCGCCGCCCTGCCCGACTTCGAACGCTTCGAACTGGCCGAGCCAGGGGCGATCCGCGCCTACAGCCTGCGCATCTTCGACCGCAGCTTCGCCATCACCTACCTGCTGGAGGCGGTGGCGGTGGTGATCGGCCTGTTCGGCGTCGCCTCGACCTTCAGCGCCGAGGCGCTGGCGCGTGGGCGCGAGTTCGGCGTGCAACGCTGCCTGGGCATGACCCGGCGCGAGATCGCACTGCAGCTGGCGGCCGAGGGTGCGCTGTTTGCCGCGCTCGGGGCGCTGATCGGCGGCCTGCTCGGCCTGGCGATCAGCCTGGTGCTGATCGACGTGATCAACCCGCAGTCGTTCAACTGGACGATGCCGCTGGACCTGCCCGCCGGGTTCCTGGCGGTGCTCGCGGTGGCCCTGGTGCTGGCCGCATCGGTGACCGCAGTGGTGAGCGCACGTGGTGCGCTGTCGGTGGCAGCGGTGCGGGCGGTGAGGGACGACTGGTGAGGAACGACGGGTGAGGAACGACGGGTGAGGAACGACCGGTGAGGACGCGGGCGGTGATGCGACGATCCGCGGGAAGAGCAGCCGCGAACGGGGGGGCGCGATGAACAGCTTCGGCGCGCGCCGGCGCCTGCTGGCGGCGCTGGCTGCGCTGCCCTCGCTGCCTGCGGCGGGACAGTCCACCGCGGTGCAACCCGGTGACACGGCGGGGCAGCCGCGCTATCCCACGGTGCGTCGCGGCGTGCCGCTGGTCTTCCCGCGCGACTTCGGCGCGCATCCCGAGTACCGCACCGAGTGGTGGTACGCCACCGGGTGGCTTCAGGTGCTGGGCGCGGCCCATGCGAAGGCGCCACCGCTTGGCTTCCAGATCACCTTCTTCCGGTCACGGCCGCAGGTCGACACACGCAATCCGAGCCGATTCGCTGCACGCGAACTGGTTCTGGCACACATCGGCCTCTCGGATGAGCGGCAACGCTCGCTCGCCCATGACCAGCGCACCGCGCGCGCCGGCTTCGACCTGGCAGGCAGCAGCACCACGGATACCGACGTGTGGATCGACGACTGGCGCTTCTCGCGCCGTACAGCACGCGCAGGCGCCAGCCGCTACATCGCATCGATCCCGGGTAATCGCCTCGGCTTCGAACTGCAGCTCGACAGCACCCAGTCGCTGCTGCTGCATGGCGAGGCCGGCTTCAGCCAGAAGGGGCCACTGGAGCGCCAGGCGAGCTACTACTACACCCAGCCCCACCTCGCCGTATCCGGGCGCGTGGTGCGCGATTCGGCCGCGCTGGAGGTGACCGGCCGTGCGTGGCTCGACCACGAGTGGTCGAGCGAGATCCTCGCCGAAGGCGCGACCGGCTGGGACTGGATCGGCATCAACCTGGACGACGGCGGCGCGCTGATGGCCTTCCGCATCCGCGATCGAAGCGGCAGGACCCTGTACGCGAGCGGCACCTGGCGCAGCGGCGCCCAGGGCGCGGCGCCACGCCTGCGCACCTTCGGCCCGCGCTCGGTCGTGTTCGAGCCACAACGCACCTGGCGTTCGGCGCGCACCGGCGCCACCTGGCCGGTCGGCATGCGCGTCACCCTGGGCGCCGGCAGCCCCGATGCCCTGACCCTCGACCTGGAAGCGATGTTCGACGACCAGGAACTCGACGCCCGCACCAGCACCGGCATCGTCTACTGGGAAGGCGCCGTCACCGCCCGCCAGCAGGGCCGCCCCATCGGCCGCGGCTACCTCGAACTCACCGGCTACCACACCGCCGTCGTCCTCTGAACGGAAATCCGGGTCAGAGACGAATTTCAATAATTGGGGTCAGACACCCGTTCCGGAAATTCGTCTCTGACCCGGATTTCCGACCCTAGGGTCAGACCCCGATTATCGGCGCGCGGTATAGTCAGGTCCGGTATCCGCCGTGACATTGCTCGCCCTGACCTCGATGAACGATCCGACGCCGCTGATCCTCCCGACTTCCGAACGAGGCCTTGCAGTCGGACAGGGGGTGGAACGCGTGGAAGATGAGCGCCTGCTGCGCGGACAGGGGGCGTTCGTCGATGACGTCCGCCTGCCGGAGGCGCTGCATGCGGTGATCCTGCGCAGTTCGGTCGCGCATGGACGGGTGCTCGGCGTCGACGGCTCGGCTGCACGCGCGATGCCCGGCGTGCGCGCGGTGTTCACGGCACAGGATGTGATCACCGTGCTCGGCGCACTGCCGTTGATCCCGATGCGCCTGGACCACCTGCCGGTGTTCGACGCCTTCCTGCAACCGGTGGTCGCCCACGATCGCGTGCGCTACGTCGGCGAACCCCTGGCGATCATCGTCGCGGACAGCGCCGCTCTGGCCGAGGATGCGCTGGAGGCAATGGCCTTCGAGATCGAGTCGCTGCCGGCCGTGGTCGACGGCACCCTCATGGCGAAGGACGACACCCTGCTGTTCGACGGCTCGGGCAGCAACCTCGCCGCCCACGTATGGGCCGAACGCGGCGACATCGATGCCGCGTTCCAGAATGCACCCTATGTGCGGCGCGAGCATTTCAAGGTGCACCGCCACGCAGCCCTGCCGATGGAGACGCGCGGCGTGCTGGCGCACCAGGACCCGGCCACCGGCCGGCTGGTGGTGTACGGTGCGAGCAAGGTGCCGTTCGCCAACCGGCGCATCCTTGCTTCGCTGCTGTCCCTGCCCGAATCCGGGATCGACATGCTCGAGGGCGATACCGGCGGCTCGTTCGGTACCCGCGGCGAGTTCTATCCGGAAGACTTCCTGGTGCCGTTCGCCGCGATGCGCCTGGGCAAGCCGGTGAAGTGGATCGAGGATCGGCGCGAACACCTGCTCGCCTGCAACCATGCACGCGACGTCGACTGCGAGCTCGAACTCGCCTGCACCCGCGACGGGCGCCTGCTGGGCCTGCGCGGCAAGGTCGCCACCGACGTCGGTGCCTACATCCGCACCAACGCGATCGCACCCTCGCGCAACGTCGTGCAACTCTCCACCGGGCCGTACCGCATCCCGGACGTCGACATGCGCCTGTCGATCCAGCTCACCAACAAGACGCCGGTCGGCACCTACCGCGGCCCGGGCCGCTGCGAGACCGACTTCTTCCGCGAGCGCATGTTCGACATCGTCGCTGACGACCTGGGCATCGACCGCATCGAATTCCGCCGGCGCAACCTGCTCACGCGCGCGGAGATCGAAGCCCCGTGGAAGTTCGCCACGCTGCAGCCATACAACGCGGACAGCTTCACCGACAGCGGCGACTACCACGAGACCCTCGACCGCTGCCTCGCGGAGTTCGACTGGGCCGGCAAGTCCGCCCTGAACGGAAAGCTGGTCGACGGGCGCTACCAGGGCATCGCGGTCGGCTGCTATGTCGAGGGCGGCGCCTCCGGCCCGCGCGAAGGCGCGCGGCTGGTGCTGGAGGATGACGGCCGCGTCGCCGTGTACACCGGCTCGTCCGCGAACGGCCAGGGCCTGGCAACCGTGCTCACCCAGATCGCCGCCGATGCGCTGGAACGCCCGATGTCGGCGATCAGCGCCATCCACCACGGATCCACCACCGGCGTGAAGGAAGGCTTCGGCAGCTACAGCTCGCGCAGTTCGGTGATGGGCGGCTCGGCGATCGTGACCGTGGCAAAGGTGCTGCGCGAGAAGATCCTCGCAGCCGCTGCGGAAGAACTCGGCTGCACGGTCGACGATGTCGCGCTGATCGGCGGCGACCGCATGGTCGCCCGCGACGGCCGCGCGCTGTCGCTCGCCGAACTCGCCCGGGCCCGCGCGAAGCACGGCGGCCTGTCCGCCGAAGGCAGCTTCGCCAGTTCCAAGCGGACCTACAGCTATGGTGCCCATGCCGCGCATGTGTCGGTCGATGCGCGCACCGGGCATGTCGAACTGGTCGACTATGTCGCGGTCGAGGACGTCGGCCGCATCATCAACCCGCACACCCTGCACGGGCAGGCCATCGGCGCGGTGGTGCAGGGACTCGGTGGCGTGTTCCTGGAGCACCTGGTGTACGACGACCAGGGCCAGCTCCTCACCGGCTCGCTCGCAGACTACCTGATGCCGGTGGCCGACTCGTTCCCGTGCATCCGCGCGTTCGCGCTGGAGAACCATCCGTCGCCGCACAACCCGCTCGGCGCCAAGGGTGCCGGCGAAGGCGGCATCATCCCGGTCGCAGGCGTCGTCGCGAACGCAGTGTCGGCAGCCCTGTCCACGCTGGGCGTAGGCCCGCGCGAACTGCCGCTGTCGCCTTCGAAGCTCTGGCACATGATCGACGCCGCGCGCCAGCGCACGACCGCATGATCGAATGAACGAACGGTCGAAGCGACCGAACCATAATCCAGCAGCCCCCACAGGAGTCCGCCGCATGAGCGAAGCCCCGAACCCCCAGGTCACCCATCCGAACAACGGCGGCGTGCCGATCACCCTGGCCTGCGCGCTGTACGACCGCATGCAGGCGCTTTACACCGGCGAAGTGAAGGCCGAGGGCATCGACCTCACCTTCCGCGTCGAGGATTTCCCGCGCAAGCTGTTCGACCATGCAATGGCCGAGAAGTCATTCGACGTGTGCGAGATGTCGTCGTCGGATTTCATCACCCGCTACGTCGCCGGCACCAACCCGTTCGTGGCACTGCCGGTGTTCCCGTCGAAGATGTTCCGCCACGGCAACATCGTGATCAACGCGAAGTCCGGCATCCGGACGCCCAAGGACCTCGAGGGCAAGCGTGTCGGCGTGATGCGCCACACGATGACCGCAGCGGTGTGGATCCGCGGCCACCTGCAGAACGACTACGGCGTCGACCTGAAGTCGATCAAGTGGCTCGAAGGCTCGATCAACACCCCGGGCATGCACGGCGTGCCGACCATCCACCCGCCCGGCTGGGACATCACGGTCAACCAGAGCGGCAAGTCGCTGAGCCAGCTGATCGACGCCGGCGAGATCGACGCGACCATCGGCACCCACCTGCCCGACTCGCGCAAGACCAACCCGGACGTGCAGCGCATCTTCCCGAACTTCCGCCAGGTCGAGCGCGACTACTACAAGAAGACCGGCATCTTCCCGGTGATGCACCTGATCGCGATCAGGCGCGAGGTGTACGAGAAGAACCCGTCGATCGCAAAGAGCCTGTACGACGCGTTCGAGAAGTCCAAGCGCGCAGCGCTGGTCCGGATGCGCAACTATTCGGCGCTGCGCTACATGCTCCCGTGGCTGCCCGACGAGATCGACGAGATGGAGCGCGTGTTCGGCGACGACCAGTGGACCTACGGGGTCGAGGCCAACCGGTCGACCTTCGAGACCATGATGAAGTTCATGGTGCAGCAGGACATGCTGAAGAAGGCACCGACGGTGGAAGAGTTGTTCGTGAAGGTGGATTGACCAGGCAGCACACAGCGCGGTCGAGGTCAGTGAAAGGACCTCGACCGCTGGTTCATTGCTGGAGCCAGCGTCGCCGCGGCGTTCTTTGTGCCAACCAGTCTGTCGAGATCCCGCTGCAGCAAGGCCGAGTGAACCTGCAGGAGATCGTCAAGACACCGGCACGCATTGCGGCCGCTGCGCTGCCCCGACTCGATCAGGGCCCGTCCCAGGGATCGACGACCGGCACCTGAAGGTCCGCGAAGTGCCGCACGTTTCGGGTTGCAAGCGTCGCCCGCCTGGAAACCGCGATTCCCGCAATCTGCGTATCGCGCATGTCTACAGGCTTGCCAGCGCGCTGTCGGCAGGCTGCCAAAGCGGCTGCCGCGGCAGCCGCCCCGCGATCGAAGTCCAGCACGCGATCGTCGAGGTCCACCGCAACGATCTGCTCGAAAGCGGCCTCCAGCGACTGCCGCCGCCGTCCGTCAGGCAGGAGCGCCAGGCCAAGACGCGATTCGAACACCGTGATGCTCGTGATCCAGATCGATTCCGTGGGCTGTCGATCAAGCCACGCCACGACGGCCACGTCCGGCCTGCTGTTCATCAACGCCGACAGCACGTTGGTGTCGAGGATGATCATCCGTCGAACTGGGCCGAGCGCGGGTGCTGGCCGCGCAGTTCAGGCAATTCGGTCGTGAGGCCGATCTTCGCAAAGCGCGCCGCGATCCGGGACCCCAGCTTCGTGACTGGCGGGTTGTCTCCGCTGACCGCGTTACGGAGGATCTGGCGGATCTCTTCCTCCATGCTTCGCTTGTGCAGCGCGGCTCGGCGCTTGAGACGTACCTTGACGTCCTCTTCCAGGTCGCGAACGATGAATTGAGCCATCTCCGAGCCTCCAATCCTCTTGGGCGCTATCATGATAGCACTGTGTCCACGGCCCGATCCACGACGGTCAGGCGCACCAGTGTCGCTGCATGTGAAGGCGCATGCGAGGGGCAAATCAGGGCGCTGGAGCTGAAACTGCGCTTGCTGCCGTGACGACGATCAAGCGCAGGGGATCCCTGACCACCTGCGCGATCAGTCGGTAGCGCAGCCGCCCTGCCTCACGGCCCCTCCGCCGGCGTCACCTCCGCCCCTACCCGCTCCACGATCAGCTTGTAATGCTCTGGCCGACGATGCGCAGCGAAGTTGAACATCGTCTTCTTCAGGTCGTTGGCAAGGTCGATATCGGCGTTGAAGCAGACCACCTCGTCCTCCTCGCTGACCGACTTCGCGACGATCTCGCCGTTCGGGGCGACGATCGTGCCGCCGTCCACGCCGATTTCGACCAGCGGGTCACCCGGTGCTGCGCCGGCGAGCCTCGCATTCCGGATGACCAGGTCGATCGGATACGCCTAGATCTTGAACAGGTCGAGCACCGACGGGCAGAACAGTTCCTCCGGTGCGACCTTGCGCGCCGACAGGCCCTGCTCGAAGTGGTAACGGGTGAAGGTCTCGAGCACGTGGTGGTTCGGCTCCAGGCCGTAGCTCCAGTAGTTCTCGCCCATCAGCTGCTTCGCCTTGTGGAACTCGGACACGCCCCAGGGCAGGCTCACGAACAGGTGGCCGATCTGGCCCAGCTCGTACAGCGACAGCTCGCGTGCCTGCAGGAAGGCCTTGAACACGCTGACCGGCAGCCACGGATGCTTCTCGACCAGCGACTTGCGGATGCCGATGATGTGCATCGTCGGGAAGATCTTCGTGCGGCGGAAGTAGTCTTCCTCGGTGGTACGGTAGTCGGGGAACAGTCGCGCGACGTTCTTCGCGCCGCGCTCGAAGCACGACGGCGCGCGCGCGCTGATCATCGCGTCGATCTCGCCTGCTTCCAGCATGCCGGACAGGGTCTTGCCGTCGGGCACCTGCTGCAGGTCGACGTCCGGCGGCAGCTTGATCGGTGCGCGCTCGAGCCGGCCCGGGTCTTCGACGCCGCCGCGGCGCCAGTGGATCGACGAGGGCTTCACGCCGAAGTCGTCCTCGAGGATGCCGCGGATCCAGACGTTGGCGGTGATCTGGTACTCGGGGAGCCCCACCGTCTTGCCGGCGAGATCCTGCGGCTTGTCGATGCCACGGTCGGTGCGGATGTACACGCCCGAGTGGCGGAACAGGCGCGACACGAAGGCCGGGATGCCGACATACGCGTTGCTGCCGCGCGAGGTCATCATCGTGTGGCTGGAGATCGACAGCTCGGAGATGTCGAATTCCTGGAAGCCGAACGCGCGATGGAAGGCCTCCTCCGGTTCGATGTTGACCGCCGCGACATCGCAGCCCTCGATCTGCACCCGGCCGTCGAACAATCCGCGCGTGCGGTCGTAGTCGCATACACCCATGCTTACCTGAAGCTTGCCCACTGAGTCTTCTCCTGTGCCTGTTGCCGTGTGCCGTGTTCTTTCCGACCCGCCTACTCCGTTGCCTTGATCCCGAACGCCTTCACCGCCTTCGACCAGCGCGCCACCTCCGCGCCGAGGAACTTGCCGAACGCTTCGGGCGACACCGGATTCAGGTCGTAGCCGCGCTCGCGCAGCACCGTCGCAGCCGAGCCGCTGCCCGAGAGGATGCCGTTGATCGTGGCATTGAGCTTCGTCACCACCGGCCGGGGCGTGCCGGCCGGGGCGAGCATGCCGAACCAGCCGCGGATGTCGGTGCCCTTGAAGCCCGACTCGTCCAGCGTCGGGGTGTCGGGCGCCTGCACGAAGCGCTTGTTGGACGTCACCGCGAGCAGCCGCAGCTTGCCCGCCTTCACCTGCGGCAACGCAGCGCCGGGACCGGTGAACGTGGTCTGCACCTCGTTACCGAGGTTGGCTGCCATCAGCGGACCGGTGCCGCGGTACGGCACGTGCGTCATGTCCAGCTTCGCAGTCGAGTAGAACAGCGCCTGCGACACATGCGAGATGGCCGAACCCGATCCGTAGTTGTACTTGCCCGGGTTCGCCTGCACCAGCTTCACGAAGTCGACCATCGTCTTCGCCGGTACCGACGGATGCAGCGTGATCAGGTAAGGCTGCTCGACCAGGATGGCGATCGGCGCGAAATCCTTCATCACGTCGAACGGCGGCGGCGAGATCAGCGCCGGCGAGATCACCGTCGCGGCATCCACGATGGTCAGCGTGTAGCCGTCGTTGATCGCACGAGCGCCGATCTGGGTGCCAACGACGCCCTGCGCACCGGCACGGTTGTCGATCAGCACCTGCTGCCCGAGCTGCTCGGACAGCTGGGGCGCGATCGCGCGCATCACGAAGTCGGTGCCGCCGCCGGGCGGGAACGGCACGATCACGCGCAGCGGCTTCACCGGATAGTCGGGGGCGGCGGCGGCGAAGGCGCTGGTGGCCAGCACGGCCGACAGGCAGCAGGCGCCGACATGCAGCACGGGGGGGCGGTGCAGTTTCATGCGTGTTTCTCCGAGGCTCGAACGGCGTTGTTGAGCCTCGGAATATAACCCGCCCATCCTGTCACCGGACCACGGGCGGCGGCAGCACGATCTGCGTCTGCGTGACGAGCGCGACCAGCCTGCCATCCTCGTTCGTGATACGCGTCTGCCACACGTTGGTGCTGCGCCCGACGTGCAGCGGCGTCGACTCCGCGAGCAGCACTGGCGGCTGTCCGGCGGCGAAGAAGTTGGTCTTCGACTCGAGCGTGGTCGTGCGCCAGCCGGGTTCAAGGTTCATCACGGTGCCCGCCGCGCCGAGCAGGTCTGCGAAGGCCATCAGCACGCCGCCGTTGACCCGCTGGCCGCGATTCATGTGGTACGGACGGATCGGCAGGCGGGCGACGATCTTCGTTCGCGTGGCCGACACCAGCTGCACGCCGAGCCGGCGAGCCGGCTGGCCACCCATGATCAGGTCGACGCCATCGATGCCGTTCTTCCGGAACGGCGGCGCCTTGGCTGCCGCAGCCGCCTGCCGGGGCTTTGCGGCGGTCTCGGCCTTCTTCACGGCGGCCTTCTTCGCTGCGGCCGTCTGCGTCGCGGTCTTCTGCGTCGCGGTCCCGGTCTTCTTCGCCACGGCCTTCTTCGCCGTCCCCCTGCCCACCGACTCCACCCCTGCCCCCTTCTTCACAGCTGCGGCCATCTCTTCCCTGCTCCTGTCGTCTGTATACGGGCGTCACTTTTCGCAGGCGCAGACGATACAGGGTCGATACCCGGTCTGGCGAGCCTCGGCGCGCGCGCTTTGACGTACCGAGGGGGGCGGACCACAATCCCCCGCCAGCAACCGATCCGGATCCTCGAGCCCATTCCAGCCATGACCGACACCCAAGCCTCCCCCGGTGGATTGCGTCCCATGCGCCGCCTCCTGCAGGGGCTGCTGCGCGCCGTCTTCGGCGTGCTGTTCCGGGTGCGCATCCAGGGCGATCGCAACGGCTTCGATGCGCCGCGACTGCTGATCGTCGCCAACCACGAGTCCTTCCTGGATGGCCTGATCCTGGGCCTCTACCTGCCGGTCGACCCGGTGTTCGTGGTGCATACCGGCATCGCGCGCAACCGCTGGTTCAGGCTCGTGCTTTCGCTCACCGACTACCTCGCCGTGGACCCGACCAGCCCGATGGCGATGAAGACGGTCGTGCGGCTGGTAGACACCGGGCGACCGGTGGTGATCTTCCCGGAAGGGCGCATCACCGTCACCGGCAGCCTGATGAAGGTCTACGACGGGCCCGCCTTCGTGGCGGCGAAGACCGGTGCCACGCTGGTACCGGTGCGCCTGGACGGCCCGGCGCGCACCTGGTTCAGCCGCCTGTCCGGGCAGTACCCGCGCAGGCTGTTCCCGCAGATCACGATGTCGATCCAGCCGCCGACGCGGATCGACATCCCGCCCGAGGGCCCGGCGAAGGTGCGCCGGCGCAAGGCGGGCGAGGCCATGCGCAGGGTGATGCAGCAGATGCTGTTCAGCTCCCAGCCCAAGGTCAGCCTGTACTCGTCGATGCTTGATGCGATGGACATCCACGGCCGCAGGCACCGGGTGGTCGAGGACGTGAAGCAGATCGAATACAGCTATGGCGACCTGCTGAAGATGACCTTGGCGCTCGGCCGGCTCGCCTCGCGCCATGTCGCCCCGGGGGAGCACGCCGGGGTACTGATGCCCAACCTCGCGACCACGCTCGGGCTGCTGGTCGGCCTGGGTGCGATGGGCCGAGTACCGGCAATGCTCAACTTCACCGCCGGCACCGACGGGTTGCAGAACGCCTGCCTGGCCGCGGGCATCCGCACCATCTTCACCTCGCGCCAGTTCCTCGAGCAGGCGCGCCTGGAGCCGACGGTGGCGGCGCTGCAGGGCATCCGCGTGGTCGCCCTGGAGGACCTGCGCGGCGAGCTGGGGCTGGGCGACCGGCTATGGCTGCTGGCAATGATGGCCTTCCCTCGCCTGGCCGGGCGCGCAGTCGAGCCGGAGGACCCGGCGGTCGTGCTGTTTACCTCAGGCTCCGAAGGCAAGCCCAAGGGCGTCGTGCTGTCGCACCGTGCGCTGCTGTCCAACATCGCACAGATCCGTTCGGTGATCGACATCTCGCCGACCGACAAGGTGCTCAACGCCCTGCCCATGTTCCACTCGTTCGGTCTCACCGGCGGTGCGCTGCTGCCGCTGACCACCGGCACCGGCGTCTTCCTCTATCCGTCGCCCCTGCACTACCGGGTGATCCCCGAGGTCATATACGACCGTGGCTGCAGCGTGCTGTTCGGCACCAGCACCTTCCTCGGAAACTACGGCAAGCATGCACATCCGTACGATTTCTACCGGCTGCGCTATGTCGTGGCAGGTGCCGAGAAACTGTCCGACACCGTGCGCGATACCTGGGTCGAGAAGTTCGGCATCCGTATCCTCGAGGGCTATGGCGCGACCGAGACCGCTCCCGTGATCGCGGTGAACACGCCGATGGCGTTCCGGCGCGGCACGGTCGGCCAGTTGCTGCCCTCGATGCAGGGACGCTTGGTGCCTGTGCCCGGCATCGAGCGCGGCGGCATGTTGCATGTGAGCGGCCCGAACCTGATGTCCGGCTACCTGCGCGTCGAGAAGCCGGGTGTGCTGGAGCCACCGAAGTCGGCACTGGGCGACGGCTGGTACGAGACCGGCGACATCTGCGACATCGATGCAGACGGTTTCGTCACCATCCTTGGCCGCGTCAAGCGTTTCGCCAAGATCGCAGGCGAGATGGTGTCGCTGGAGGTTGTCGAAAAGCTTGCAGCCGTGGCATCCCCGGCGGCACAGCATGCCGCCACCGCCATCGCGGACGCACAGCGGGGCGAGTCGATCGTGCTGTTCTCGACCGACACCGGCCTGAACCGGGAACGGCTGCAACAGGCTGCGCGCAGCGCCGGACTACCCGAAATCGCGGTCCCCCGCTCGCTCGTGATGGTCGAGGCCCTGCCGCTGCTGGGCACCGGCAAGATCGATTACGCAGCGCTGCGCGCGCAGGCGCTGGCGCGGGCAGGCGCCGCCACGACCCCGGCCTGAGCCGCAGCGGCACATGCGCCGGCACCAATGGCCGGCCCTGGATGGAAGCACTGTCGCCCTCAGGACCATGGGCGGACCATGGGCCCGACCCGGCCGTCCACCCCTGCAGCGCCGGACGCATGGGCAGGCACTGCCTGGCTCAAGTCTGCCGCAATCTGGACGATAACCTGATCGACGCGCTGCTTCGCGCGTGCCGCACCCGACCCGATGCCCGCGACCGCAGCTTCCGCAGCAGATACCACCGCGACCGCGACCCGCCCCGGGACCACGGCGGGGAACATATCCCCGTCCCCGACGTTGAGCGCCCTGCTACCCGGTACCCAGCCGGACAGGATCGGCCGCTTCGAGATCAGCCGCGTGCTCGGCCGGGGCACGCAGTCGATCGTCTACCTCGCCACCGATCCGATGCTCGAGCGCGAGGTGGCGATCAAGGCACTGCCCAACACCGCAGCCGCCGATGCCCGGCAGTTACTGGCCGAGGCGCGCATCGCCGGACGGCTGCGCCACCCGCACATCGTGCCGGCGTTCGACGTGGGCGAGCACGAGGGCCATCCCTACCTGGTGTTCGAGTTCGTCGACGGCGACACCCTGGCCGGATTCCTGAAGAAGAACGGTGCGGTCTCGCCGCAGCGGGCGGTGTCGATGATGGCGCGCATCCTCGATGCGATCGGCCATGCGCATGAACAGGGCGTGGTGCACCGCGACCTGAAGCCGGCCAACATCATGGTCGATGAGGACGACTTCCCGCGCGTGATGGACTTCGGCATCGCGCTGCGCGCGAGCAGCCAGGACACCCCCGACATGACGCTGGTCGGCACGCCTGCGTACATGGCACCGGAGTATGTCAAGACCGGCACCAGCACGTCGGGCAACGACCTGTTCGCCTGCGGGCTGCTGCTGGCCGAGATGCTGACCGGCCGCCGGGTGATCGTCGCGGCGAACGCGATCGAGGCGATCCATGCGCTGCTGAACGAGCCGATCGAGATACCGGACGCGCCACAGCCGATCGATGAACGCCTGGCCGCCGTCGTGCGCAAGGCGATCGCGCGCGAGCCTGCGCAGCGCTTCGCCTCGGCCGCGGAGATGAAGTCGGCGCTGGAAGGCTGCATGGCGGACCAGACGCAGCCTGCGGCCCACGGGACTGGCGCCGGCAAGGACGCTGCCGGCAACAGCACGCTTGAATTCCTGCTGCGGCGGATGCGCCATCGCACCGACTTCCCGGCGTTGTCGGGCGCGATCTCGGCAGTGAACAAGGCCCTGACGTCCAGAAACGAGAACATCTCGTCGCTGGCCAACACGGTCCTGCAGGACTTCGCCCTCACCAACAAGATCCTGCGTCTGGTGAACTCCGTCGGCTTCGGTGGCGGCGGGCGTATCAGCACCATCTCGCATGCGGTGCTGATCCTCGGTGTCGACCAGGTCCGCAACATCGCGGTAAGCCTGATGCTGGTCGAACACCTTCAGAACAAGGCGCAGGCCAGTGCCCTTCGCGACGAGTTCGTGAAGACGCTGTTCTCCGGCGTGCTGGCGCGCAACGTCGCGCCCAAGGTCGCGCTGCGCGACCCGGAGGAGGCTTTCATCTGCGCGCTGTTCCACAACCTCGGCAGGCTGCTCTGCCTGTTCTACTTCCCGGAGGAGTGGACGGAGATCCAGCGCCTGGTGACCGTGGAGCGCAAGGACGAAGCCGTCGCGGCCGAGCGCGTGCTCGGCGCCTCGTTCGAGCAACTGGGTCTCGGAACCGCCAGGGCCTGGGGCTTTCCGAAGCAGATCTGCTACAGCATGCTGCCGCTGTCGACCGGGCCGATCCGCAAGGCGAGTTCCCAGAACGACAGATTGCGGCTGGTGTCGACCTTCGCATCCGATATCTCGGCTGCGGCCGGCTTGAAGGATGACGAGCGCGCTGCCGAGTTCGCGCGCATCGGCAGCCGCTACAAGGGCGCGCTGCCGTTCGATACGGACCAGATCGGCACGCTGGTGGCCGACTCACTGTCGAGCCTGACCACCTACGCCTCGGCAATGAACCTCAACGTGTCGCAGAGCAGCTTCGGGCGCATCCTGCTCGGGCTGGACGACGGTGCGAAGCGAGGCCGCAAGGCAGCGGCTACCGGCACGGCCGATGCCGGTCAGTCCATCGGCATGGACACCGCCGACCTCGGCGTGCTGCGCGACCCGGCCAGCGTAACGATGGCGTCGGACGCCTCCGACCAGGTCGATGCACAGGCCGAACTCGCCTCCGGCATCCAGGACCTCAGCAATGCGCTGGTCGAAGGCATGCCGATGAACGACGTGCTGCGCATTGTCCTCGAGACCATGTACCGCGCGATCGGTTTCCGCCGGGTGCTGCTGTGCGTGCGCGACATCAAGGGCAACGCCATGACCGGGCGCTTCGGCTTCGGCGACGACGTGGCTGCCATCACGAAGCGGTTCAGTTTCTCGATGCAATTCAAGCCGGACGTATTCTTCGCCGCGCTCACCCGGAATGCCGACATCCTGATCACCGACGTGGACGACCCGAAGATTGCCTCGCGCGTACCCGACTGGTACCGCAGCGCCGTCGGTGCCAGGACATTCATCGTGTTCCCGCTGGTCGTCAACGAGAAACCGTTCGGACTGATCTATGCGGACGCCGAACGCGCCGGGCAGATCGATATCTCTCCCAGCGTGCTCAAGCTGCTGCGCACGCTGCGCAACCAGGCCGTGCTCGCGATCAAGCAGGCACGCTGAGCGCCACCGGCCCGGCTCAGCGGCTGCCGCGCCAGCCCCGGTAGATATCGAGGACCCTTGGCAGCAGTGCCCATGCCACGCGCGCGCTCGGCGCGCGCAGCGCGCGCCAGACTGCCCACAACCGAAGACCGCCCTGGGCGAGCGTGGCCACTCCGCGCGGCCGTATCAGCGCGATCGCCACCAGCGCGGCGATCGCCGCCGCAGGGTTGAGCCTCAACCAGCGTACGCCGCCGGCCGTACGGTCGATGATCCGCAGCGGCACGTCGAGGCCACGCATGCTGGCCGCGATCGCCTGCCGCTGCCCGTCCGCGCGCAGGCGCAGCCGCTCCCGCTGCACGGCAATTGCAGTCAGCCGCTCGCCGATCATCACGGTCTGGCCACGCCATCCTGGTCCGCGGCCGTTGCGCCGCCGGACAGCGACTCCCGGTCGCGCGCCAGGGTCTCGATCGTGGCCGCAAACAGGCCCGGCGCCACCCGCGCATGGCGGCGGGCGAGCAGTGCACAGCCGAGGCTGGCCAGCAGGAAGAAGCCGCTGAGCAGGCCGACCGCCAGCGTCGGGTTGCGATCCCAGAACGCGACGATGATCAGCAGCGCTAGGAGTACCGTACCGACGAACAGGCAGAACAGGGCGACCACGCCGTAGACGACGATCGCAGCAAGCCGCCAGCCCGCCTCCTGGGCATCGGCCGAGAGCAGTTGCAGGCGGGTCTGGAGCGCAGCAACCGCGCTGCCCACCAGGTCGCGCAGGGACTGCAGGACGCCCGGCGATCCGTCACCACCGGGCGCCGTGCCGGGGCCCGTTCCGGAGGGATCGGTCACGGAGCGCTCGGGCTGGTGTTCAGCGGCGGGCGATCAACAGGCCGATGATCATGCCGACGGCCGCGCCGATGCCGACCGCGGTCCACGGCTTGTCGTGAACGAAATCGTCGGTGGCGCGCGCCGCCTGCTTGGTCTTGTCCACGACCTGGGCCTCTGCATCGCGCAGCGCCAGCCGCGCCGAACGCAGCGAATCTTCCGCCTTGGCGCGAACTTCTCCGAGTTTCTCGCCTGCCTGGCCAGCGGTGGCCTTGACCAGCGCTTCTGCGTCGGACACCACGGTCTTCAGGTCGACAATGAGCTTGTCGCGGTTTACGTCATTCATGGAAACCTCTGCCTCGGTCAGCGAGTCGTAATGTGGGCTTGCAGGCTACCGCAAATGCAAGTGGTGGTGCAATCGAACACCCGATTGCCTGCATGCACAGATGATGCCCGCCGCCACCGCCACCGCCGAGCCGATCCTGGCCATCCGGACCGGCCGACTGCGCCTCGGTCAGGAGATCGCCTGGTAGTAGAGGTTCTGCGGATGGTTGGCCTGGGCGAAGAAGAACCAGCGCTCGGCCAGCAGTCCGACGTACTGCACCGCGAAGGCCAGCGCCAGCACCGCCACCGCCCCGCTCGTCGCGCCCAGCCAGAGCAGCGCCGCCGGCAGCGGGAAGGCGAGCAGCAGGAAGGCCCACTTGATCGAGCGCAGGAAGGCACGCGTGCGGCCGTGGTTGAACTCGCGCGTGTTGAACGATCCGCCCATCGCGCCCTGCGACTTCTGCTGCACCTTCGGATGCTTCACGCCGATGGCCGACTGCACGGTCGACTTCGGCCGCAGGCGGGCATTGCGTGCCAGCATCGCCGCACGCACCACGAGCGCTGCGGTGGTCAGGCCGATCGCCCAGGTAGCCAGCGTTTCGGTGTATCCGGGCGCGAGCAGCGCGGAGAGCAGCGTCGCGAACGTGCAGCCCGACGCGCAGCCGAGCATGAAGTAGTTCACCAGGGTCAGCGGCGATGCCCACTCCTGCAGGAAGCGCAGGCAGGCGTAGATCATCCCGGTACAGACGAACAGCGCCACACAGGCCACCACCGCGACCACTCCGAACAGGTCCGACCAGAGCGAGCCGGTCGCATAGGACACACCGTAGGCTGCGACGCCCACGAGGAAGGCCGGCAGCACGATCACCTCGCGCGAAAGCCAGGAGGTACGCCACATCGTGGCCGCACGCCATGCACGCTCCGGCCGGCCGAGGTGCAGGAACGAGGCCAGCAACCCGAGCGCGGCGAACAGCACCGACATCGCGCAGCCGGCGACGATGAACGATGGCATCGGCAGTTCCGACAGCCCGAGGCGCGACAGCACGTCGATCGAGTACACCGCAAGGAACAGGCCCTGCGCCACGCCGATCAGCGTGGTGAGGAAGATCAACGAGAAGGCCGGATGCATGTCAGCGCCCTCCCCCGGCCGGTGCCGATGCTGGATCGGCGGCGGCCTGTGCCTCGGCGATCAGCGCCGCCAGCGTGCCCGGGATGCGGCCGTCAACGTTCAGCGGCGAATCGATCCGGTTCACCTGGTCGGCGTCGACCGCCACCGTGCCCTTGCGCCGCGGCAGGTAGTGATTGGCCGGCTCTGTGCCCCACTCCGGCATCAGGGCATAGCCGCCACGCTCACGGATCGCGCGCGACACTTCCGAGTCGGCGTCATGGATGTCGCCGAACAACCGCGCGCTGGTCGGGCAGGCCACCACGCAGGCGGGCTTGCGCTGCGCCTCCGGGATCGCCTGGTCGTAGATGCGGTCGACGCACAGCGTGCACTTCTTCATCACCTGCTGCTTCTCGTCGATCTCGCGCGCGCCGTACGGACAGGCCCAGGCGCAGTACTTGCAGCCGATGCACTTGTCGTAGTCGACCAGCACGATGCCGTCTTCCTTGCGCTTGTAGGAGGCGCCGGTCGGGCACACCGGCACGCAGGGCGGATCCTCGCAGTGCAGGCACGACTTCGGGAAATGGACGGTCTCGGTGCACGGGAACTCGCCCACCTCGTAGGTCTGCACCCGGTTGAAGAAGGTCCCGGTCGGGTCCTTGTCGTACGGGTTCTCGTCGCTGAGGAAGCCGGCGACGCCGGAGGTGTTCCATTCCTTGCAGCTGGTGACGCAGGCGTGGCAGCCGACGCAGACGTTCAGGTCGATGACCAATGCGAGCTGGGTCAACGCGGTTCTCCCTTCTTCAATTCACGGCTGATCGCGGACATCTCGGTCGCCAGTCCCTTGCCGGCAAAGAAGGCCTGCCAGCCGCGGCGGGTCGGCGTGGTGCCGGGCATCGCCGGCATCGATTCGAACTGCGGGAAGCTCTCCTTCGCCTCGCCCGGGTCCGCCTTGCTGATGCGCACCCGCACGTCGTACCAGCCGGCCTGGCCAGTGATCGGATCCGAATTGGACAGGCGCGCACCGGAGGCATCGGCCGGCAGTTCCTCCGATATCAGGTGGTTCAGCAGGAAGCCCTTCTGCGACTCGTTCGCCTGGGGCCCGAGGTTCCAGGCGCCCTTCGCCTTGCCGATCGCATTCCAGGTCCAGACCGTGCCCGGCTCGACCGCCTCGGTGTAGCGGCACAGGCAGCGCACCTTGCCGTGCATCGACTCGACCCAGATCCAGTCGTCGTCGGCGATGCCGGCCGCCTTCGCGGTGGCCGGGTTCACCATCAGGTAGTTGTGCGCATGGATCTGGCGCAGCCAGGCGTTCTGCGAATCCCACGAGTGGTACATCGCCATCGGCCGCTGGGTGACCGCGTTCAGCGGATAGCGCTCGCGGTCGGTCGCCTGTGCCTCGAGCGGCGAATACCAGAACGGCAGCGGATCGAAGTAGGTCTCGACCCGCTCGCGCAGCGCCTCCGGCGGCCGCCGGGTGCTCGGCCCCTTGCCCTGGGCCGCAAGGCGGAACTTCTGGAGCACCTCGCAGTAGAGCTGGATCACGACCGGATCGGGATGCATGCGCAGCTTGTTCTTCACCGCCCAGTCGTTGTAGCCCTGGTTCCAGTTGCGCATGTACTGGTGTTCCGGCGGCATCGCGTAGTGGAACACGCAGTTGTTCTTCGCGTACATCTCCCACTGGTCCGGGTTCGGCTCGCCGACCAGCGCCTTGTCGCCGTTCGCACCACGATAGCCTGCGAGGAAACCGACGCCGGAGTCGGGCGCGGTCTGGAAGTTGATCACGAAGTCCTTGTAATCCTTGAACTTGCGCGAACCGTCGGCCGCGGTGAACGCCGGAAACTTCAGTCGCGAGGCGAGTTCGACCACCACGTCCTGGAACGGCTTGCAGTCGCCCTTGGGCGGCACCACCGGCACCCGAACGGAATCGCACGGCCCGTCGAACTCGGAGATCGGCCGATCGAGCAGCGACATCGCGTCGTAGCGTTCGAGGTAGGTGGTGTCGGGCAGGACCAGGTCGGCGTACGCGCACATCTCGGACTGGAACGCATCGCAGACGATGATGAACGGTATCTTGTACTGCCCGTCGGCGTCCTTGTCGTTGAGCATCTTCCGCACTTCGGAAGTGTTCATCGACGAGTTCCACGCCATGTTGGCCATGAACATCAGCAGCGTGTCGATCCGGTACGGGTCACCGCGCCACGCATTGGTGATCACGTTGTGCATCATCCCGTGCACCGCCAGCGGATGTTCCCAGGAGAAGGCCTTGTCGATGCGCACCGGCCTGCCTTCGGCATCGATGAACAGGTCGTCGGGCCCTGCCGGGAAGCCCAGCGGTGCACCGCCCAGCGGCGTGTCCGGCTTCACCATGTCGGGCGAGTTGGGCACGCGGGCGATCACCGGCGGCGTGCCGCGCGGGTACGGCGCCTTGTGGCGGAAGCCGCCTGGCCGGTCGATGGTGCCGAGCAGGGTCATCAGGATCGACAGGGCGCGGATCGTCTGGAAGCCGTTCGAGTGCGCCGCGAGCCCACGCATCGCATGGAAGGCCACCGGGTTGCCCGTTACGCGGTCGTGCTTCTTCCCCCAGGAATCGGTCCAGGCGATCGGCAGCTCGATCCGGTGGTCGCGTGCCATCACGCCCAGCTCGGTAGCCAGCCGGCGGATGGTCTCGGCCGGGATGCCGGTGATGCCGGCCGCCCATTCCGGGGTGTTCTCGACCAGCCGCTCGGCGAGCAGCTGGAAGGCCGGCTTCACCGGCGTGCCGTCGTGCAGACGGAAGCTGCCGAACAGCTGCGGATCGCTGTCGCCCGAGTGGTTGACCACCGGCTTGCCGCTATGGCGGTCCCACCAGAGCTGGTTGTGCTGGCGGAACGGGTTCATGTGGGCGAGGCCCTCGCCGCCCACCGTCATGCCATGCGAATCGCTGTCCGGGTCGATGTTCACCAGATGGCCGGCGTTCGAATAGCGCGCGACGAAATCACGGTCGTACAGCCCGAGGCGGATCAGTTCATGGCACAACGCGAGCATCAGCGCGCCGTCGGTGCCGGGACGGATCGGGATCCATTCGTCGGCGATCGCCGAATAGCCGGTACGCACCGGATTGATCGAGATGAACTTGCCGCCGTCGCGCTTGAACTTCGACAGCGCCATCTTCAGCGGGTTCGAGTGGTGGTCCTCGGCGGTGCCGATCATCACGAACAGTTTCGCCCGGTCGAGGTCAGGACCACCGAACTCCCAGAACGAACCGCCGATCGTGTAGATCATGCCAGCGGCCATGTTGACCGAGCAGAAGCCGCCATGCGCAGCGTAGTTCGGCGTGCCGAACTGCCGCGCGAAAAGGCCGGTCAGCGCCTGCATCTGGTCACGGCCGGTGAACAGGGCGAATTTCTTCGGGTCGGTCGAGCGGATCTTCCCCAGCCGCTCGGTCATCAGGTCGAACGCCCGATCCCAGGAGATCACCTCGAACTCGGCCGCACCCCGCTCCGAGCCCGGCTTGCGCAGCAGCGGCTTCGTCAGCCGCGCCGGCGAGTACTGCTTCATGATGCCCGAGGCACCCTTCGCGCAGATCACCCCCTTGTTCAGCGGGTGGTCGGGATTGCCCTCGATGTAGCGCACCTCGTCGTTGCGCAGGGTCACCCGGATGCCGCAGCGGCACGCGCACATGTAGCAGGTCGTGTTCTTCGTGCGCACGGAACCGCCGGCCTGGCCTTCATGTTCGGCGGGACGGTCGTGCTGCAGGTCGAGCGGGGGCGGTGCGGCGGTGTCCAAGGCGGTCTCCGGAGTGTGCGCGGCAGGCAATGGCGGCACCTGCGACCGGGCCGATGTTACCGGCCGACCTGCAAAAACGTACTCAGTATGGTTTATGGGCGCATAAGGGAAATCAGCGCAGGTATTCCTTCTGCCACGCCTTGTAGTCCGCAACCCGGGTCACCGCATCCATCTGCTCGGCGCTCGCGATCCTCGGCTTGAGGTCGGCCGGCGCACCGCCATTGATCAGGTGGGTATAGACCTCGGTGAGGGTCTTGACCACCGCCGCGGTCGGCTGGTGCCCCTGGAGCAGCACGCGCCCGCCGTTGGCGGCGAACTGTTCGCGGGTGATCGAGGCCGGAGCCGATCCGATGATCACGGGAAGGCCGGTCGCGGCACGGATCGCGGCGAGCTGCTCCAGGCTTTCCAGGCCGACCACGAACACGCAGTCGACGCCGGCCGCGGCATAGGCTTTCAGGCGTGCGAGCGCGCCCTCGATGCCTTCACCGCGGATCGCGGAGGTACGGCCTGCGATCACCAGCGAAGGATCGCGGCGGGCTGCCAGCGCAGCTTTCATCTTGCCGACGCCTTCGGCGATGGGAATGAAGGTTTCGCCGGCGGATCCGAACGGTGTGGGCAGCGCGGTATCCTCGATCGACAGGCAGGACACGCCCGCATGCTCGCACTCTTCGACCGTGCGCATGACGTTCAGCGCATTGCCGTAGCCATGGTCGGCGTCGACGATCAGCGACAGGTCGCTCGCACGCTGGATGCGGCGGATCTGGTCGGCGAACTCGGTGAGCGTGAGCACGATCAGGTCGGGTGCCGCGAGCGTCGTGTTCGACGCCACGGAGCCCGCCAGGATGCCCAGTTCATAGCCGACCGAGCGCGCAAGCCGGGCCGACAGTCCGTCGAAGACGCTCGCCGGCGACCGGCATTCGGTACCAGCCAGGATGGCGCGCAGCCGCTGCCGCTGCTCGGTTGCACTGATCATGCGTGCTCCTCATGTTGCGGTGATACGAATCCGGCGCTGCAACCGCCGGAACAGGGTGTCAGGTCGTGCCGCGTTCCAGCCACTTGTTCACCTGCGGCATGTTGAATGTCGAAAGCTGGTCCATAAGGCGCGCCGGTTCGGTGTCCGTCAGCACCATGCCCCGGTGCTTGGGGTGGACGAACCCCTGGGCCACGCAGTGATCGAGGAAGGCGAGCAGCTGGTCGTAGTACCCGGCGACGTTCAGCAGTCCGCAGGGCTTCGAGTGATAGCCGAGCTGCGACCAGGTAAGGACTTCGAAGAACTCCTCGAAAGTGCCGATGCCGCCCGGCAGCGCGATGAATGCATCGGACAGCTCCGCCATCATCGCCTTGCGTTCGTGCATCGACTCGACGACATGCAGTTCGGAGAGGCCGGTGTGCGCCACCTCCTTCTCGACCAGGCGCCGCGGCGTGACGCCGACCACGCGCCCGCCGGCGGCCATGGCGGCGTCGCCCACGACGCCCATCAGCCCGACCCGCCCGCCGCCATAAACCAGCGTGCAATCGGCCTCGACGATCTGCCGCGCAAGCATCTCGGCAGCCGCACGGTACTCCGGCAGCACGCCGGGATTGGACCCACAGAACACACAGACCGCCTTCATCCCGTATCCCCCCGCCTCGGTTTCATGCGCTTCCCTGCCCGTCGCCCGGCAGCACACCGGCCGTCGCGGCGCGCGCGAATTGTCGTATAGATGGTACAGCTTCGCCACCGACGGGCCTGCCGGCGGAGCGCCAACGCGGCCCGATCCCCGCAGCACGTGCAGCTGGCCTGCATTGTCATACTCCAGACGGTGTAAAGTTTCGCCGCCTCCGGCCGTTCAGGTAGGCGTCGCCGGATGACCGAGGCGGGGTTGCCGCTGCCCCGGCACCCGGCGACGATCACACCGCGCCGCCTGCCGCCCCGGCCTCTCTCCCGAACGGACCTGCACCATGATCCTCGTACTCGTGATCCTGCTGGCAATCGCCCTTGTCGTCGGCGTGTACTTCGTCATGATCTACAACGCCCTGGTCCAGGTGAAGCACAACGTGTCCAAGGCCTGGGCCAACATCGAGGTGCTGCTCAAGCAGCGGCACGACGAGCTGCCCAAGCTGATCGAGACCTGCAAGCAGTACATGAAGTTCGAGCAGGACACCCTGCAGCGGGTGATCGAGGCGCGCAGCCGTGTCCATGCGGCCGCGCAGTCGCAGGACATCGCCGCGCTGGGTCCGGCCGAGGGCGCGCTGCGCATGGGGCTGGGCAACCTGTTCGCGCTGGCGGAGGCCTACCCGGACCTGAAGGCCAACGCGAGCTTCCAGCAGCTGCAGAGCCGCATCAGCGCCCTGGAGGACTCGATCGCCGACCGGCGCGAGTTCTACAACGAGAGCGTGAACATCAACAACGTGCGCATCGAGCAGGTGCCGGACGTGATCGTGGCGCGCCTGCTCGGCTTCGGCCCGTTCAAGCTGCTCGAGTTCACCGCCGAGGAAACACGCGACGTCGACGTGAAGCAGCTCTTCACCTGACCCGGCGGCACCCGGCAGCAGGCGCCCGCCCATGTCACTGCACGCCGCTTCGCCGGTCAAGGCCAAGCCGCGCGGACGGTTCTCGTGGGCGAACTGGACGACCTCGTTCGCCCATGTCGGCCTGCTCGGCATCGCGGCCGAAGCCGAAAGCCGTCCGGTCACCGGCGTCTGCCTGCTGCTGATCGCCGCCATCAGCCTGTTCGCCTGGGCCGGGAACTACAGGCGCTGGCGGCTGATCGTCGACACGCCCACCTCCAGCATCGACTCGGCCGCGCAAGGCTACGTGGAACTGTCCGGCAGGGCCCGGTTGCCGGACGCACCGCGGGTGGTGAGTGAGCTGACCGGGGAAGTCTGCTGCTGGTACTGGTTCAAGGTCGAGAAGAAGGACTCGAAGGACCGCTGGACGCACGAGCGCGGCGGCGAGAGCCACCTGCCCTTCGTGCTCGACGATGGCAGCGGCCATTGCCTGGCCTACCCGTCGGAAGCGGAGGTGCACTCGCACCGGCGCAAGACCTGGATCGACAACGACCGCCGCTTCACCGAAATCACCATCCTGCCCGATGACCGTCTGTACGCGATCGGCGCCTTCTCCACGCTGCGCCCGCTCGACGGCGAAGCGGCCGTGCGCGCCGAGATCGCGGCGCTGATGGCCCAGTGGAAGCTCGACCGTCCGGCCCTGCTGGAGCGGTTCGACCTCGATCGCGACGGCGAGGTAGACCTGAAGGAATGGGAGCTGGCACGGCGGCAGGCACGGCGCGAGGTCGAGAGGACGCGCGCGAACCGCCCCCGGCCGCCAGCCGTGCACGTGATGCGTCGCCCCCCGGACGGACGCCTGTTCATGCTGTCAAACCTCGACCCTGAAGCGATGGCCCGGCGCTACCTGCGTTGGAAGTGGTTCCACCTGGGCGTGTTCTTCGCCGGTCTGGGCATCGGCAGCTGGCTGCTGCTGCACTGAGCGGTGAATCATGGTCGAATGGCGGCTGCCGTACCGGACGCGCCGTCCATGCCGAACACCCTGTCCTCCCCGCTGACCGCCTCGCTCGCCGGCTTCTCCGCCGCGGGCTTCCATCGCATCGCCTATGCGGACTGGGGCGATCCGGACAACCCGCATGTCGTGGTCTGTGCACACGGCCTGACCCGTAACGGCCGCGACTTCGACTGGCTCGCCCGGCGGCTGGCACCGCACGCGCGCGTGGTCTGCCCCGACATCGTGGGGCGCGGGACCAGCGACTGGCTGCCGGACGCATCGCTGTACGGCTATCCGCAGTACCTCGCGGACATGAACGCACTGATCGCGCGCATCGGCGCACCCCATGCACGCGCCGGGCGCCCCTTCACGATCGACTGGGTCGGCACGTCGATGGGCGGGCTGATCGGGATGATGCTGGCCGCCGCGCCCGGGTCGCCGATCCGGCGGCTGGTGATGAACGACGTGGGACCGGTGCTGGCACGCGAAGGCCTCACCCGGATCGGTACCTACGCCGGCGGCGACCCGCGCTTCGACAGCGCGCAGGCGTTCGCCGACTGGTATGCCGGCCTGATGAAGCCCTGGGGTGCGGGTACGCCGGCGCTGAGCGCCGCGTGCCTGCAACACCTGGTTGCTCATGGCATGCGGCGCTGCGAGGACGCCGCCGGCAAGGCGTACTTTGCGCCCGCCTACGATCCGGCGATCGCCGCCGGCTTCCGGGGCAAGGTGTTCGAGCGCGACGTCACCCTTTGGCCGGTCTGGGAGAAAGTATCCATCCCGGTCCTGGTGCTGCGCGGCGGCGATTCCGAGCTGCTGCGCGAGGACACGGCATGCGTGATGGTCGACGGCCATCCCGATCGCCGGTTGCTGGTCTTTCCCGGCATCGGCCATGCACCCGCGCTCGCCAGCGATGACCAGATCGAACCGGTCGCGCAGTTCCTCCTGGAAGATCAGTCGTCCGGCGGGTAGTGGACAGGCGGCGGTGCCTCGCTGTTTATCCATTGCTGCAACAGGGCAAAGGCCAGCGCCAGCAGGGTCGGACCGATGAAGATACCGATGAAGCCGAAGGCCAGGATGCCACCGAGCACGCCGATGAACACCAGCAGGAAAGGCAGGTCGGCGCCACGGCTGATCAGGATCGGGCGCACCACGTTGTCGATCCCGCTGATCGCGAACATGCCCCAGACGGCCATGAACACGGCCCAGCCTATCTGCCCCTCGGACACGAGCCAGACCGTGGCGCCGATCCACAACAGCGGCGGCCCGGCCGGGATCATGGACAGGAAGAACGTGGCGATGGCCAGCACCAGCGCCGCTGGCACCCCGGCGATCAGGAACCCGAGCAGTGCCACCCCCGCCTGTGCCAGCGCAGTGCCGATGATGCCGAACACGACGCTGATCACCGTGTTGTGGATGATCTGAACGATGCGCTCGCCCAGTTCGCCGCCCAGCCGCAGGGCGGTCTTGCGCACCGCCCACATCAGCGCGTCGCCGTCCCGGTACAGGAAGAAGCAGATCAGCACGGCGAGCGTGAGCTGGACGAGCCCCTGCCCCAGGACCGAGCCGACAGCGACCAGCACGGTACGCCCCGGCTCGATCATCCGCTCGCCGAGCCGGCGCAGTTCGTCCCGGCTCGCGACGACCTGGTGCCAGTAGTCGTCGATCCACTGACCGACCACCGGCAGCTGGCGCAACCATTCGGGAAGCTCCGGGGCACCGCTCTTGACCAGGCCGGAAGCGAAGTCGACCAGCGCGGTGACGTTCTCGGTCAGCGCGATCGCCAGCAGTGCCACCGGCACGATCACCACCAGCGCGAGCAGCATGGTCATCAGCAGCGAGGCGACTACCGGCCGGTCGCCGACCTTGCGACGGATCCGCAGGAACACGGGCCAGGTCGTCGAGCACACCACTGCAGCGAACAGCACGGATGCCACGAACGGCGAAACCACGTAGAAAACGCCCACCACCAGCACTGCGACGCCGGCGATCTGTGCGTATCTTTCCAGCTGATTGCGTTCCAGCATGACGGGTCGGGCAACGGCTCCTGGGCTTGAAGTGGCCGCGGGCGCGGCGCACACTTTCGGTGCGTGGTGCGACTGCTTGAACAGCGCAGCTGCATCGCGACCTGATCAATAGCATAACCGCCAGGATACTGCCCGTGACCAGCTCATCCGATCGTGAACCCTTCGACGCCGCAAGAGCTGCCCAGGCAGGCCATCGCGAGGACGCGCGCGTGCGCGTGCAGGTGTTCGATGCCAGCACCGACGAGCGCGGGCAGTGGCGGCTGGACGAATCGCCCGGCCGCTACGGCTGGGCTGCGGCGATCAAGCAGTTCCTGCTGATCGCGCTGTCGGTCGCGGTCGCCGCCACCCTGTGGGTGTTCGCCTTCGCGCTGATGCTGGTCCTGCTGCCGCTGGTCGCCCTTGCCGCCTGGTGGATGTGGCGCCGGCTGCGCTCGCTGCAGCGCATGCACCAGGCGCGGCGAAGCGACACCGGTCAGGCCTGATCCCTCCATGAAGCAGCGTCCGATTCCGAACGTCTCCCTGTCGGAGGCTCCGACCACCTTCCACCCGGGCCCAGGCACGGGCGCGGCAGCCGGTGGACCGGTGAATGCATCGCGCCGGCCGCTGCTGGCGATGATCGCCGCCACCGTGGTTTTGGCAGCGTCCGGATGCATGACACTGGAGGGTGGTGAGCCGGGCCCGGCCGTGGATGCTCCGGCGTCGATGCGCGCCGGCGGCGAACTGTCCTACCGCACCCGCAACGGATACAACGGCGAATTGCGTGCGCCGGCGGTGCGCCGCTTCGACCCGAACGGTTCCCGCCTCGAAGGCATGGCCTACGAAGAAGCGGGCAATGCCGGCTTCGGACGGTCGGTCGCCCTGCTGGTCGCCCAGCAGTTCGATGCCGGTGGCAACCTGGTCGCCTG
The DNA here is from genome assembly GCA_947458265.1 of Betaproteobacteria bacterium. Classification (GTDB taxonomy): domain Bacteria; phylum Pseudomonadota; class Gammaproteobacteria; order Burkholderiales; family CAIKXV01; genus CAIKXV01. The sequence continues at coordinate 84,737 of CANGYF010000005.1, forward strand.
GGAACGCGCCGACGGCAGCCGCACCACGTTCGACCCGCCGCTGCGCACGCTGCCGTTCCCGCTGGTTCCAGGGCAATCGATCCGGCAGGACGTGCTCGCCCGCGTCGACGGCGAGTCGCGCCCGCGCCGCGTGGTCATGATCGTACGGATCGGCGGCTGGCAAACGGTCGACGTGCCAGCCGGGCGCTTTCGTGCGTTGCGGGTCACGCGCGACCTCTGGCTCGGCGACTTCGATTTCCACCGCACCGAGACGCACCGCCAGGAAATCGACTGGTACTCGCCGGATGCCGGCGCCGTGGTGCGCTCCAGCGAGGACAGCGGCCACCAGGACCTCATGATGGGGCGCAGCCGCTTCGGCGACGCCCCACCCGCCCGCCGCGGCGACTGGCTGATCCGCGACCTCGATGCGACCCCGGGGTCGACGCCGGGGTCGACGTCGGAAGTCAGCCCCGGGACGCCCAGGAGTCCTTGAGCGTCACCGCCCGGTTGAATACTGGCGCCCCCGGCCGGCTGTCGTGCATGTCGGCGACGAAGTAGCCGTGCCGTTCGAACTGGAAGCGCTGTTCGGGCGAGGCGTTCGCCAGGCCGGGTTCACACTGGGCGGTGATCACCGTCTTCGATGACGCATTGAGGTCGAGCTTGTAGTCGCGGTCGCCAGCGCCCGGATTCGGCACCGAGAACAGCCGGTCGTACAGGCGCACCTCGGCCGGCAATGCATGGTCGGCGGACACCCAGTGGATGTTGCCCTTGACCTTGCGCGAGTCGGCCCCCGGGGTTCCGCTCCGGGTCTCGGGCAGGTACTCGCAGTGCACGGCAACGACGTTGCCGGCGGCATCCTTGTCGCAGCCGGTGCAGCGCACGACATAGCCGTAGCGCAACCGCACTTCGGCACCGGGCGACAGACGGAAGTATCCCTTCGGCGGCACTTCGGCGAAGTCGTCCTGCTCGATCCACAGCTCGCGCGTCAGCGGGAACTCGCGCCGCCCCATGTCCGGATGGTGCGGATGCACCGGCGCGCTGCACAGTTCGATGCGGCCGTGCGGGAAATTGTCGATCACCAGCTTCAGCGGCGAGAGCACCGCGATCGCCCGGGGTGCCTTCGGCTCGAGGTCATCGCGTATCGCCTGCTCGAGCACGCTCATGTCGATCCAGGAGTCGGCCTTGGACACGCCGATGCGTTCGCAGAACAGCTGCATGCCTTCAGGCGTGTAGCCGCGCCGGCGCACGCCGACCAGCGTCGGCAGGCGCGGGTCGTCCCAGCCTTCGACGCAGCCGCTCTCCACCAGGTCGATCAGCCGGCGCTTGGACAGCACCGCGTAGGTCAGGTTGAGCCGCGCGAACTCGTACTGGAAAGGCCGGTACGGGACGGGCAGGTTCTCGACGCACCAGTCGTACAGCGGCCGGTGGTCCTCGAACTCCAGCGTGCAGATCGAATGCGTGATGTGCTCGATCGCATCGGACAGCGCATGGGTGTAGTCGTACAACGGGTAGATGCACCAGGCATCGCCGGTGCGATGATGGGTCTGGTGCCGGATGCGGTAGATCAGCGGATCGCGCAGGTTGATGTTCGGCGAGCGCATGTCGAGCTTCAGCCGCAGCACATGCGCGCCGTCGGGGAACTCGCCGGCCTTCATCCGGCGCAGCAGGTCGAGGTTCTCTTCCGGGCTGCGCGTGCGGTACGGGCTGTCGCGCCCGGGTTCGGTCAGTGTGCCGCGGTAGGCGCGGATGTCGTCGGCCGACAGGCTGTCGACATACGCATCGCCGCGGGTCACCAGCAGTTCGGCGTAGTCGTAGAGCTGCTGGAAGTAGTCGGAGGCGAAGTGCAGGTGCTCGCCCCAGTCGAAGCCCATCCAGCGCACCGAGGACATGATCGACTCGACGTACTCGGTCTCTTCCTTGGCCGGGTTCGTGTCGTCGAACCGCATGTGGCAGCGGCCGCCGAAGTCGCGTGCGATGCCGAAGTTCAGGCAGATCGACTTGGCATGTCCGATGTGCAGGTAGCCGTTCGGCTCCGGCGGGAACCGCGTCGTCACCTGGCCACCATGCCGTCCGCTGCGCTGGTCCTCCTCGATGATGCTGCGGATGAAATTCGACGGGGCAGGCGGTGGCGCGGCAGGACTCGACGGCTTCAGGGGCTTCGACATTGGCGGTTCGGCGATTGCGATCCGTCGATTCTAGCGGAACCGGTCGACCCGAAACGCCTCATGCAGTCCAGGGGCGGGCACGGTCGATGCGCAAATCCGGGCGATCACGACAACCCTGGTTCGCGCCACGGCTTCCTGCCGCGCAAGCGTTCCCGGCAACCCTGGAGAACCCATGCAGAGCTACACCGAAAACAGCCCCGAGGCGATGGCGCAACTGCTCACCGCACTGATGGCGGCGGACGACCGTATCGACGATGCGGAGATCGAAGCCCTGGGCGTGCTTGACGCCTATGCCCGGATCGGCATCACCCCGCCGCGGTTCGCCGATGTGCTGCGCGACTATTTCAAGGATATCGACGCGAGCCACCGCGCCATCGACCGCGTCGACTGCATCGGTGCGTGCATCACCGCACCCGGTGCCAGGGTGGTGCTCTGGGAGATCATGCATGGACTGGCGAGCGCGGGCGACGACATCAGCCCGGCTGAGATCGCATTCGTGGAACGGGTTGCCGCTGTCTGGTGGAATGGGTCGCTGCCGGCGCGACTGGCCATGCCCGGGAAGGCGCGAGGATACGTCCCGCACGACCCGCTGCTCCGCAGCCTGGCTCGTAGCGAAACACAACGGGAGCCGGCCCGGACCGGCTGAGCAGGCCTCGCGCCTGGGACGACGGACGAAAAAAAAGCCGGGCATGCCCGGCTTTTTTTCATTGCCTTGAAGCAGCGATCAGACGGCCTGGATGTTGGCAGCCTGCTGGCCCTTCTTGCCCGGCACGACGTCGAAGGAGACGCGCTGGCCGTCCTTCAGGGTCTTGAAACCCGGCATGTTGATCGCGCTGAAGTGTGCGAACAGGTCTTCGCCGCCGCCATCAGGGGTGATGAAGCCGAAGCCCTTCGACTCGTTGAACCACTTGACTACGCCCGTTGCCATAACTTGATTCCTTGAGAGCTATTTAAAAAGCGGGTAACCCGCAACCGCTGTTCACATCCCAAGGCACAACAGCCACCAGCCACCAGCCACTGCAGGGAGGACCGTTTGATTCGGCCCTTACCCGCTGAAGACGCAGCGGTCGGATTGCAGACTTCGGACACTTAGAGAGGAACAACAGTCTGCGATATACCGGGTAAACGGGCGTGCGTCAACCAGTTTTTTCTTACCCTCGCAAACGGTGCCCTGCCCGCTCGGGCAACCGCTGTATCGCCAGTCGCTCAGAATCCGTGGTCGCGGCGCCGTCCAGAGCGCCAGCCGACGACCACCGAAAGCACGATCAGGCCGATGAACCAGAGCAGCGTCCAGGCCGGGATGGTCAGCCCGAGCAATCGCCAGCCGGCCTCCGCGCACTCGCCCGAACCGCGCAACACCAGCGAGAACACCTGGGACATCGGAAACTGCTGCAGCATGAAGTCGAGCCCGGGCCCGCATTCCGGCACGCGGTCCTTCGGCAGGTTCTGCAGCCACACGTGGCGTGCAGCCACCGCCGCGCCAGCCGCACCGATCAGCATCGCCAGCGCGCTGTAGAGCCGCAGGCCGATGCCGCGCGGCGCATGCAGCGCGGCCACCAGGAACACGACGCCCATCCCCATGATCGCCACGCGCTGCAGGATGCACAGCGGGCAGGGATCCTCCTTGTGCACGTACTGCAGGTACAGCGCGAACCCGATCAGGCAGAAGCAGGCGAATGCCGCCAGGCCGAAGGCCCGCCTCGGCTCGAGCCACCGCTGCACCCAGCCGTCACCCGGCGTCGCGAAGATCGCACGCCCGCGGCCGTCGTTCCAGCCATTGCGTCCGTGCCTACCGTTCATCGTTGTCGCTCAGACGTAGGCGATCATCCGGCCGCAGCCGATGATCGCGATCCACAGGAACAGCGAAGCTGCGGCATGCAGCTTCGCGCCGGCCGGCACGCTGTCCGGCTGCGTCCACCCTGCCCAGTGCCGTCCGGCACCCAGGTGGAAGGCGATGGCATTGCCCGCTGCCAGCGCCAGCAGGCCGATCTTGAGCACGAACGCGCGGTTGCCGATCAGCGCGTCGGCATCGACCACGAACATCAGCACGCCGGTCGGCACCACCAGCAGCGCGGCGACCAACGACCATGGCAGCACATGCAGGCCGAGCGGCCGGATCGCCACCGGCGCATCGCCGCGCGTCGAGGTGATGCCGAGCACGCGCAGGTCGAACAGCATCGCCGCCCCCGCCAGCAGGACGAAGCCGGCGATGTGCGCGACCTGCACCATCGGGTAGAGCCAGGTCGATTCGCGCAGCAGTTCGATCACGGTGCATCGGCGGGTCCCGGGCAGCTCACCTGAGTTCGACCGGCTGGCCGCCCTCGAGCGTGATCCGCTCCGCCCGCATCTCCTGGGCTTCCTTCCGGTGGGGATAGCCGACCACCGTCGCGGTCGCGCCGGCCTTCAGGTTGCCTTTCGGCAGGCCCCGGGACTCCATCCGCGACGGCGGCGCCAGGATGACCCGCCAGACCTTGTCGCCGGCCTTCAGGCGCACGAACCCGTGCGGATTGTCGTAGCCGGACTCGAGGATCGCGCCGGTGACGGTCAGGGTACGGCCGGCGTCGTACTCGCTCCAGCCGTGATGGGCGGAGGCACCGCCCGCGGTGAGCAACAGCACTGCCGCTGCCAGCAGGGCTGCGCCGGCACTCGGCCGCACGTGCAGCCATGGCTTCGTCGTCGACATGGGAACCTCAGCAATGGAGAATGGATCGTGGGACATCAGGGGATCAGCAGCGTGGAGCCGGTCGTGCGGCGCGCCTCGAGGTCGCGATGCGCCTGCGCCGCCTCGGCCAGCGGATAGCGCTGCTGGATCTCGATCTTCACCTTGCCGGTGAGGACCGCATCGAACAGGTCGGCCGCGCTTGCCAGCAGGTCCTCGCGCGTCGCGGTGTAGCTCATCAGCGTCGGCCGCGTGAAGAACAGCGAACCGCGGGAGGCCAGGTCGCCGGTGTTGACCGGAGGGATCGGGCCGGACGCGTTGCCGAAGCTGACCATCATGCCCAGGGGCTGCAGGCAGTCGAGCGAGGCCGGCCAGGTATCCTTGCCCACCGAGTCGTAGACGACGGGGACGCCACGGCCGCCGGTGATCTCCTTCACCCGCTCGACGAAGTTCTCGCGCGAATAGACGATCACGTGGTCGCAGCCATGCGCCTGGGCAAGCCGTGCCTTCTCGTCGGAACCCACGGTGCCGATCACCGTGGCACCGAGCGCCTTCGCCCACTGGCAGGCGATCAGGCCGACACCGCCGGCCGCGGCATGCCAGAGGATGGTCTGCCCGGCCTTCACCGGATAGGTGCGCTTGAGCAGGTACTGCGCGGTCATGCCCTGCAACATCATCGCCGCCGCCTGCTCGAAGCCGATGCCATCGGGCAGCTTGACCAGCTTGGCCGCCGGCATCACGCGTGCCTGTGCATAGGCACCGTTGGGCGTACCGGCATAGGCGACGCGGTCGCCCGGGGCCACTTCGGTGACGCCCTCCCCGACCGCCTCGACCACCCCCGCACCCTCCATGCCCAGGCCGCCAGGCAGCGGCTGCGGGTACAGGCCGGTGCGGAAATACACGTCGATGTAATTGAGGCCGACCGCGTGGTTGCGCACGGTCGCCTGGCCAGGGCCAGGCGCGGGCAGCGGCATGTCTTCCCAGCGCATCACCTCGGGGCCGCCAACGGCATGGATGCGGATCGCCTTCGTGGTTGCGGTGCCCATGTTTGAATGCCCTCCGGTTCAAGTACGTGGCAGGCCTGCGTGCAGGCCCGATCCCGGATGATAAGCGAAGCCTGCTGCCCTGCCGGGGTGCAGCCGCACGCCCCCGGTGTATAGTGCGCTCGCGGCATCCGCCGCGCGGTCTAAGCGGTCGAGCAGCCGGGCTGTGCCCGGGTGCACCGGCAGAGAACAACCATGAGCGATTCCTACCGGGCGCGGCTGCTGGCGCGCGCCGAAGAACTGACGACCGAGCATCGCGACCTTGAACGGCTGCTCGAGACCCTGCTCGCGGAGACGGTCGTAGACCAGTTGCAGGTACGCCGGCTGAAGAAGCGCAAGCTGCTGCTCAAGGACCAGGTCGCGCTGCTGCGGCGCGAACTCGATCCCGACGTCAGCGCCTGAACGACTGGACGTTCGATGGCTGCCCTGATCCCGGTCGCCCCGGGTGTCGACCTCGATCCGGCCAGCATTGAAGTGCGCTTCGTGCGTGCGTCCGGGCCGGGCGGGCAGAACGTCAACAAGGTTTCGACCGCCGTGGAACTGGTCTGCGACCTGGTGCGGTCCGGCCTGCCCTTCGAGGTCCAGCAGCGCGCGATCGCCCTGGCCGGCAGCAGGGCCACGCTCGACCGGCGCATCCTCATCAGCGCGCAGCGCCACCGCACCCAGCAGATGAACCGCGACGACGCGATGGCGCGCCTGCTCGAACTGCTGGCACGCGCCTGCGTGCGTCCCAAGCGGCGCATCGCCACCCGCCCGACCGCCGGGTCTCGCGAGCGTCGCCTCACAGACAAGAAGGCGGTGGGCAGCATCAAGCGCAACCGCTCCGGCAGCCGCGGCAGCCTCGACGACTGAACAATCAGGGTCAGACACGGTTTTCCTGCCCAACCCGTGTCTGACCCGCATTCTTGCCCTGGGTCAGACCCCGGCGCAAAAACCGTGTCTGACCCTGATTTCAAAAACCGTGTCTGACCCTGATTTTCGACCCCGATTTTCTGGTCAGTCGCCGGAGGGGGTGTTGCCGAGCGAGGGGCGCGGTGCGGACGGGGCGGGCAGTGCCTCGGACGGGGCGCGGATCTCGCGCAATCCGGCCTTCGGTGCCTCGAGGGCGCCGGCGGACGGGTCCGCATGGACGGTGTACAGCTGCGGCACCTCGCGGTTGATGTGAAGCTGGAAGATGTCCGGTCGGTTGTAGTGTCCGGCGAAATCGTGGCGCAGCTTCATGTTGATGCCGGCCTCGAGGTTGCATTCGGCATACAGGATGCCCTCCTCCGGCCCCATCGGCCCGGCAACCACGCGGCTGTACGGCGAGACGATCAGGCTGCCACCGCAGCAGTCGGGGCTGCGCAGGAACTTCTCGCCCTCGGGGCCGACCTCCAGCTTGCGGATGGTGTCCTCGTCGACCGTACCGCAGGCGGAGATCACCCACGCCTTGCTCATCTGGGCGAACGCCTGCGAGTCGATCGCAACCCGGTTGCGCAGCGGGTCGCCGCTGGTCGGGAAGTGGTTCGGCCAGCTCATCACGTGGATGCGGGTGTGCTCGGCGGTCAGCGCGAAGATGGCCAGGGGATTGGAGTTCTCGCCGCAGATCAGCCCGCTCACCGGGCCGAACTGCGTCTGCACCGCACCGAAGGTGTCGCCGAAGCCGCCGGTATGCACCAGTCGCTCACCGACCGTGGGCATGATCTTCTGATGCTTGCCTAGCAGCGTGCCGTCCGGCCCGAACCACACCTGGGTGTTGAACAGGGTGCCGAGCGTCTTCGGGATCTTCTCGCACACACCGATCACGACATAGGCGCCTGCCGCAGCAGCGGCGGCAGACAGCGCAGCGATCTCCGGCCCCGGTATCTCGACGGCGTTCTTGAACAGCTCGACCGCGAACCGGTTGGCCAGCGTGCCGGTCGCCGGATGATGGTGGTACCAGATCGGATGCGCCGGGATGAAGCTCTCCGGGAATGCGATCAGTTGCGCGCCGTTGGCGCCCGCCTCGCGGATCAGCCGACAGGCCTTCTCGGTCGAACCCTCGCGATCGAGGAACACCGATGCGGCCTGGACGGCCGCGACTTTCACGACGGGATACTGGTCACCCATGCTGCGACTCCTGGGACAGGTATGGTTCGGACATCAGGCCGCGCCTGCGGCCACGGTGGAAGGTTCGGCGGCTGGCTGGCGCCACAGCGACACGCCGCGCGCCGCCTTGTCGACCGCGTCCAGCCGTGCATCGTGTGCCGCGACCTCGGCTGCATCGGCGGCGATCACCGGCAGCACCAGCGCCGACAGCTCGGCCTCGCTGACCGCAGCCAGCCGGTCGGCCGGTGCCGTATCGATCACCAGCCGGTCCTGGCCGCGCGTCATCGCCAGGTAGACCTGCGCCAGCAGCCGGGTGTCGATCAGCGCACCGTGACGCACCCGGCCGCTGCGGTCGATCGAATAGGCCTCGCACAGCGCATCGAGGTTGTTGCGCTTGCCCGGCCGCAGCTCGCGCGCGAGCAGCAGGCTGTCGATCACCGGACCGCAGTAGCGGGACAGCGGATCCATCCCGGCCAGCGCCAGTTCGGCGTCGAGGAACTCGATGTCGAACGCCGCGTTGTGGATGATCAGTTCGGCGCCGTCGATGAACTCGACGAGGTCGCGCGCGATCTCCGGGAATGCCGGCTTGTCGGCAAGGAAATCGGTGGTCAGCCCGTGCACCTCGAGCGCGCCCGGCTCGCTGTCGCGGCCGGCGTTCACGTAGCGATGAAAGTAGACGCCGCTCAACTGCCGGTTGACGATCTCGACCGCCGCCACCTCGATCACCCGGTTGCCGAGCTTCACGTCGAGGCCGGTGGTCTCGGTGTCCAGCGCCACCTGCCGGATGGTACGCATCGCCGTCCCCGCTCAGTGGCCGGAAGCCGCGGACACCCCGCGGTTGGCGAGCGCATCGGCCCGCTCGTTGCCGGGATGCCCGGCATGGCCGCGCACCCAGAGCCATTCGATTCGGTGCTTCGAGGCCGCCTCGTCGAGCGCCTTCCAGAGGTCGACGTTCTTCACCGGCGCCCCGGCGGCAGTACGCCAGTTCTTGCGCTTCCAGCCGTGGATCCAGGTGCTGATGCCCTGCTGCACGTACTGCGAATCGGTATGTACCCGCACGACCGACGGCCGGGTCAGGGCCTCCAGTGCCCGGATGACCGCCAGCAGTTCCATACGGTTGTTCGTCGTGTGCGGCTCACCGCCGAACAGTTCCTTCTCGTGGCTGCCGCGCTGGAGCAGTGCGCCCCAGCCGCCGGCACCCGGGTTCCCCTTGCAGGCACCGTCGGTGAATATGTCGATCGGCTGGTCGCTGCCCGCCGTGTCTGCGCTGTCTGCTGCCGGCGTCGCCGGGGTCTGCTGTTGCATGTGTCCTGGGCCTTGGTTCGTGGGGTGGGTTCAGTGGCGGTGGCGAGTATCGCCCGCGGAACGCGCGGCGACACCGTCCGGCTGGTGCACCCGGCGCGGCACGACGCCCAGCGCCGGCTTCACCCGCCGGCGCTCCGACCAGCGTGGCATGATCACCCGCATGCCGACGACGCGCTTGACCGCCTGCAGGAAGTACACGCCGCCGGCGAACGGCCACCAGCGGTTGCCGGCAGCCTCCATGAAGCGGCTGCGGCCGAGCCACTTCTGCTGCACGAAGGGCGGTGCATAGCAGGCCATGCGGCCGGCCGTGACCTCGAAACCGAGCAGCGCCAGCCAGTCCTTCAGCTGCAGCAGGCTGATGTATTCGCCCTGCCAGGGAAAGTCGCCGTCTCCGCCGGCCAGGGTGCGGCGGATGCCCCAGAGGCTCCACGGATTCAGCCCGGAGATAAGCAGGTGGCCATCGGGCATCAGGATGCGCTCGACTTCGCGCAGGATCTGGTGCGGATACAGGCTGAATTCGAGCACATGGGGCAGCACGACCATGTCCACGACGCTGGAAGCGACCGGCAGCGCGGTGTAGTCGGCGCGCAGCCCGGCCGGGGCGACCGGCGCCATCCGCTCGCGCAGCGTCATGCGGCTGGAGCGCAGCAGGTCGACCTGCGGCAGCCCCACCTGCAGTGCGTTGTAGCCGAACAGGTCGACCACGGCGGCGTCGAAGAAGCGCTGCTCCTGCTCGACCAGGTAGCTGCCGAGCGGGGTGGCAAGCCAGTCAGCATTCGGCGTACCCGGTCCGGGGGCCTGTGCGTTTACCATCTCCACCTGGTCATCCATCCTGTCAGACACGAACGCCTTTCCACCCCGGAGCCTTGCCATGCCCGCCTCGCCCGCCACGCGTCCTGCCGTTCCTTCCCGCCTGCCGGACGGCGTCGCGATCGAGCCGATCACCGCGTTCAAGGATAACTACATTTGGTGCATCCGAGCCGGCAACCGGGCGGTCGTCGTCGATCCGGGCGAGGCACCGCCGGTGCTGGCGGCGCTGCGTGCGGCCAGCCTGCAGCTCACCGGCATCCTGCTCACCCACCATCACGCCGACCACATCGGCGGCGTGGCTGAACTGGTGCGCACGCTCGGCCCGGTCCCGGTGCACGGCCCGGTCGACGAACGCATCACCGAGGCGACGGTACGCGTGCGCGAGGGTGACCGGGTCGTGCTCGAAGCAATGTGCGAGGGCGGACTCGCCTTCGACGTGCTCGAGGTGCCGGGCCACACCTCCAGCCACGTCGCCTTCCACGGACACGGCGTGCTGTTCTCCGGCGACACGCTGTTCTCGGTCGGCTGCGGCCGCATGTTCGAAGGAACGCCGCCGCAGATGTCCGCCTCCCTCGACCGGCTGGCAGCGCTGCCGGCCGACACGCGCGTCTTCTGCGGACACGAGTACACCGCCGCGAACATCGCATTCGCACGTGCAGTCGAACCCGACAACCCGGCCATCGACGCATGGGCAGCCACGGTCGAGCAGTTGCGCACGGCCGGCCGGCCATCGCTGCCCTCTACGATCGCCACCGAGCGCGCGACCAATCCGTTCCTGCGCTGCGCCGAGCCATCGGTGGCACGCGCAGCAACGGCGCATGCCGGACGCGCATTGTCCGGTCCGGTCGAGGTGTTCGGCGAACTGCGCGCCTGGAAGAACACCTTCTGAGCCTTGCCCGGCCAGTGGCCGACAATGCAGGCCGACAACGCAGGCCAGCACCGCAGGCGATTCCGGCTTCTGTCAATAATCCATCTAAATCAGCCAGATACGATTGCACCTGGATGCGCTTCCGCTTGACTCGACCGCCCGGCCCGACTAAGCTGCGCGCTCCTTTCTGATCTCTGGCCGTGTGCGATCTTGCATGCTGAAGTGTCGACCCCCGCAGTTGCGATGAATTGACATCGCTGCTCCGGCACTCGTGCGCAGTCGTACCGCCGGATGCATGATCGATGGCTGTAACTTCAGCACTGACCGCCCTACCCGCTGCGCACGGTTCACCCGTTGCACCCGTTGCACGCGCCGTGGCGTATTCGCGGTCGCCACTGGATCACCGTGTCTTCCGCTCGTTCGTGCTCGCCGCCCTGCTCGCCTGGGGACTGCCGGCCAACGCCGATGAAGCCGCGGAACCCGCATCCGGACGTGTGAGCCTGATCCCGCCGGCCCCTGCGACCGAGGCGCCCAGCCTGTCGACACTGGGCGCAGGCAACGAGGGCGGCGGCTTCGGACTGTCCTCCGCCCAGGTCCGCGAGATCAACCTGGTACCGGCGGCCGACCTCACGCAGCCGCCCACCAGCCTCTGGACACGCCTGCGCAACGGCTTCGGAATGCCCGACCTGGTGCACCCGGCAGTGCGCCAGGAGGAAGACTTCTACGCCAACCGCCCCGAGCACCTGCGCCGGGTGGTCGAGCGCAGCCGGCGCTACCTGTTCCACATCGTCGAGGTCGTCGAGCGCCGCGGCATGCCGTCCGAACTGGCGCTGCTGCCGATCATCGAGAGCGCGTTCAACCCGGTCGCGGTGTCGTCGGCGCGCGCGGCCGGCATGTGGCAGTTCATCCCGTCGACCGGCCTGAACTTCGGGCTGCGCCAGAATGCATGGCTCGACGGCCGGCGCGACATCCTGCTGTCGACCGAAGCCGCCCTCGACTACCTGCAGAAGCTGTACGACATGTTCGGCAGCTGGGACCTCGCGCTGGCCGCGTACAACTGCGGCGAAGGCTGCGTGCAGCGGGCGATCGCGCGCAATGCACTGCGCGGCGACCGGGTCGACTTCTCCAGCCTGCAACTGCCGGCCGAGACCCGTGCCTACGTGCCGAAGCTGCAGGCGGTGAAGAACATCATCGCCAACCCGCAGCAGTTCAACATGACGCTCGCGGACGTTCCGAACGAGCCCTTCTTCGGCACCGTCCAGGTCGAGCAGCACATGGACGTCAAGGTCGCGGCGAAGCTTGCAGGCATGACGATCGAGGAGTTCGTGGCGCTCAACCCGGCACACAACCGTTCGATCATCAACGTCAACAAGCTGCCCACGCTGCTGCTGCCGCTCGACCGCATGAACCAGTTCGCCGCTGGCCTGCGCGACCTGGGCGACCGGGCAGCGGCTTCGGTGCGCATCTACACCCCGCGCGCCGGCGAGCCGTTCGACCAGATCGCCCGCCGCAACGGCGTCACGCTGGCTGCACTCAGGCGCGCCAACGACCTGTCTCCGAAGTTGCGCGCGGCGGCCGGCGACGTCGACCTGATGATCCCGACTGGCGCCGCCGCACAGTACGAAGAGCCGGTGCGCGCGGCCCGCCCGGCGGTCGCCGCGCGCGCCGGTGCTCGCCCGGCCGTTGCTTCAGCCACCGGCCGCCAGGCGCCGAACGCGGCTACCGCACGCAAGGCAAGCCCGCCGCAACGCGTGGCCACCACCGCACCGCGCAAGGTCGCGCGGCCGACTCCGCCAGCCAAGCCGACCGTCGTCGCCACCCAGGGCCAGCGGCGCTGACCAGGCAAGGTCCCGAGCCAGGCTTCCGGGACCGCAATCAGCTGTCAGGCAGCAGCTGGGCAACTGCAGCCGCAACCAGCCGTCAGCGTCGATCGGCGGGTCCGGCCGCCAGGTGCGTGCCGGCGCCGGGTCCGTGCAGGTGGCAGGCCACCACCCGGCCATCCGGCAGCGCGACGGGTGCCGGATACTGCTGCGCACAGGCGGACAGTGCCAGCGGGCAACGCTGGCGGAAATGGCAGCCGGCAGGCGGGTCGATCGGCGACGGCGGGTCGCCTGCAATCCGGGCTTCGGCCGGCGCATCGTCACGATCGAGCCTCGGCACGGCGGACAGCAGCGCGCGCGTGTACGGATGCGCCGGCGCATCCAGCACCGTACGGACAGGCCCCCGCTCGACAATCCGGCCGAGGTACATGACCGCGATCTCGTCGGCCACCACGTCGACGACGCCGAGGTTGTGGGTGATGAACAGGTAGGCCAGGCCCATCTGCTGCTGCAGGCTGCGCAGCAGGTTCAGGATCTGCGCCTGAACCGACACGTCGAGCGCACTGGTCGGCTCGTCGCATACCACCAGCCGGGGCTCGACCGACAGCGCCCGCGCAATCGCCACCCGCTGTCGCTGGCCGCCCGAGAACTGGTGCGGGAAACGGTTGCCTGCCTCGGCCGGCAGCCCGACCTGCTCGAGCAGCCGCTCGATGCGCCGCCTGCGTTCGGCTGCATTCCATTCCGGGCGCAACGAGCGCATGCCCTCGTCGAGCGCGTCGCCGACCCGGATACGCGGATTCAGAGAGGCATAGGGATCCTGAAAGACGATCTGCATGCGGGCGCGCAGCGGACGCAGCAGGGAACGACCGAGCCCGCGCAGGTCGCGGCCCTCGAACTCGACGCAGCCGCCGGTGGGTTCGACCAGTCGGAGCAGCGACTTGCCGACGGTGGTCTTGCCGCAACCGGATTCTCCGACCAGGGCCAGCGTGCGCCCGGGCGCGAGTTCCAGCGACACGCCGTCGACGGCCCGTACCGCGCCGCGCGGGCGGCGCAGCAGTCCACCGCGCAGCGGGAAGTGCACCTGCAGGTCGCGCACGACCAGCAACGGCGCCGCTGGTGCCGCTGGCGTCCGCTCCGTCGCCGGGGTCGTCGCTGGACCGAATGGACCGACAGCCGGAGCCACCGAAGATGCTGCACCTGCAGCCGCCGGGACGGCCTGCGAGGGCGGGTCTAACGCGCCGGCGGCCGAAGGGCGACCCGATGCCGCATGGAGGTGGCAGCGCACCCGCTGCCCATCGGCCAGGTCGACCAGCGGCGGCAGCGACGTACGGCAGGGTTCGAATGCATGGTCGCAGCGCTCGGCGAACCGGCAGCCGTCGAACCTGCCATCGAGCGCCGGTACGCTGCCGCGGATCACCGCCAGCGGCGCGTCCCGGCTGCCGCGTTCGGGCAGCGAATCGAACAGCTTGCGCGAATACGGATGCGCCGGCCCGCGCAGGAAGGTGTCGACCCCGGCCACCTCGACGATCTCACCGGCATACATCACCGCCACGCGCTGCGCGGTGCGTGCCACCACGCCGAGATCGTGGGTGATCAGCAGCATCGCCATGCCGCGGCTGCGCTGCAGGTCGCGCAGCAGGTCAAGCACCTGCGCCTGGATGGTCACGTCCAGTGCGGTGGTCGGCTCGTCGCCGACCAGCAGTTCCGGATCGCAGGCGAGCGCCAGCGCGATCATCACCCGCTGGCGCATGCCGCCGGAGAGCTGGAACGGATACTCGTCGAGCCGGCGCACGGCATCCGGGATGCCGACCGCCTGCAGCAGTTCCAGCGCGCGTGCGCGTGCCGCGGTTCCTGACATGCGACGGTGCCGGTGCAACGCCTCCTCGACCTGCAAACCGACCCGCATCACCGGGTTGAGCGAGAGCATCGGCTCCTGGAAGATCATGCCGATGCGCGCCCCGCGCACCGCGCGCATCGCATGCTCCGGCAGGTCGAGCAGGTCCTCGCCGTCCAGGCGGACCGAACCGCCCACGACTTCCGCGGCATCCGGCAGCAGGCGCATGATCGACAGCGCGGTCATGGACTTGCCACAGCCCGATTCGCCGAGCAGCGCCAGCGTCTCGCCGCGCACCAGTTCGAGCGTGACCGAATCGACCGCACGCACGACCGAGTTGCCACCGTGGATCCAGGTGCGCAGGCCCTCGACCTCCAGCAGAGGGGCCGTACCGTCCTGGCGCACGCCGGCGCCACCTGTCCCACCGTCCGGACGCTCGCTCATGCGCTGCCTCCCGCACGGTCCGGCATGCGCGCGGGGCCGATGCGGAACCCCGCCCGGCGCACCGTCGACCGAGGATCGAACGCATCGCGCACCACGTCGGCGAACAGGTTGGCTGCGAGGACCAGCGCCAGCATGAAGCCGAAGGCCGCCATCAGCGACCACCAGACCATCGGCTCGCGCGCCATCTCGAGCCGCGCATCGTTGATCATCGTGCCGAAGCTGATCATGCTCGGATCGACGCCGACGCCGACGTACGAAAGAACCGCTTCGGCCAGCACCAGGCCGGAGAAGCCCATCACGGCCGAGATCAGCACGATGTGCAGCATGTTGGGCGCGAGGTGGCGCACGATGATCCGCCAGTGCGACACGCCGAAGGCGTGCGCCGCCTGGACGTACTCGAGCTCGCGCAGCTTCAGTGCCTCGCCGCGCAGCAGGCGGCAGAGTCCGGTCCAGTTGGCGAGACCCAGGATCACGCACAGCATCAGCAGCCGGAAGTCCGCACGCTGCGCCGAGGTCTCGAACAGCCCCGGGCGGGTTTCCATGTACACCTGGATCAGCAGCACGCCGGCGGCGATCAGCAGCACCGACGGGATCGACTCGATCGTCGTGTACACATACTGGATCAGGTCGTCGACCCAGCCCTTGAAGTAGCCGGCGGCGATGCCCAGCAGCACCGCGAACGGCATCAGCACCAGCGTGGTCAGGGTACCGATCACCAGGCTGGTGCGGATGCTCTTGAGCGAGAGATAGAGCACGCTCTGCCCGATCTTCGAGGTGCCCAGCACGTGGTACTGCATGGACAGCACGGCGATTGGTGCCGCCAGCACCAGCAGCACCGACGCGGTGAGCAGGAAGGCACGCCAGTTCGCGCCACCGGATGTGCCGTGCAGGACATCGGCCAGCGTCACACGCAACGACGATCGCCGCGACAGCGCGAGCAGGCCGATCCACAGCGCACAGAACGCAGCCGCTGCCACCAGCCCCGCCAGCAGCCCGGCGGCGGCGCGCCACGCGATGTCCGCAGGGGCGTCGGCGGGATCGGCCAGGTGGGCGCCGCCATGGCGCAGCCGGGGGAACTCGCGCGCCTGCGTGCCGTCCGGCCGCTCGATGGTCTCCTTCTGGAACGCCACCGCCGCCAGCGGCGCCGAATAGGTGCGTTCGCGGCGCTCCCGCAGCGGTGCCACCAGCACGTCGAGCACGCTCAGCACGTCGACCGAGTATGCGACCTTGCCGCCCTCGCCTGGCTTGTCGAGCGCGGGCCGGAAATGCAGCGAGTCGAGCAGGCCGATGGCTACGAACAGCGCGAGCACGACTGCCGAGCCCATGCCGATGCCGCTGGCCGCCACCCGCGCCCAGCCCCGGCGCAGGTTCTCGCTGCGCCAGCACGACCAGGCGAACAGGCACAGCACGCCGACCAGCAGGAACACCAGTGCATCGGTCCACAGCAGCACCGGCATGAACGTGCTCGTGTCGCTCATGAGAAGCGCACCCTCGGATCGACCCAGGCATAGGACAGGTCGGTGAGAACCAGCCCGAGGATGTACAGCACCGAGCCGAGGAAGACCATCGCACGCACCACGCCGAAGTCCTGTGCGTTGATCGCATCGATCGTGTAGCTGCCCAGGCCCGGGATGCCGAAGAAGGACTCGAACAGTAGGCTGCCGAGGAAGAGCGACGGGATCACCACCACCACCCCGGTGAGGATCGGGATCATCGCGTTGCGCAGCACGTG
Source organism: Betaproteobacteria bacterium (assembly GCA_947458265.1). GTDB lineage: Bacteria > Pseudomonadota > Gammaproteobacteria > Burkholderiales > CAIKXV01 > CAIKXV01. The sequence continues at coordinate 101,463 of CANGYF010000005.1, forward strand.
CCCGAACAGCACCCGGATCTCGGACAGCCCCTTGGCGCGCGCCGTGCGCACGTACTCGCGCGCCATCTCGTCGAGGAAGATCGTGCGATACCAGCGGGTGCTGCTGCCCAGCCCCGCGACCACGCCGATCACCACCGGCAGCAGCAGGAACGGCACCATCGCCGCGCCGTCGGCGAAGCCGGAGATCGGCGCCAGGCGCCAGGCCTTGCTCACCAGGTACTGCCCGCCGATGATGTAGAACATCGCGGACACCGACATCAGCACCACGCAGGCGACCACCCCGGCCAGGTCGAGCACGGTCTGGCGGAAGAACACCAGCAGCAGCGCCGCGCAGAGATAGGCAAACAGGCCCAGCACGAACACCGGCAGCGCGATCGCCAGGCTGGGACCCATCCGCTCACGGATCTCGCGGCCGATGTCGCGGCCGTCGTCCGAGAAGCCGAAATCGAACACGAACAGGCGTACCGACTTGTCGAAGAAGATGGTGTCGGTGAAGCGTGCAGTGCCCTCGGCCGATGCATTCACGAACAGCGGCCGGTCGTAGCCGCGCTCCCGCTTCCAGTCCTCGATCGCCTCCGGCGTCACCCGCTTCACGCCGAGTTGCATGCGCGCCATGTCGTCGGGCGTGTTGACCATGAAGAACAGCGCGAAGGTGAGCAGGTTCACCCCGACCAGGATCGGGATCGCATAGAGCAGGCGACGCAGCAGATAGCCGATCATTTCCCGTGCGCTCCCCGGTTGCTGGTGCCGGGGCCAGGGCCGGGACCGCCGTCGCCGATACGACCCAGCCGGCGCTCGCGCTGGCGGTAGCCGGCCCAGGCCGGCACCGCCAGCGCGGCCAGGGCAAGGGCGGCCAGGCCGATCGGCCAGGTCACCGGCGCATTCCAGGCTACCTGTGCGGCCGCGCGCGCCGGGCCGTCGATCCGGTGGAACTTGAGTTCGTTATGCGCCATCGAGTTCGGCTTGCTGTTGAGCAGCCAGCCGTGGCGCAGCTTGTAGTCCACCGGGTGCAGCCCCCAGACCCACGGGGCGTCATGGCGTGCGATCTCCACCATGCGGTCGATCACCTGCTGCCGTGCGGGGCCATCCTCCATGCCCTTCATCTGTTCGAACAGCCGGTCGTACTCCGGATTCGAATAGTTCGCCGAGTTGTTGCCGTCGCGTCCAGCCTTGGCTTCGGGCCCGTAGAGCAGGAACAGGAAGTTCTCCGGGTCCGGGTAGTCGGCATTCCAGCCGAGGAAGAACAGCTGCACGTTGCCCTGCCGAAGCTTGTCCTGGAAACGGTTCCAGTCGGTCAGGCGCGGCACCAGCTGCACGTCGATCTTCTGCAGCTGGCGCACGTACCACTCGATACGCGAGCGCGCGCCCGGGCCGCCGCCGGTGGTGTCGAGGTAGAGGACCAGCGGCTGCCCGGTCTTCGCATCGCGGCCGTCCGGATAGCCGGCCTCGGCCAGCAGGCGCTTCGCCTCGGCCAGCGGCTTGCGCCGCGCTGCGCCGTCCACCCAGTCGTAGATGTAGCGGTTGAGGCCGTCCTCGCCGTCCCGGAAGCCGATGATGCCCGGCGCGATCGGCCCCTGGGCCGGGATCGCACGGCCATTGCGGAAGATCGAGATGAACTCCTCCTGGTCGATCGCGAGCGACACCGCATGGCGCAGCTTGCGCGCACGCTCGCGCTCCGCCGGGCCCGCCTTGCCGCCGGAGCCGACCACCGGATCGTTCCAGTTGAAGCCGACATAGAACACCGACGTGGCGACCGAGGTCTGCAGCCGGATGCCACGCGCGGCCATCTCGTCGCTGATGCCGATGTCGCCCGACTCGTTCATCTGCACCGCCTGGTCGAAGGCATCCGAACTGATGCCGGAACTGTCGAACCATCCCTGCAGGAACTTGTTCCAGTAAGGAATCTGCTCCTTTTCTAACGTGAACACGATGCGCGAGGTGAGCGGGAGCGGCCGGCCGGCGTCGACGAGCAGGCCCGCCTCGCGGTCCCCTGGCGCGCCTTCGGACGGGTAGACCTCGCCCGCATAGTGCGGGTTGCGTGCAAGCACCATGCGCCGGTTGGGATCGTGCTCGGCGAGCATGTAGGGTCCGCTGCCGATCGGGTACCAGTCGAGCGAGATGTTCTTCTTCGCAAGCCCCGGCTGGGCGTAGAAGCGATCGGCCTCGGGCGGCATCGGGGCGAAGAACGGCATCGCGAGCCAGTACACGAACTGCGGGTACTTGCCCGCCAGCCGCACGCGGAACGTATGGCGGTCCACCACCTGGACACCCTCGATCGAATGCTTCTCGAGGTCGATGAACGCATCGCGCGGCAGCGACTTCGCCTGTTCGCGCAGCGTACCGGCCAGCGGCCCGAGCCCGACGATGTAGTTGGCCATCTTGCCCAGGATCGGCGACTGCAGCCGCGGATGGGCGAGACGCTTGATCTGGTGCACGAAATCGGCGGCCACGACCTCGCGCGTGCCGGTCTCGCGGAAATCCTGCAGCGTGTGGATGGCCGCGAGTTCGCGCTCGCCCAGCGCATGGTAGAGCGGGCGTCCCTGCGCATCGACGGCCAGCGCGGGATGCGGCTGGTAGCGCAGGCCCGGGCGGATGCGCACGTCGTAGACACTGAACGCCACTTCCGACGCCGGGGCATCGGCTGGCAATTCCCTGCCCTGCCGGTCGAGGTAGCGCGGCTTCGGCACCTCGGCAGCCGCAAACCCGGTGAGTTCGAACGGCCGCTTCAGGTAGTGGTACTGCAGCGGCGGCTGGTAGATCTGTCCGACGAACACATACGCATCCGAGGTGTACGCACGTGCCGGGTCGAGATGCTTCGGCCGCGCACTGAAGGCCGAATAGAGCGTCTGCGCGCGGACCTCCGCGCTGTCGTCCGGATAGGGATCGTTCCATGCGCCGCCGCAGCCAGCGAGCAGCAGGCCGGAACACAGCCATGCGGCGCTGCGCCGGACGATCCGCGCAAGGACGGAACGCGGCACGACAGAACGCGGCACGACAGAACGTGGCAAGACAGAACGTAGCAAGACAGCGCGCGCGGTGACGGATCGGGAGGCTGGCATCTCCACTTCAGTGTAGCCAAATCACCCCGCGTCCGGTCAAGCAATCGCCGCGCCGGAGCCCGGCGCTATACTCCGCGCACCTTCATTTGCGTACGGGACACACGATGGGCTTTCTCTCAGGCAAGCAGATCCTGATCACCGGCATGCTCAGCAACCGGTCGATCGCCTACGGCATCGCAAAGGCCTGCGCACGCGAAGGTGCGGAGATGGCGTTCACCTACCAGGGTGAAGGCGTGAAAGACCGTGTCGTCGCGCTCGCCTCCGAGTTCGGCTGCGACCGCGTGTTTCCCTGCGACGTCGCCAGCGATGCCGACATCGACCGGCTGTTCGCCGACCTCGGGCGCCACTGGGACCGGCTCGACGGCCTCGTGCATGCGATCGCCTTTGCCCCGCGCGAGGCGCTGTCCGGGGAACTGCTCGACGGCCTCGACCGTGAGGGCTTCCGTATCGCGCACGACATCAGCTCCTACAGCTTCGCCGCGCTGGCGAAGGCTGCAAGGCCGATGATGGGTGCAGGCGGCGCGCTCCTCACCCTGTCCTACCTCGGCGCCGAGCGCGTGGTGCCCAACTACAACGTGATGGGGCTGGCGAAGGCCAGCCTGGAAGCGAACGTACGCTACCTGGCGGCCAACCTCGGTCCGCAGGGCATACGCGTGAACGGCATCTCCGCTGGTCCGATCAAGACCCTGGCTGCGGCGGGCATCGGCGGCTTCGGCAAGATCCTGAAATTCGTCGAGGAGAATGCCCCGCTGCGCCGCAATGTCACCACCGAAGACGTCGGCAATGCGACGGCATTCCTGCTGTCGGACCTCGCCGCCGGCATCACCGGCGAGATCACCTACGTCGATGCCGGCTTCAACGTCATGGGCGCGGGCATCCCGCGCTGACGGCAGAGCAGGTTACTGCGGACGTTCGACCGCTGCCGGGGCGAGGGTCACCTTGGCAGACCTCCGCAGCGCATCGATGTAGGCGCCGACCTGTTCCTGGGCAGCCAGTTGATAGGCCTGCCGCACGAAGCCGGCGCGCGCATTCGGATCGATGCCGCGCGATTCGACCACGCGCGACACGCGCAGCAGCAGGTAACCGCCACCCGGCTGCTCGACACCGGCATAGGCCGGAAGCTTCGATGCATCGGCACGGAACACCTGGCGTACCGCCACCTCGGGCAAGGACCCCGGCTTCTGGCGGTTGAGCAGTTGCGGCGCCGACCAGCCACTGCCTGCATCCTTGCCGGCCCGCAGATCGGCCAGCCGCTTGCGTCCCTCGTCGATCGCCAGTTCGGATGCACGCTGCAGGCGCAGCCGCTTCTCGAGGGCCTCGGCCACTTCCGCCAGCGGCCGCAGGCCGGCAGGCTTGTTTTCGACTACCCGCGCAGCCATCAGCACGCCTGGGGCGACTTCGATCGCGGCCGTGTTGCGCTTCTCGCGCAGCACGTCCTCGGCAAACACGGCACTGAGGAGCCGGTCGCTGGAACCCTTCGGCATATCACCGCCCTGCCGGCTGAACCAGCCGCTGGTCTGTATCGGCTGGTTCAACTGGTCCGCCGCCGGCTTCAGCGTATCCGACTGTTCGAACACGGTGTTCGTCAACGACTCGGCCAGTTCCGCGAAGCGCCGGGATGCGCGCGACCGGCGCAGCTCTTCCTCGACCTTCGGCCGCACCTGCTCGAAACCCGGACCGGCGTCGCCACGCACCCCCGCCAGTCGTATCACGTGGAAGCCGGCCTCGGTCTCGATCGGACCGGCGATCTCCCCCTGCTTCATCGAAAACACCGCCTGATCGAAGGCCTTGAGCATCGTGCCGCGGGCAAAGAAGCCCAGGTCTCCGCCCTGGGCCGCGGAGCCCGGGTCTTCCGACGACTTGCGCGCGACGTCGGCGAAGGTCTGCGGAGCCTTCTTCACCTGCTCGGCGAGTGCGGCTGCGCGCTCGCGCGCCGAAGCCTTCGCCTTCTCGTCGCTGCCCGCAGGCACGCGCACCAGGATGTGGCTGGCCTGTCGCTCTTCGGCGCCGCGGAACTGCGCAGAGTTCTGGTCGAAATACTCGCGTACATCCTGTGGCGTCACGGACACCTGCGCGGCCAGCGCAGCCTGCGACAGCATCACGTACTCGACACGTACCTGCTCGGGGATCTCGAACTCCCTGCGGTTCGCCTCGTAGAACTTCTGCACCGCGCCCGGCTCCAGCGTGACCTGCTTCAGGAAGGTTTCCGGCGACACGACCAGCTGGCTGGTTTCGCGCTGCTGGTCGAGCACGCGCACCACGCGGTCGACCACGCTCGCTGGCAGGATCGTACCGGCCGTGAACGCGGCCTGGACCTGCGACAGCGCCAGTTCGGTGCGCACGCGTTCCTGGTACATCGTCTCGCTCATGCCAGCGGTGCGCAGCAGCGACTGGTAGCGCGGCAGAGAGAACGCGCCGTTCTCCTGGAACTCGGGCTGCCCGGCGATCACCGCCTGCAACTGGGTATCGGTCACGCGCAGGCCGGATGCGTCGGCGGCACGCTGAAGCAGCCGCTCCTGGATCATCCCTTCCAGTACGGCGGTACGGAACTCGGCCCCCTCGAACATCTCGGGCCGGGCCTGCCCACCCAGCGCCTCGCGCATGCGGTCCTGCTGCTCACGCAGCCGTCGGTCGAAGTCGCGCTGCAGGATCTTCTCGCCCGCAACCTCTGCCACGTGCGCCTCGCGGCCGCCCCCCTGGAAGTAGCTCTCCATCCCGAAGAACGCGAACGGGAGGATCAGCAGCGCCAGGATGATCTGGGCAATCCGCTTCTGCTTGTGGACGAAATCGTACATGGAAGCCTGCGCGAAAAAAAAGGCGAACACTGGTTCGCCTTGCTTGACCTCGGAACCTCTCCGGGTATCCATCGGGATACCTCCGGGAGGGGGCAACACAGCGGCTGGCGGAGTGGACGGGACTCGAACCCGCGACCCCCGGCGTGACAGGCCGGTATTCTAACCAACTGAACTACCACTCCAGCTGCTCTCTGCTGCGCTTGCCGCTACTTCCCTGCTCGCTGCTAGTTCCGGCAGCTGCGACGTGAATCACGACTGCCGAGCCCCCGATTATAACCACGCTTTGATGTACTGGTCACCACCCGCATTCGAAACTGTCGTCCGCAAGCTCGGGGACAAGCGAAACGTATTGCGGGTGGTGTATCAACTGGTGGGTGCTGACGGGGTCGAACCGCCGACATTCGCCTTGTAAGGGCGACGCTCTACCAACTGAGCTAAGCACCCGAAAACGGTCTCTGCACCGGGCTGCATCGAGCGTGCGCGTGTGCGTCGCCCGGGCCGCCCGGCCTTGATCAATTGATCGCATCCTTCAGCGCCTTGCCGGCGCGGAACTTCGGGACCTTGGCTTCCTTGATGTTGATCGCATCGCCCGTGCGCGGGTTGCGCCCGGTGCGAGCCGCACGCTTGCCGATGTAGAACGTGCCGAAGCCGACCAGGGCAATCGTGCCTTCCTTCTTCAGCGCGATGCGGATCGAGTCGAGCGTCGCGTCGAGCGCACGTCCTGCGGAGGCTTTGGACAGGTCCGCCGACTCGGCGATCGCGTCGATCAGTTCTTGCTTGTTCACCAGGTTCCCCTTGCTCTTGTACGAATCCGGAAAAAATCGTTTTGCTGCCGGTGTCTGCGACACCTGCCGGGCGGACCGGTGCACAACCAGGCAGCGACAGTATCGTCACCGTGTTCCGTGACGGGGTCGCGCCTTCGATGTGCAACCCACGCTCGCTGTCCAGTGCACGCTGCGCCCTCCCTCCCGCAGTCGAAACACTGATCAACGATCAAAAACCGAACCCGGTTTATAGCGGCGCCCCCGGGGAGTGTCAAGCCACGCCCGGGCAGGCATCTACTGCCTGCACACCTGCTCAGGCGCCCCTCTGGCGACAGCAATGCGAAGCTACCGACGCCCGGGACGACACCCGGGCGCCGGCGACTTCAGTGCCTCAGTGCCTCAGTGCTTCATGCCGGGCGTGGGCGCTGCCTCGTCCACCGGCCCAGGCAATGCCACTGCCGGTGCCGCCGGGTCCGCAGCCGGTTCGGGCAGCGGCTCAGGCGCTCGCTCGAGTGCGAGTTCCAGCACCTCGTCGATCCACTTGACCGGACGGATCTCGAGCTTCGACTTGATGGTGTCGGGTATGTCGGCGAGGTCCTTCACGTTCTCGGTCGGGATCAGCACGATCTTGATGCCACCGCGCAGCGCCGCAAGCAGCTTCTCTTTCAGGCCACCGATCGGCAGTACTTCGCCGCGCAGCGTGATCTCGCCGGTCATCGCGACATCGGCACGCACCGGCACGCCGGAGAGCACCGATACCATCGCCGTGCAGATGCCGACGCCCGCGCTCGGACCGTCCTTCGGGGTCGCCCCCTCCGGCAGGTGGATGTGGATGTCGTTCTTCTGGTAGAAATCGTCGGTCAACCCGAGCTTGCGCGCACGTCCCCTGACCACCGACAGCGCCGCCTGGATCGACTCCTGCATCACGTCGCCGAGCTTGCCCGTGGTGGTCATCTTCCCCTTGCCGGGCAGCACCACCGCCTCGATCGTCAGCAGTTCACCACCGACCTCGGTCCAGGCCAGGCCGGTGACCTGGCCGACCTGGTTGTGCTTTTCAGCGATGCCGTAGGTGTACTTGCGCACGCCCAGGTAGTTGGCCAGGTTGCGCGCCGTGACGGTGACCTTCTTCTGCCCATCCTTCGCGCCGCCCTCGACCGCCTTGGCGTCGGCGGCCTTCGCCTTGCCGGCCTTCGCGGTGGCAGCGTCCTTCTGCACGATCGCCTTCACCACCTTGCGGCAGATCTTGGAGATTTCGCGCTCGAGCGAGCGCACACCGGCCTCGCGGGTGTAATGCCGCATCACGTCGCGCAAGGCGCTATCGGTCACCACCAGTTCGTCATCCTTGAGCCCGTGGTTCTTCATCTGCTTGGGCACGAGGTAGCGGGTCGCGATGTTGACCTTCTCGTCTTCGGTGTAGCCGGCCAGCCGGATCACTTCCATCCGGTCGAGCAGCGGCGCCGGGATGTTCAGCGAATTGGCGGTGGCCACGAACATCACGTCGGACAGGTCGTAGTCGACCTCGATGTAGTGGTCGGCGAACGTGTTGTTCTGCTCCGGGTCGAGCACCTCGAGCAGCGCCGAGGACGGATCTCCGCGGAAGTCCATGCCCATCTTGTCGACCTCGTCGAGCAGCAGCAGCGGGTTGCGCACGCCGACCTTGGTCATGTTCTGCAGGATCTTGCCCGGCATCGAGCCGATGTACGTGCGCCGGTGCCCGCGGATCTCGGACTCGTCTCGCACACCGCCCAGCGACATGCGCACGAACTTGCGGTTCGTGGCACGAGCGATCGACTGCCCGAGCGAGGTCTTGCCCACCCCGGGCGGCCCCACCAGGCACAGGATCGGCGCCTTCACCTTGTCGACACGCTGCTGGACTGCCAGGTACTCGAGGATGCGTTCCTTCACCTTTTCGAGGCCGTAGTGGTCGGCATCGAGCACTTCCTCGGCCGCATTGAGATCCTTGCTGATCTTGCTCTTCTTCCTCCAGGGCAGGTTGACCAGCGTCTCGATGTAGTTGCGCACGACGGTGGCCTCGGCCGACATCGGCGACATCAGCTTGAGCTTCTTCAGCTCGCCCTCGGCCTTCTTGCGGGCTTCCTTCGACATGCCCGAGCGCTTGATGCGCTTGTCCATCTCGTCGAGGTCGGCGCCGTCTTCCATGTCGCCGAGTTCCTTCTGGATCGCCTTCACCTGCTCGTTGAGGTAATACTCGCGCTGGCTCTTCTCCATCTGCCGCTTCACGCGGCCACGGATGCGCTTCTCGACCTGCAGGATGTCGAGTTCGGTCTCGACCTGGGTCATCAGGTGCTCGAGCCGCTTCTTCACGTCGAACATCTCGAGCACTTCCTGCTTCTGCTCGAGCTTCAGCGGCAGGTGGGCAGCGATCGTGTCGGCCAGACGGCCTGCCTCGTCGATGCCCGCGATGGAGGTCAGGATCTCGGGCGGGATCTTCTTGTTCAACTTCACGTACTGGTCGAACTGCGTGACCATGGTGCGCCGCATCGCCTCGACTTCGGTCGCCTCGGGGCCGTCAGCCGGCGGCACCGGGTCGGCGACCGCGGTGAGGAAGCCGGCGCCCTCCTGGACATCGGACAGGTTCGCGCGCTGGTTTCCTTCGACCAGCACCTTCACCGTGCCATCGGGCAGCTTCAGCATCTGCAGGATGTTGGCGATACTGCCGACCGAATAGAGGTCTTCGGCACCCGGATCGTCCTTGGAGGCGACCCGCTGGGCGGCGAGCAGGATGCTCTTGCCAGACTCCATCGCGGCCTCGAGCGCCTTGATCGACTTCGGACGCCCGACGAACAGCGGGATCACCATGTGCGGAAAGACCACGACATCGCGCAGCGGCAGCAGCGGCAGTGCAATCGCAGGCGATGGTGCGGTGGGATCGGAGTTCTGATTGGGCGACATGTGCGTCCTTGAAATGGGTCTCTGGGACGTAAGGTGGGGCTTCAACGTCCGTGTTCAACCCACATGCTACAAGGTCACGCGCCTGCGTGCGCGCACACGCGCTCTGCAGATGCGATGGCGGAATCGAAAATGCCGGCTTTCGCCGGCATCCGAGGAGTTTCGAGGGCGCTGCCGGGTCGCATCAGACCGATCCGGCGACCTTCGGCTGGTCGGAATAGATCAGGATCGGCTTGCCTTCGCTGTCGACCGTCGCCTCGTCGATCACGACCTTGACCACGCCTTCCATCGACGGCAGTTCGAACATCGTGTCGAGCAGCGTCTGTTCGAGGATGGAACGCAGGCCGCGCGCGCCGGTCTTGCGCGCCAGCGCCTTGCGCGCGATGGCAAACAGCGCGTTCTCGCGCACCTCGAGCTCTGCGCCCTCCATCGCGAACATGCGCTGATACTGCTTGAGCAGCGCGTTCTTCGGCTGGGTCAGGATCTGGATCAGCGCCGGCTCGTCGAGTTCCTCGAGCGTGGCGACCACCGGCAACCGGCCGACGAACTCGGGGATCAGGCCATACTTGATCAGGTCTTCCGGTTCGACATCGCGCAGAACCTCGCCGATGTGCTTGCGGTTGTCCTTGCTGTGCACCTTGGCGCCGAAACCGATGCCGCCCTTGTCCGAGCGGCCGCGGATGACCTTGTCGAGGCCATCGAAGGCACCACCGCAGATGAACAGGATGTTGGTGGTGTCGACCTGCACGAACTCCTGGTTCGGATGCTTGCGCCCGCCTTGCGGCGGCACCGAAGCGATCGTGCCTTCGATCAGCTTCAGCAGGGCCTGCTGCACGCCCTCTCCGGAGACATCGCGGGTGATCGACGGGTTCTCGGACTTGCGCGAGATCTTGTCGATCTCGTCGATGTAGACGATGCCGCGCTGCGCCTTGTCGACGTCGTAGTCGCACTTCTGCAGCAGCTTCTGGATGATGTTCTCGACGTCCTCGCCGACGTAGCCGGCCTCGGTCAGCGTCGTCGCATCGGCCATCACGAACGGCACGTTGAGCAGGCGGGCAAGCGTCTGCGCGAGCAGCGTCTTGCCGGAGCCTGTCGGGCCGATCAGCAGGATGTTGCTCTTGGCGAGCTCGATATCCTCGTTCTTGCCGATCGACTTCAACCGCTTGTAGTGGTTGTAGACGGCGACCGACAGGATCTTCTTGGCCTTGTCCTGGCCGATCACGTACTGATCGAGGATCTGCTGGATCTCGCGCGGCACGGGAAGGTCGGACTTCGACCCTCGGTTGGCACTGGCATCACCCTGCGTCTCTTCGCGGATGATGTCGTTGCACAGTTCGATGCACTCGTCGCAGATGAATACGGAGGGCCCTGCGATGAGCTTGCGCACCTCGTGCTGGCTCTTGCCGCAGAAAGAGCAGTACAGAAGCTTTTCGCCGCCGCTCACTTTTTCCGTCATGGTGTCCTGTGCCCTTGACGCAGCCCCCCGGTGGTGGGGCGGCTGCAGTCCGAAGTGTCAGTCGTCGATGCGTGCTGCCCTGCGCGATGGTCGCCGGCAACCGCGATGCCGGTCAGCCGGCCGTGCGGGTCATCAGCACCTGGTCGACGACACCATACTTCATCGCATCTTCCGCGCTGAGGAAATTGTCCCGGTCGCTGTCGCGCAGGATGGTGTCCACCGGCTGCCCGGTGTGTTTCGACAGCAGCTCGTTCAGCCGCTGCTTCAGGTACAGGATTTCCTTCGCGTGGATCTCGATGTCCGAGGCCTGGCCCTGGAATCCGCCGCTGGGCTGATGGATCATCACGCGGGAATTCGGCAGGCAGTAGCGCTTGCCCTTCGCACCGGCAGCAAGCAGGAAGGCACCCATGCTGGCCGCCTGCCCGATGCACAGCGTGCTCACGTCGGGCTTGATGAACTGCATCGTGTCGTAGATCGCGAGCCCGGCCGACACCATGCCGCCCGGCGAGTTGATGTAGAACGAGATGTCCTTGTCGGGATTCTCCGACTCGAGGAACAGCAACTGCGCGACGACCAGGTTGGCCGTCTGTTCGTTCACCGGCCCGACCAGGAAGATCACCCGCTCTTTCAGCAGCCGCGAGTAGATGTCGTAGGCGCGTTCGCCCCGGCCGCTCTGCTCGATCACCATCGGCACCATGCCGAGGCCCTGGGGTTCGATCCGCTCTCCGCCCTGCCCGTTTCCGCTGCCGGCCGTGAAGCCCGGACTGTTCCAGTTGATCATCTGAGACCCGACTCTCCAGTAATGGCGCGCCGTCTAGGCCGCCGACTCCGTGCCCATCAACTCATCGAAGGGCAGAGGCTTGTCGACGACCGTCGCCGCGCCGAGCGCCCATTCAACGACGTTCGCTTCGACCACCATGGCCTCGACTTCCGACAGTCGCTGGGCTGAACCATAGTACCACTTCACTACTTCCTCGGGCCTTTCATAGCTCTCGGCGAGGCCCTGGATCTCTGCCTTCACCTGCGCGGGTTTTGCGTGCAGAGCGTGCTTCTTCACCGCTTCGGCGAAGATCAGCCCGAGACTGACGCGGCGACCGGCCTGGGCCGCGAACAGGTCATCCGGCAGCGGTGCATTGCCGACCGACATCCCGCGCGCTTCCATGTCGCGGCGCGCCATGTCCTTCAGGCGTTCGACCTCCTCGGCCACCAGTGCCTTCGGCACCTCGACCGGCGTGGCCGCCAGCAGCGCCTCGACCACCTTCTCCTTCAGGCGCGCCTTCACCCGGCGATCGACTTCCCGGCGCACGTTCGCCTCGACCTCGGTGCGCATCCGTGCGAGGTCGCCATCGGCGACACCCATCTGGCGGGCGAACTCGCTGTCCAGCGCCGGCACGACCTGCCCGGAGACTTCCTTGACGGTCACCACGAAGCTGGCCGTCTTGCCAGCCACTTCACGCCCGGCGTAGTCCTCGGGAAAGCTGACCGGGAAGGTCCGGGTCTCGCCCGCGTTCATACCGACCAGCGCGGCCTCGAATTCGGGCAGCAGGCGCTTCTTGCCGAGCACGAACCGTGCATCCTGGCCGGTGCCGCCATCGAATGCCACACCGTCGATCGTGCCGGCGAAATCGACCGTCACCTCGTCGCTGGCTTCCACCGGACGCTCGACCTTCTCGTAGGTCGCCCGCTGGGTGCGCAGGATGTCGATCGTGCGGTCGATGTCCGCCGCACCGACCTCGACCACCGGGCGTTCGATGGTGGCCTGCGCCAGGTCGCCGAGTTCCAGGTCGGGGTAGACCTCGAACGTGGCGCTGTAGGCGAACTGGCTGGCATCGGGCGCGTCGCCGGCGGCCTCGAATGTCGGCATGCCTGCCACCCGCAGGTTGCGCTCGCGCACCGCGTCGCCGAAGCTCTTCTGCACGGTGTCGCCCACGACCTCCTGGCGCACCTGGGGGCCGTACTGCTGGGCAACCAGCCTGAACGGCACCTTGCCGGGACGGAAGCCATGCAGCTTCACGGTGCGCGCCAGTTTCTTCAGCCGCTCGTCGACTTCGGAATCGATCTGGGTGATCGGCAGCGACACGTTGACGCGGCGCTCGAGGTTGCTCAGGTTCTCAACGGATACGTTCATTGGCTGGGTCACGACAAGAGGAAGGGAACGATACAGGCCCGCTGCCGTACAGGCGCAGGAGGGAAACGCGATGGCGGTGTCGCGCGGGGGACCGTGGTGCGAAAGGAGAGACTCGAACTCTCACGCCTTTCGGCGCTGGAACCTAAATCCAGTGCGTCTACCAATTCCGCCACTTTCGCCGCGACACTCCGCAGTCTGCCCGAGTTTAAACTACCGGGCGGCGGACTGTGGCCGCTGCGGCGCAGCACAACCCGACATTCTGCCGCAGGCGAGGCGCGTCCGCCCGGAAAATCGCGGTGCAGCCGGCCCGGCGACGGCGCGGCCGGGTGGTATCGTCGGGCGTCGTTTGTCCTCCCGCACATCCTCCCGCCACGCCCGTCCTGTCTTCGCCCGTCCTGTCCTCGCCCGTCCGCCCAGCAACGATGCCCGTCGATCACTACGAGAATTTCCCGGTCGCCTCATGGGTGATGCCGGGCCGGCTGCGGCGCCCGGTGGAACTCATCTACGCCTTCGCACGCTCCGCCGACGACATCGCCGACGAGGGCGACGCAGCCCCCGGCGCGCGCCTTGCGGGGCTGGATGCCTACCGGTCAGAACTTGACCGCATCGAAGCCGGAGAGATGCCGCAGGGCAGACTGTTCCGCGACCTGGCGCAGGTGATCGCCGTGCACCGGCTGCCGCTGGACCTGTTCCGCGACCTGCTCGATGCGTTCGCGCAGGATGTGGTGAAGACCCGCTACGCCACCTTCGCCGAGGTGCTCGACTATTCGCGCCGCTCGGCCAACCCGGTCGGCCGGCTGATGCTGCACCTGTTCGAGCGCACCGAAGCGCCGATGCCCGAGTGGTCGGATTCGATCTGCAGCGCGCTGCAGGTGATCAATTTCCTGCAGGATGTCGAGGTCGACTGGCGCAAGGGCCGGGTCTACCTGGCACAGGACGAACTGGCCGCGGCCGGGATCGACGAGTCCTGGATCGCGCAGCAGCGGGTCGACGACCGCTGGCGCGCGTTCATGTCGGCACAGGTCGGACGCGCCGGGGCGATGCTCGCCTCGGGCGCCCCGCTCGCCCGTGCGCTGCCGGGACGCGTCGGGCTGGAACTCCGGATGATCGTCAGCGGCGGGCTGCGCATCGTGCGCAGGCTGGAGCAGGTCGACGGCGATGTGTTCCGCCATCGGCCGGTGCTCGGTGCGCTCGACTGGCTGGCCATCGCCGGCCGCACGCTCTGGTTCCCGTCCGGCGCCACGCGGCCGGTGGCCTCTTCGGGAGCAATGCGTTGACGCCGGACGAATACTGCCAGCAGCGCACCGCAGCCAGCGGCTCCAGCTTCTACTACAGCTTCATGTTCCTGCCGCCGGAGCGGCGGCGGGCGATCACCGCGCTATACGCATTCTGCCGCGAGGTCGACGATGTGGTCGACGAGGTCACCGAGGACCGTGTCGCCCGGCTGAAGCTCGACTGGTGGCGCCACCAGGTGGCGCTGGCGTTCGGTGCGGCCGCCGCGCCATCCGACGGGGAGACACCGCATCCGGTCACGCGCGCCCTCGGCCCGGCCATTGCCGCATTCTCGCTGCCGCGCCTGCCGTTCGACGAGATCATCGACGGCATGCAGATGGACCTCGACTACAACCGCTACGAGACCTTCACCGACCTGCGCCTGTACTGCCATCGGGTGGCTGGCGCGGTCGGCCTGCTCTCGGCGCGCATCTTCGGCTATTCGAACCCGGCCACGCTCGAGTACGCGGACCGGCTGGGCATCGCGCTGCAACTGACCAATATCGTACGCGACGTCGCCGAGGACGCGCAGCGCAATCGTATCTACCTGCCGCTGGAAGACCTGTCGCGATTCGGCGTCGCCGAGGACGATCTGGTCCGCCGGCGCGACGGTCCCGCGGTCCGGGACCTGGTCACCTTCCAGATCGACCGCGCAGAGCAGCACTACGCCGAGGCGCTCGCGCTGCTGCCGCAGGAAGACCGCCGGGCCCAGCGCACCGGCCTGATCATGGCCGCCATCTACCGTACCCTGCTCGCGGAGATACGCGACGGCGGCGCGAAGGTGCTGAGCGAGCGCACCTCGCTCACGCCACTACGCAAGCTCTGGATCGCGTGGAAGACGGCACGCGCCCGGTGAGCCAGCCGGTCGTCGCGGTGGTCGGTGGCGGCTACGCCGGCATGGCGGCCGCGGTGGCGCTGGCCGAGGCGGGCGTCACCGTGTGCGTCTACGAGGCCGCGCCGGAACTCGGCGGCCGGGCCCGGCGCGTGACGCACCGGTCGACGGTGCTCGACAACGGCCTGCACATCGGCATCGGCGCCTATTCGAGCCTGCTCGCCATCGGCCAGCGCGTGCGCCGCGCGGCCGGCTTGCCCGGCGATGGCTGGCAGCGCCGGCCGCTCGAGTGGCATGTGCACGGCGGCCTGCAGATGCGCGCACCGCGCCTGCCGGCCCCGTTGCACCTGGCAGCCGCACTGGCCGGTGCGCGCGGCCTGCCCTTCGGCGCGCGGGCCGATGCCGTTCGGCTGATGCTGGCGCTGCGCCAGTCCGGCTACCGGCTGGACGTGGACACGACGGTACAGGCATTCCTCGCTGCACACCGGCAGCGTCCGCCGATCGTCGAGAGCCTGTGGGCACCGCTGTGCGTCGCCGCGCTGAACACGCCGCCGGAACGCGCCTCGGCGCAGGTGTTCGCGAACGTGCTGCGCGACAGCCTCGGCGCGGCGCGCGGGGACAGCGACCTGCTGCTGCCCGCTGCCGACCTGAGCGCACTGTTTCCCGACCCGGCAGCGGTGCAGGTCGAAGCGATGGGTGGAGCGGTCCACCGCGGCCACCGCGTGGAGCGGATCGAACCGGCGGGCGACGGCTGGCGCCTGCTGTTCGGCCAGCAGCGCTCACCGCCGGCAGGGCCGTTCGCCGGCGTGGTGCTGGCGGTGGCACCGCGCGCACTGGCCGAGCTCACGGCCGGCTGGCCGGCGCTGCAGGCGGTGCATGCCTGCGTCGCGGCCTACGCACACGAGCCGATCACCTCGGTTTACCTCCAGTATCCGGCACCGGTGGCGCTGCCGCATCCGATGACCGGGTTCATGCACGGCCCGGGCCAGTGGGTGTTCGATCGCGGCGCACTGGCCGGGCAGCCGGGCCTGCTCGGCGTGGTGATCAGCGCCTCGACTGCCCAGCGTTCGCTCGATGCAGCGACGCTGGCGGCCGAGGTGCACCGGCAACTGTGCGGGCTGCTGCCCGGCCTGCCGGTCCCGTCGTGGACCAAGGTGATCACCGAGCGGCAGGCGACCTTCGCCTGCGTACCGGGCATGCAACGGCCGAGTACGCTCACCGAGCTTCCCGGCATCGTGCTGGCGGGCGACCATGTCGCGAGCGACTATCCGGCGACGCTGGAGGGTGCGGTGCGCAGCGGACTGCGTGCAGCCGAGGCCCTGCTCGGCCATCTGCGTCCAGACCGAGGATAATCCCCGCCCCCGGCCGCCGCGCATATGCCGTCGCGCCAGAACCCGCCGCACCCAGGACCCGACGCCATGGACGCCATCCGAATCCCCGAATCCTATTCACCCACGCCAGGTTGCCTGCGCGACCGGGTCGTGATGGTCACCGGCGCCGGACAGGGCCTGGGCCGGGCAGTGGCCATGGCCTGTGCCCGCCAGGGTGCGCAGGTGGTGCTGCACGGCCGGCGCCAGAAGAAGCTCGATGCGGTGTACGACGAGATCGTCGCCGCCGGCGGACCCGAACCGGTGCAGTTCCCGCTCGACCTGGCGAAGGCCGGCGACGCGGAGTTCCAGGCGATGGCGGCGGCCATCGGCACGCAGCTCGGCCGTCTGGACGCGCTGGTGCACTGCGCGGTGCAGGTCGACCAGCTGCGGCCGCTGGACGACGAGACCGTCGATCGCTGGCTCACGATGCTGCGCGTGAACGTGGTCGCCGCAGCGGCGCTGAACCGCGCCTGCCGGCCGCTGCTGCAGGCCTCGCCGTCCGCTTCCGTGGTCGTGACGGTCGAATCGCATGCGCTGTCTCCGTCCATGTTCTGGGGCAGCTTCGCGCTGGCCAAGCAGGCACTGCTGTCGATGGTTGCCGTGCAGGCGCAGGAATGGCGCCTGCACGGCAACCTGCGCATCAATGCGCTGCTGCCCGGCCCGGTCGCCACGCCGCAGCGCAACCGCACCCATCCGGCCGAGGACGCGACCGCCCTGCCCACGGCCGACACGATCGCCGCCGGCTACCTGTACCTGCTCGACCCGGCCGGTGCATCGGCCTCGGGTGCCCTGCTCGACCTGCGTGCCGACGGGTCCGCAGGCATCAAGGCTGCGTAGATCGAAGCCGGGCGCAGCCGGCCAGGCCGCGCCGCGCGCGCCGCGCTCCTCCAGCCTGCCCTGTCAGGCGCGCGCCTTCGGCAGGTTGTCCCGGATGCGGTCCGGGATCGGCGTCGACTTCTGCGTCTGGTGGTCGATCCACACCATCACGGCCTCGCCCTGCGCATAGACGAGCGAGGCATCCTTCGCGTCACGCATCACGTAGCGGTGGCGGAAGCTGCTGCGACCGGGCACCGCGCAGTAGACCAGGATCTCGAGCGTGGCCGGATAGACCACGGAGCGGATGTAGCGGCAGGACGTCTGCGCGACCACCGGGCCGCGCCCTTCGCCATGGCGATCGGGCGCGAAGTGGTCGAACCACTCGATGCGCGCCTGTTCGGTGAAGCGGAAGTACTGCACGTTGTTCACGTGACCCTGGGCATCCATGTCGCCCCAGCGCACCGGCAGCGACACGGTCAGCATCAGTTCATGGTCGTCGGTGAAGGACTGGGGGTTCGAAGGCGGCTGCGTGGCTTCTGCGGGCATGGTGGTCGATGTCTTGGAGGTCGTGGAGGTCGTCGAGAACGGATGAGCCAGGAGGCGGTGCCCGGACTGGCTCGCCTTTCCGTCAGCGGGAAGAAACGTTCCGATAGAATGCGAGGCTACCCTGCGCGAGATTACCCGACCGGAAGCCAAACGGCGTCTCCCCGCCGCCACCGGCCCCGCGCACGGGCATCGACCGATCCGACACGACGGAGTCTGCATTGAGCGCACCACACGACGGTTCCATCCCCGCTGCCGGCACTGCGGCACCCGCGCGCACCGACCGCGAGTCGATGTCCTACGACCTGGTGGTCGTCGGCGCCGGCCCGGCCGGCCTGTCCGCTGCAATCCGTGCCAGGCAGCTCGCTGCCGAGGCCGGCCGCGAGCTCAGCGTCTGCGTGATCGAGAAAGGGTCCGAGGTCGGCGCGCACATCCTGTCCGGTGCGGTGATGGATCCGCGCGCCATTGGCGAACTGCTGCCCGACTGGAAGGAGATGGGGGCGCCGCTGCAGGTCGAAGTGAGCGAGGACCGCTTCCTGTTCCTCACCGGGACCAGCCACTACCAGGTACCGAATGCGCTGCTGCCGGACTGCTTCCGCAACCACGGCAATTACGTGATCAGCCTGGCCAACGTGTGCCGCTGGCTGGCCACCCAGGCCGAGGCGCTGGGCGTCGAGATCTTCCCCGGGTTCGCGGCGACCGAGGTGCTTTTCGACGAGGCCGGGGCAGTGCGCGGCGTCGCCACCGGCGACATGGGCGTGGACCGCAGCGGCGAGCGTACCGCCGCATTCCAGCCCGGGATGGAGCTGCATGCCTCCTACACCCTGTTCGCCGAAGGTTGCCGCGGGCAACTCGGCCGCCAGCTCGAGGCACGCTTCGACCTGCGCGCCGACCGCGATCCGCAGACCTACGGCATCGGCCTGAAGGAGCTCTGGCAGATCGACCCGTCGAAGCACCAGCCAGGCCTTGTGGTGCATACCGCCGGATGGCCGCTCGACCGCGATACCTACGGCGGGTCGTTCCTGTACCACCTCGACGACAACCAGGTGGCCGTTGGCTTCGTGGTCGGCCTGGGCTACCGCAACCCGTACCTCAGCCCGTTCGACGAGTTCCAGCGCTACAAGCAGCATCCGGCCATCCGCTCCTTCCTCGAGGGCGGCAAGCGCATCGCCTACGGCGCCCGCGCGATCGCGGCTGGCGGGCTGCAGTCGCTGCCGAAGCTGGTCTTCCCCGGCGGCGCGCTGGTCGGCTGCGATGCCGGCTTCCTGAACGCCTCGCGCATCAAGGGCAGCCATGCTGCGATCAAGTCCGGCATGCTGGCCGCCGAGGCGGCGTTCGCCGCCCTCGGCGAAGGGCGCAGCGGCGACGAACTGGATGCGTATCCTGCCGCCTTCGAATCCAGCTGGCTGCACGACGAGCTGCACCGGGCGCGCAACTTCAAGCCGGCGCTGTCGAAAGGCCTGTTCACCGGCGCGCTTCTGGTGGGCATCGACCAGCTGCTGCTGCGCGGCAAGGCGCCGTGGACGATGCACCATGCCTACGCCGACCACGAGACACTGGTCGACCGGCGCGAGGCCCGGCCAATCGCCTATCCGAAGCCCGATGGCGTGATCTCGTTCGACCGGCTGTCTTCGGTGTTCCTGTCGAACACCAACCATGCGGAAGACCAGCCGGTGCACCTGACGCTGAAGGATCCGACGGTGCCGGTGCGCATCAACCTCGAACGATACGATGCGCCGGAGCAGCGCTACTGTCCGGCCGGAGTCTACGAGATCGTGCACGAAACGGTCGACGGAAGCGATTCGCCGCGGCTGCAGATCAATGCGCAGAACTGCGTACATTGCAAGACGTGCGACATCAAGGACCCGACGCAGAACATCGTCTGGGTGGCTCCCGAGGGCGGCGGCGGCCCGAACTATCCGAACATGTAGCATGAAGCGTGGCATGCCGCTGCGCGCCTGATCCCGCCAACCACCGAGGCAGGCCCCGTTGAGTGCACTGACCGATTCCCCCGCCTGGAAAGCGCTCGCAGCACACCAGCGCACCATCGCGACGAGACACCTGCGCGAGTGGTTCGCTGCTGAACCCGGGCGTGCAGCGCACCACTCGTTCGAGGGTGCAGGCGTGTTCGCCGACTTTTCCAAGCACCGGATGGACGACACCACGCTCGACCTGCTGCACCGGTTCGCGCTGCAGCAGGATGTCGTCGGATGGCGCGACCGGATGTTCGCCGGGGAAAAGATCAACACCACCGAAGGACGCGCCGCCCTGCACACGGCGCTGCGCAGGCCGCCCTCGATGCCGCTGCAGGTCGACGGGGTCGACGTGATGCCGGCGGTGGCCGGGGTCCTCGGCCGGATGCGCGGGTTCTGCGAAGCGGTGCGCAGCGGCGAACGCCGCGGCCATACCGGCCGGCGCTTCACCGACGTGGTCAACCTGGGCATCGGCGGCTCGGACCTCGGGCCGGCGATGGTGACCGACGCGCTGCAGCCGTACACCTCGGCAACGCTGCGCGTGCACCATGTATCGAACGTCGATGCGGCCGACCTGGTGCCGCGGCTGGCGGTACTCGATCCCGAGACCACGCTGTTCATCATCTGCTCGAAGACGTTCACCACGATCGAGACGATCACCAATGCCGATACCGCACGGCAATGGCTGGTTGCCGCGCTCGGCGACCCGCGGGCGACCGGCGCGCACTTCGTCGCAGTCAGCACCAACCTCGAGGGCACCCGGCAGTTCGGCATAGACCCGGAGAACGTCTTTGGCTTCTGGGACTGGACAGGCGGGCGCTTCTCGCTCTGGTCCGCGGTCGGGCTTTCCGTGATGCTCGCCGCAGGCCCCGAGGCGTTCGATGAACTGCTGGCCGGCGCGCGCGCGATGGACGAGCACTTCCTGCAGGCGCCGCTGGAGCGCAACCTGCCGGTGCGCATGGGCCTGCTCGGTGCCTGGTACACGAACTTCTTCGCTGCGACCTCGCACGCGGTGCTGCCCTACGACCAGCGGCTGCAGCGACTGCCGGCGCACCTGCAGCAGCTCGAGATGGAGAGCAACGGCAAGTCGGTCGATCGCCAGGGACGCCGCGTCGATTACGCGACCTGTCCGATCCTGTGGGGCTCGCCGGGCACCAACGGCCAGCATGCTTTCTACCAGCTGCTGCACCAGGGGACGCTGCTGGTGCCGTCCGACTTCATCGTCGCCCGCCAGCCGCACCATGCAGATCCACTGCACCACCGGCTGCTGGTCGCCAACTGCCTGGCACAGACCGAAGCGCTGGCCTTCGGCAAGACCGAGTCAGAGGCGCGCGCAGAACTCGCGCAGCGCGGCACCAGCGACGACCGAACGGACCTGCTCGCAGCGAACCAGACCTTCGCCGGCAACCAGCCGACCACCACCCTGATGGTCGAACGGCTCGATCCGCGCGCCGTCGGCGCGCTGGTCGCCCTGTACGAACACAAGGTGCTCGTACAGTCGGCACTCTGGAACATCAACCCGTTCGACCAGTGGGGCGTCGAGCTGGGCAAGAAGCTCGCCTTGCGCATCGGCACAGGCCTGCTGCCGGGAGCAGTGACGATCGAAGGCATGGACGGATCGACGCGCGCCCTGATCGACCGCTTTCGAACATGAATGGCAGGTCGCCCTCCGGGCCAGCACGCCAGCGGCATACGACCGACCTTCTGGTCATCCTTGCAGGGATGCTGGTCTTCGTCATCGTGGCTGCGTTCGCTGCATCCGACCAGAACGACCGTCGGGCCCTGTCGGAGTTCCGGCGCGCAGTGGATGCCTACCAGGCCGAGGTCGAAAGCCAGCTGCGCTTGCTGCAGGCGGTAACGCTCGGCATGGCTGCGGGCGCCGCCACCGACAGCCAACCGATGACAAGGGCGCGCTTCGACCGGATGGCCACGGCGCTGACTGGCGGTGCCCCCCCCAGCGCGCTGGGCTCGATCGCCCTGCTCGACCGGACCGACTCGCGCGACGTGCCGGCAGCGCTCTTGGCCATGCGCCGCCAGTATCCGGAGTTCGACCTGCCGCCGGAGGGGACCGGTCCGGCGCCGGGCGAGCGGCTGCTCGTGCGCAATCGCTGGCCGGCGTGGATGGCCTACGATGCGATCGGCCGCGACGTGGCCGATCGCCTGCAGCCGGTGGCGAGCGCGATCGAGGCCCATGGCTCCCGGTCACCGATGCTGAGCGGCCTGTTCGTCGAGAAAACCCCGGACGGCCCGATCACCACCTACGTGATGATGGCACCCGTGATCCCGGTCGCCAATGCAGGACCTGCAAGCAAGTCCGCGCCACCGTACCAGACGGCGAGCGGCGCCGGCGCAGGCCAGTGGGTATCCACGATCGTGCTCGCCGGCGAACTGTTCCGCAGGCCGATCGCTCCGGTCGATGCCCGGATAGCGGTGCACGTGGTCGACGTGGACGCCCCCGATTCATCGCTGCAGGTCGTGTTCGATTCGCACCAGGGCAGCCACACGGTAGCCACACGCTTCAGCGAGGGCAGGACACTGTCGGCGCTGGGCCGGACCTGGCAGATCACGTATGCCACCACGCCGGCCTTCGAGGCCGCGAACCGGGACCATGCGAGCCTGGCGATCGGGCTGTCGGGACTGCTGATCGGCTGCGGGGTGCTGCTGGGCATGCTGCGCCTGCGCCGTGCCGAGCGCGCGGCCAGCGCCGAGCAGGCACTGAGCGAAGCACGCTTCGAGCGGCTCAATTCAATGCTGCCGATCGGTGTGTTCGAGATCGACGCCACTGGCCGGCTCACCCGGGCGAACGAAGCCGCCTGCCTGCTGGCGGCGGTACCGGCGGCACGCCTGGCCGGCCGCGGCCACCTTCGCCGAGTCAGTGCCACCGACCGGCGATGGCTGCTGGACACATGGCGTGCGTTCACCACCGACGGAGAGCCGTTCCGAGTGGAACACCGGCTGCACGGCGACGATGGGCGGGACCGGTGGATACTGACCGAAATTGTGCACCAGGAGGGCTACGACGGCATGCCGGGCGGCTTCGTCGGCACCTGCATGGACATCAGCGACCGCCGCGAATTCGAACTGGACCTGCTGGACGCGCAACGGCGCGCGATCGCTGCAGAGGCCAGGCTGGTGGCGGCGATCGACGCGATGGACTCGACCTTCGCGCTGTACGGCCCGGATGAACGCCTGGTGATCAGCAATGCGAAGGAGCATGGCCTCTTCGGCTCGCGCGTGGGCGAGGTCCGCCGAGGGATACACCGCGATGAAGTGCTGCACCTGCTCTACGAATCGCTGTCTGGCGGGACCGACCCGCAGGGCGAGGAAGCGTTACGGAACCGGCGCGATGCGCTCGCGCAAGCGACCTCCAGTACGGTCGAGGAACGCATCGGCGAACGCTGGTTCAGGGTCACCCGCAGGCGCACCTCCAGCGGCGACGTCATGTCGCTGCGCTCCGAGATCACCCGGCAGCGGTCGTACGAGCAGGAGATCCAGAAGCTCGCCGCCGTCGCCAGCCAGATTGCAGACGGCGTCGCCCTGCTTGATCTGCAGGGCCGCATCCAGTGGGTCAATGCCGCCTACGAGCGGCTGACCGGCTTCACGCTCGACGAGATTCGCGGCAGGCGCGGCCGCGACTTCCTGGTGGGCCCGATGACCGATCCGGTCGCCAGCAGCACGATCCTGGCGGGCACCGATTCGCACCAGCCGTTCCAGGTCGAGATCGTCCACTACACCAAAAAGCGCGATCCGGTCTGGTTCCACGTACGCAGCCAGCCGCTGCGGGACGCCGACGGGCAGCTGAGCGGCGCGATACAGACCCGGTTCGACATCGGCGAACGCAAGGCGGCAGAGGCTGCGGCAAAGGCGGCCCAGTCCGAGCAGCGGCGGGCGGAGGCTCGCCTGCGCGAGTCGATCGAGGCGCTCGACGCAGCATTCTCGCTGTTCGACCCCGGCGAGCGACTGGTCGTCTGCAACGGCCTGTATTCGAGCCTGTTCGGCTCCGTGGCGGACCAGATCGTGCCCGGCATGCTCAAGGCACAACTCCTCGATCTGCTGTGGCAGCAGGTCTTCCCGGCAGCGTCGGCTGATGCCGGCGCAGATCGGCTGGCCGAGCGCTCGGCCTGGGTCGACGCACGGCTCGCCGAGTTCCGTGCCGCGAACGGGTCCAGCGAATACGCGATCGGCCGACGGTGGTACAGCTCCACGTATCGGCGGACCCCGCATGGCGATACCGCCACGCTGCGCATCGACATCACGGATTCGCGCGTGCGCGAGGCAGAGCATCGCCGGCTGGCGATGGTCGCGCGCGAGACCAACGACGGCGTGCAGGTGCTGGACACCGAGGGACGGGCGGTCTGGGTCAACAGTGCGTTCGAACGGCTCACCGGCCATTCGTTCGAACAGATACGCGATCGCCGTGCCAGGGACTACCTGTCCGGTTCGGGTACCGACCCGGCCACGCTGGAGCAGATCGACTGCCAGATGGCGTCCCTGCTGCCCTACCGGGCGGAGATCCTCAACTACACCCGTACCGGCGAACCCGGATGGTGGGACGTGCGCGGGCAGCCGCTGTTCGACGACGCCGGCAGCCACCTCGGATACTTCGAGATGCGCTTCGACATCACCGCACGCAGGGCCGCAGAGGCGGCGGCCGTCAATGCGATGGCCGAGCAGCAGCGTGCCGAGACACGGCTGGTGCAGGCCATCGAGTCGCTCGACGAGGCGTTCGCGCTCTACGATGAGCATGAACGGCTGGTCATCTTCAACGAATGGAACCACAAGGTGTCTGGCGACACCGGGCGGCGCATCCGCATCGGCATGACCAAGCGCGAAGTGCTGGAAATCCTCGCCGACGAGAACGTACCCGCATCGGAAGGGATGGCGGCGCGCACGGAGTACATCGAGGCCCGCCTCGCGGAGCACCGCGCCGGCAACGCGCAGGCCGAGCGCAGGATCGGCACTGGATGGTATCGAGTCACGCTGCGGCGCACCCCGCTGGGCGACGTCGTGGTCACCCGGGTCGACATCAGCAAGGCGCGCGAGCGCGAGGCGCAACTCGAGAAGCTGTCGCTGGTGGCCAGCCGCACCGCAAATTCGGTGGTGATCACGGACGACCGGAATCGCATCGAATGGGTCAACGAAGCCTTCGAACGGCAGACCGGCTACCGGATGGACGAGGTCCTGGGGCGCAGCCCGGGCGCGCTGCTGACCGGGCCACTGACAGATAGCGCACTGGTGGCCGACATGGCGCGCATGAGCGCCCAGGGCGTAGGCTGCCGGTTCGAACTGATCAACTACCGCAAGAACGGCGACCCGTACTGGGCCAACATAGAGCGCCAGCCGATCCGGGACGAACACGGCCGTGTGGTGCGCTGGATCCGGCTGTCGCTCGACGTAAGCGAGCGCAAGCGGGCGGAGCTCGCGCTGCGCTCCACCGCGGCGAACAACCGCATGCTCGCAGCCGTGGTGAACCAGACCACGGCAGCAGTAATCACCAAGGACCTGGACAACCGGATCACCAGCTGGAACCGGGGTTCCGAGCGGCTGTACGGCTACACCGCCGAGCAGGCCATCGGCCGGCTGTCGCACGAACTGCTCAATCCGGACGCCACGCCACAGCACCTCGTGGGTCTGCTCCAGCGCGTTCGCAGCGGCGCCGCCGACGTCAACCGGCTGAAGCATGTCCGCGCGGACGGCGTGCACATCGACATCGAATCGTCCCACTCACCGCAGCGCGACGACCACGGCAGGCTGATCGGCCGCATCACCGTCATCCGGGACATTACCGAGCAGTTGCGCGCACAGCGCTCGATCGAGGCCGCGCGCGCCGCAGCCGAGCGGTCACAGGAGGCGATGTCCAGCTTCCTGTCGAACATGTCGCACGAACTGCGCACCCCGATGCATGCGATCCTGTCGTATGCACGACTCGGGCAGGAACGCATCGCCAAGGGAACACCCGAGAAGACGCAGCAGTACCTGGACCGCATCGAAAAGAGCGGCACGCGGCTGCTGGGCCTGCTCAACGACGTGCTCGACCTGTCGCGCCTGGAGGCCGGACGACTGCCGATCGATCCGGTTCGCCAAGAACTGGCGATCACGCTCGACGCTGCCATCATCGAGGTCAACGGCCTCGCGCAATCGCGGCAGTTGCGCATCGATCGCGCCGGGGAGCGCTCGATGACAGCCTGGTACGACCCGGCGCGTATCGCCCAGGTCCTCACCAATGTGATCGGCAACGCGGTCAAGTTCAGTACGCCCGGTGGCGTAATCACGGTCTCTCTCGGGCATGCCGAGGCCGCCGACGGCAGCCCGCTCGCCGAAGTCGTCGTGACCGACAGCGGCATCGGCATCCCCGAGAGCGAGCGCGAGTCGATCTTCGACAAGTTCGTGCAGAGTTCGAAGACCAGCACGGGCGCCGGCGGCACCGGCCTGGGGCTGGCGATCTCGCGCGAAATCATCCACGCTCACGGCGGCTCGATCCGCGCCGAGGACAATCCCGTCGGCGGTGCCCGTTTCGTGTTCACCCTCCCCCGGAATCCACCCGCCGCGCTGCCTGGCTCCGCAACCGGCCCGGGCGCATCGACGGAAAGGGACAGGCCGGACAGCCACGCGGCATGACCGCAGGGGCCCGGGATGACCCGCCCCAAGACGCCTCAAGATAAACGGTTCGCTGCCGTAAACGAAAGGTCGACCCGTACCCCGGGTCGTACTCCCGGACGCCCATCCCCCTGCCACGCGCGACTTTGCACGACCCAGACATGCTCGACCTGACCGACCGGCAAAGCCGCATCCTGCTAGTAGACGACGACCAGTTCAATCGCGAGATCCTGTTCGAATTCCTGGACGGCGAAGGGTACGAACTTGTAATGGCCGCCGACGGACACGAGGCGCTGGCTGCCCTGACGGTACCGGGAGACGTATACGACGCGGTGCTGCTCGACCGGATGATGCCGGGAATCGACGGCATGGAAGTCCTGCGGCAGATCAAGGCGACGCCGGACCTGCGATTTCTGCCGGTAATCATGCAGACCGCCGCTGCGGCGAAGGACCAGGTCGTGGAAGGCATCGAGGCCGGTGCGTTCTATTACCTGACCAAGCCGTTCGGGATGGACATGCTGCGCTCGCTGGTCCGCTCGGCCGTCGAGAGTTCACTGGCGCGGCGCCGCCTGCAGGCGGCCGTCGAACAGCACCGCGTGCTCATCGGCATGATGAACAGTGCGTCGTTCGCTATCCGTACGCCTGAAGAGGCCCGGCAGCTTGCGGTGCTGGTCGCAAACGCGGCACCCGATCCGGACCAGGCAGTGCTGGGCCTGTCGGAACTGCTGCTCAACGGCATCGAGCATGGGAACCTCGGTCTCGGCTACGCCGACAAGACGCGACTGCGCGAGCAAGGCACCTGGGAGTCGGAAATCGAGCGCCGACTGTCCTTGCCCGAGTACTCCCAGCGCATGGTAACCCTCGAGTTCCGCCGCGATGGGGCCTGCGTCGAGATCCTGATTACCGACGAGGGCGACGGCTTCGACTGGCGCCCCTACCTGGAACTGGACCCCGTACGTGCCTTCCATGCGCACGGTCGAGGCATCGCCCTCGCTCGCAAGCTGAGCTTCGAATCGGTCGAGTACCTCGGCAAGGGCAACCAGGTGCTGGCCCGCCTGGCACCGCACGAGGCCGCCGCCCCGTTTCCGGAACCAGCGCCCACGAAGGCGCTCGCCTGACATGCAGATACTGGTCATCGACGATGTGGCACTGAACCTGAAGCTGATGGAGCACCTGATCCGCCGGCTGCCCGACTGCAGTTCGGTGCTGTTCGACTCGTCAGTCGATGCGCTGGACTGGAGCGCTGCGAACGATCCCGACCTGGTGATCGTCGACTACATGATGCCGACGCCCGACGGGCTGGAGTTCGCCGCCCGTTTCCGGGAACTTCCCGGCAAGGCAGAGACGCCGATCCTCATGGTCACGGCGAACACCGACCCCGAGATCCGCTACCAGGCCCTCGAGGCTGGCATCAACGACTTCCTGAACAAGCCGATCGACCGCACCGAGCTGCTGTCCAGGGCACGCAACATGCTGCGGCTGCGCGATGCGCAGAAGCAGTTGCAGGGCCGCGCTGCCTGGCTGGAGTCGGAGGTGCGCGCGGCGACCGCCGAGATCGCAGCGCGCGAACTCGAGACCATCGTCCGGCTCGCGCGCGCGGCGGAGTTCCGCGATCCGGAGACCGGTGCGCACATCCAGCGCATGGCGCATTTCTCGCAATTGGTCGGGCGTCGAATCGGGCTGTCGGAACGGCAGCAGGAGATCCTCCTGCTGGCCGCCCCGCTGCATGACGTCGGCAAGCTGGGTACGCCAGACCGCATCCTGCTCAAGCCGGGAAAGCTGACCCCCGAGGAATGGGAGGTAATGAAGCAGCATGCTTCGATCGGCCACGAGATCCTGCGCGAGAGTGCCTCGCCGGTCATACAGGCAGGCGCAGAGATCGCCTGGTCGCACCACGAGAAGTTCGACGGCACAGGCTATCCGCGCGGACTGTCCGGGGAAGCCATACCGCTGTTCGGACGCATCGTCGCGATCGCGGATGTATTCGATGCGCTGACCTCGATCCGGCCGTACAAGCGCCGCTGGAGCATAGACGAGGCCAGCGCGTACATGCGGGAACAGTCTGGGCGCCACTTCGACCCGGCGCTGATCGACGCCTTCTTCGAGGTACTGCCGGATGTCATCGACGTGATGGCGCGCTTCCGGGACGATGAGGAACCGAGGCACGAGGACCCGGGGACGACGCCTCCGCGCGACCTGCCGCCTCAGAGACTGGCCGGCATCGCCTGACCCGATGACCGCCCGCAATCGCTGGATGTCGTGGCTGCTGCCGATCCCGATGGCCGGATTGCTCGCCGTCGGCCTGCTGTCGGGCATGGTCATCTGGACGATAGACGAGGGAACCCGAGCCGAAGCGGCGCAGACCAGGGCCCTTGAACACCTGGCCCGCCAGCGGGCGGTCGCCCTCGGCGCGGCAGCCCGCGACGGCGAAGCGTCCGCAGCGCTGCTGCGACAGGCGACCGAGTTCCCGCGCGTGCTGGATGCCTTGCTGTGGCGTTCGGACGGCACGATGGTCGCACGGGCATCGCCTGCAGCGCCCGGCACGGCCGTCCCGGCCTTCGTGCCGCCGGGCACGCGGGAGGCCGCCACGCTGGTGGCACCCAAGCCCAGCGGGGGCGACAGCCGATCGGGCAGCCCACCCTTCCTGCCGGTGAACCTGTGGCATCCGGTGGCCGGCGAGAACTTCGAAGGTTGGCTGCAACTGGTGGTCGATCGCAAGTGGGTCGAGCAAGTCCGCAATGAGCACCTGCTGCAGGTGGCAGCCGGCGCCGGGGCAGTCGCGTTGCTGGTCTGGCTGTGCGTGCTCGGCGTGACCCGGCGCACCAGCCTGGCGCTAGACAGGGTAAACCGCTTTGCGCTCGAGCTGGACGGCTCGGGCCGGCAACTGCCAGCCGATCCGCAGAACTTCGAGCTGCATGGCCTGGTGGATGCACTGAACCAGGCATCCTTGAGGCTGGCAGAGCAACAGCGCCTGGCGAAGATCAACGAAGACGAACTGCGCGCCCTGACCGGGAACATACCGGGGGTGGTCTACCAATCCCTGCCCGATCCGCAGTTCACGATGGAGCACCTCAGCCAGGAATTCGAGCGGCTGGCTGGCTATCCGGTGGCGGAGCTGATCGACAACCGGGTGCGCAGCTATGCGGACATCATCCATCCGGCCGACGTCGCAAAGGTACGCGAGCTGCGCGCAAACGCGATCGAGCAGCGGCGCCCGTTCGCGGCCGAATACCGGCTGCGGGCCTCCGACGGCGGCACGCGATGGGTGCTCGACAAGGGACAGGGGGTGTTCGGCGACCGCGGCGAGCTCATGCACCTGACCGGCGTGATCATCAACGACACCGCCCGGCACTCGGCACTGTCCGCGCTGGCACGCAGCGAAGTGCGGCACCGACGCCTGGTGGAGAACCTGTCGGTGGTGGTCTGGCAATCCGACGCCGAGGCCAGGGTCAGCCTCGTCAACCGGGCCTGGCAGCAGGTCAGTGGCCTGCCGCCGGAGCAACTCGTCGGCCGGCGGCTGTTCGAGCTGATCGCCGAACCCGACCAGACGACATCGATCAACGCCTGGACGCGGATGTTGTCCGGCCAGGAAAAAGTCGTCCACTGGCAGGCCCGGATCGCCACTGCATCGGGCGAGCTGCGCTGGGGCGAATTCACGGCGCGACTGACGCTCGACAATGATGGCGTGCCGAACGGGGTGGCCGGGCTGCTCAGCGACATCCATGAACGCAAGCTCCTCGATGCACGCCTGCGCGAAGGCGAGGAGCGGCTGCGCGAGAGCCTGGAACTCTCGCGCCAGCTGCTCGAGGCCATGCCGCATCCTGTCTACTACAAGGATCGAAACGGGCGATTCCGGGGCGTCAACCGTGCCTGGGAAACCTTCCACGGGCGCGGGCGCGATTCGGTGATCGGCCTCACCAGTCACGACATCGCCCCACCGGAGCTGGCCGACAGGATCACAGCGCACGACCAGGAGCTGATGGCAGGCAGCGAAGGCCACCTGGCGTTCGAGACGGTACTGGTCAACGCGGCGGGCGATGCGCGCGCGATGCTGTTCTCGACGGCCGTGCTGACCGCCTACAACAAGGAGCGCACCGGCCTGATCGGCGTGCTCACCGACATCACCAACAGCCGCAACACCGAAGCCGAGCTGCGCAAGCTGTCGCTGGTCGCGAGCCGCACGAACAACGCGGTGGTGATCACCGATGCCTCCGGCCACATCGAGTGGGTGAACGATGCGTTCACCCGGCTCAGCGGCATCCCCGCCAGCGAGGCGACAGGACGCAAGCCCGGGCAGATGCTTCAGGGACCGGACACCGACCCGGCCACGGTCGAACGCATCCGGAGGCACCTCGCGGCGCGCGAGGGCTTCCAGGTGGAACTGGTCAACTACTCGCGCGATGGCCGCCGCTACTGGGTGGCCATCGACGTGCAGCCGATCCGAGGTGAGGACGGCAACGTGCAGCAGTTCATCGCCGTGCAGTCCGACGTCACCGAGCGGCGGATGCGCGAGGAGGCCCTGCGTGCGAGCGAGGCCAAGGCACGCCAGCTCGCACAGGTCGTCGACCAGGCGTCCGAGGCGATCCTGGTCAAGGACGTGGACGACCGGCTGATCGCGTGGAACCGCGGCGCGGAGCGGCTGTACGGGTTCACCGAAGCGGAAGTGCTCGGCCGCACATCGCAGGAAGTGCTGCGTGTCGTGGAAGCCAGCGGCGAACAGGCCACCGCGATCGCCCGCGTGCGCACCGGTCGCGACGAGCGGACCTCGGTCAACCGCATCCTGCGCAAGGACGGCACGACGATCGACATAGAGTTGTCCCTGTCGCCGCTGTTCGATCCGGAAGGCCGGCACATCGGTCAGATCGGCGTGGCGCGCGATATCTCGGATCGCCTGCGCTACGAAGCGCAGATCGAGGCGGCGAAGGATGCCGCAGAGGCCGCCAACCAGGCCAAGAGCGCATTCCTGGCGAACATGAGCCACGAGATCCGTACGCCGATGAACGCCATCATCGGCATGACCGAACTCGCGCTGGACACCGTGCTCGATGCCGAGCAGCACGACTACCTCACCTCGGTCCGGCACTCGGCGGAGAACCTGCTGCATATCATCAACGACGTGCTCGACTACTCGAAGATCGAGGCCGGGCGAGTGCAGGTCGAGTCGATCGGCTTCTCGCTGCGCGCGGTGCTCTCGGACCACATCAAGTCGCTGGTCCCCACGGCACGCGAGCGGTCGCTGCAGCTGGTGCTCGACGTGGCCCCGGCCGTGCCCGATGCCGTGGTCGGCGACCCACTGCGCATCGGCCAGGTACTGCTGAACCTCGTCGGCAACGCGCTCAAGTTCACCGAGAAGGGCGAGGTCGTCGTCTCGGCTGATGTCGACGGCGACATCACCGACGGCCAGCCGGTACAGATCCGCTTCAGCGTTCGCGATACCGGGATCGGCATTTCACCCGAGAAGCAGAAGGAGATCTTCGAAGCCTTCACACAGGCCGACAGTTCGACGACCCGGCGCTATGGCGGGACCGGGCTCGGGCTCTCTATCAGCCGGAAACTGGTGTCGCTGATGGGTGGCGAACTGACGGTACAAAGCGTACCCGGCCATGGCAGCACGTTCTCCTTCGACGTGCCTTTCATGCCCGATGCTCACGGGCCGGAGGATTCGATCGCCCTGCGCCAGCTGCGCGTTCTGCTGGTCGACGCATCGATCAGCAGCCGCCGCTCGCTCGTCCACCTGTTCGCACACTGGGGCATGGTGTCCACCGAGTGCGAGAGCCTCGACGAGGCGCGCCACCTGGCAAGCGACCGGGTTGAAGTGGAGGCAGCCTTCGATCTGGTCATCGTGCATTCGGACCCTGCGAGTCTGGTCGAGCAGGCGGTGGCCGCCTGGGTCGGGGACCGGGTGCCGCTGTTGGTGGTTGCTGCTGCCGGCAGCGCCCGCGCCAGCGATCCCGTCTGGGCGACGGTCGGTGCCACCGGCGTACTCACGCAGCCGGTCACTGCATCCGACCTCTACGACGCGCTGGGACGCCATCTGGCCCAGCCGGAAGACGCCCCCACGGTACCGGTTGCACCATGGCCCACGGTGGACCAGGCGACCGCGGCGCGTATACTCGACGTGCTGCTTGCGGAGGACAACCCGGTGAACCAGAAGCTCGCGCGGATGCTGCTAGAG
Source organism: Betaproteobacteria bacterium (assembly GCA_947458265.1). GTDB lineage: Bacteria > Pseudomonadota > Gammaproteobacteria > Burkholderiales > CAIKXV01 > CAIKXV01. The sequence goes on from CANGYF010000005.1 coordinate 134,153, forward strand.
CGCGCGGGACACAGGGTCACGCTGGCCAACGATGGCATCGAGGCGGTCGATACCTGGAGCACCGGACGGTTCGACGTCGTCCTGATGGACATACAGATGCCGCGACTGGGCGGGTTCGAGGCGACCGCACGCATCCGTTCGCTGGAGATCGAACGTAACAAGGCGTCCCCCGGACAGTCACCGGCACGCACGCCGATCGTGGCGCTGACCGCCCACGCGATGATCGGCGACGAGGAACGCTGCCTCGCGGCCGGGATGGATGCATACCTGTCCAAGCCGCTGCGCAGGGAACGGCTGGCCGCGGTGCTGGATCAGCTCTCGACGCCGGAGAGCCTGGGCGAAGCCGCCGTGCGCGCGCGGGGCGTGCGTAGCGCGTCGACGCTGGCCGCGGTGGACACCGGTGCTCTCCTGAATACCGTCGGCGGCGACCAGGAACTGCTTTCGCACCTGTGCTCGATGTTCCTGGAGTCGCTTCCCGGCATGCAGCAGCGGCTGCGCAGCGCCGTCGACGACGGCCATCTGCCGGAGGTGCTCGCGGCTGCGCACGCCCTGCGCGGCGTGATCTCGAACTTCCATGCGCGTCCGTCGGTCGAGGCCCTGATGACCCTGGAACGCGCAGCCACCGAAGGCGATCTCGACATGCTCGCGGCCGGCCACGCGCACGCCTGCTCGGAAATCGAACGTGCGGCGGCCGCGCTGCGCGAGGCAGTGAGCGCGATCGCCTGAAGCGGGCGCGGCATGCGCTGCGGGCGCGCCATGCCCGCGGTCGGCGCGCCTATAATGGGCTGCACACGAACCACCGAGCCGCGCGCCCTTGGCAGAGCCATCCATCGAGCAGACCGCTACCCGTTGCCTGCCGGCGGCCCTGCCCTCGGTCCTGTTCGCCACGTCCGAGGTCGCGCCACTGATGAAGACCGGCGGCCTGGCCGATGTCAGCGCCAGCCTGCCGGCGGCGCTGGCCGCGATGGGCGCCGACGTGCGCCTGCTGCTGCCAGGCTATCCCGCCATCGTGTCGGGCGTGCGCGAGCGCTGCCGGGTCGGGCGCATCGAGCCCTTTGCCGGGCTGCCTGCTGCGACACTGCTGTCGGGACGGATCAACGGCGGGTTGCGCTGCCTGGTAGTCGACTGCCCGGAACTCTACGGTCGCGCAGGCAACCCTTACGTGGACAGCTTCGGCGCCGACTGGACCGACAATGCCACGCGCTTCGGCCTGCTGTCGAAGGTGGCGGCACTGCTGTGCGGAGCGGCATCCCCTCTCGACTGGCGCCCCGATGTGCTCCATTGCAACGACTGGCAGACCGGCCTCGCGCCGGCCTATCTCGCGTTCGAACGCGAGGCGGCAGCCGAGTGCACACGGCCGGCCGCCACCGTGTTCACCGTGCATAACCTGGCCTTCAGCGGCGCCTTCGAACCAGCGTTGCTGGGGCACCTGGGCCTGCCGGCACGCAGCTTCGACATCCATGGCGTGGAATTCCACGGCCGGCTCTCGTTCCTCAAGGCAGGGCTCTATTACGCCGACTGCATCACGACGGTCAGCCCGACCTACGCCCGGGAGATCCAGCAGGAGCCGCTCGGCTTCGGCTTCCAGGGCCTGCTGGCCGGGCGCAGCAGCCGCCTGTACGGCATCCTGAACGGAATCGATACCGATACCTGGAATCCATCCGACGACCCGAACCTCGCCGCGTGCTTCGACGAAGGTGCGCTCGATGCGCGCGCGGCGAACCGCGTGGCCGTGCAGCAGCGCTTCGGGCTTGAACGCGACGCCGGCGCAATGCTGCTGGGCGTGGTCAGCCGGTTCACCGAGCAGAAAGGAATCGACCTGATCCTGGATGCCTGGCCGGGTCTGGCCGAACGCCACCGGCTGCAACTGGCGATGCTGGGTTCCGGGGACAGGCAACTCACCCGGCGGGCGGACGACTGCGTGCGCCGCCATCCCGGCCGGGTCGGCTTCATCGACGGCTTCGACGAACCGCTGTCGCACCTGATCGAAGGCGGCTGCGATGCCTTCCTGATGCCGTCGCGCTTCGAACCCTGCGGACTGAACCAGATGTACAGCCAGCGCTACGGTGCACCGCCGATCGTGCGCGCCACCGGCGGGCTCGCCGATTCGGTGACAGACGACCCGGTTGCCGGCGAAGGCCCGGGCACCGGCTTCGTGTTCGCGGGCGACACGCCAGCGGCGCTGGCCGCTACCGTCGAGCGTGCGTTCACCGCCTGGCAGGACCAGCCGCGCTGGCGCCGCCTGCAGCAGGCGGGCATGCAGCGCGACTTCGGCTGGCATGCGAGCGCCACTTCGTATGCACGGATATACCGGCAGGCAATCGCGCATGCGACCACCGCCACGCGCCCTACAGCCAGGTCATCATCCCGAGTTCGAACGGATGCGTGAGCAGTTCGTGGCAGGGATAGACGCGAATCCGGTATTCCAGCCTGCCGCATAGCTCCGGCGTGAGGGCAAGCGCGAAGCGGTGTTCGCCCTGTTCGGTGCGTTCCCCGGTCGACTCGAACGACAGGCGCTGTGGCTGGCGCAGCTTCTCGTAGGGCGTCTGCCGTGCCAGCGTGAGTTCGACCACCACGTCGTCCGGCGCGAGCCCGTTCAGGTTGACCGCGACGTCGATGCGGACGCCTTCTCCGAAGCGCAGCGACTTGCGCGGTGCATCCAGGCGGCGTGCGGACACGCCCCACCAGGCCGAGCGCACCCGTGCCTTCCACTGCGCCACTTCCTGCGCGCGCGCGAAGCCGCCTTCGCTGTAGCGCCGCCACTGCAGGCTGGCCGGGTGGTAGAACTTCTGCACGTACTGGCCGACCATGCGTCCGGTGTTGAAGCGCGGCAACAGGGTCGCGATCGAGCGCTTGGCCATGCGTACCCAGCGCGGCGAGAACCCCGATGGACTGCGGTCGTAATACATCGGGATGACCTGGTCCTGCAGCAGTTCGTACAGGGTCTGGCATTCCTCGCGCGTACGGCGCGAATCGTCCAGGTACTGCGACGCCGGCTTGATGCCCCAGCCGTTGTGGCCGTCGTAGCCCTCGCCCCACCAGCCGTCGAGCACCGACAGGTTGAGCACGCCGTTCATCCCCGCCTTCATGCCGGAGGTGCCGCTCGCCTCGAGCGGATACACCGGGTTGTTCAGCCAGACATCGACCCCCGACACGATTCGCCGCGCAAGGCGCAGGTCGTAACCCTCGAGCAGCAGCAGCCGCCCCTCGAAGCCCGGCAGGCGCGAGATCTCGTGCAGCCTGCGGATCAGCGCCTGCCCGGGCTGGTCGGCCGGGTGCGCCTTGCCCGCGTACACGAACAGCACCGGACGCTTGGCATCGGAGATCAGGTCGCGCAGGAAGTCGAGGTCCTCGAACATCATCGTCGCGCGCTTGTAGGTCGCGAACCGGCGTGCGAAGCCGATGGTCAGCACGTTCGGGTTGTCCGGGTCGGCATGCTTGAGCAGCCGGTCGAGGTGCGCCTCGGAGCCGTTGTTGCGCAGGTGCTGCACGCGCGTCACGTGGTTGACCAGGTGCAGCATGCGCGACTTCAGCGTCTGGCGCACGCTCCAGAACAGGTGGTCCGGGATGTCGTCGATGCGCTTCCAGAACTCTGCATCGCGCTGGCGCGCAAGCCAGTCGGGGCCGAGGTAGCGCTCGAAGATCTCCATCCACTGCTCGGCCAGGAACGTCGGTACGTGCACCCCGTTGGTGACGTAGTCGATCGGATTCTCTTCCGGCGTGACCTGCGGCCACAGTTCGCGGCAGATCTCGGCCGACACGCCGCCATGGATCTGCGAGACGCCGTTCTGAAAGCGCGAGCCGCGGATCGCCAGCGACGTCATGTTGAAGTCGCCGTTGCCCATGCCGTGCCCGAGCGCCATGAGCTGCGCATGGTCCAGCCCGAGCTGCGGCGCAAAGCGCTCGAAGTACGAAGCGATCATCGATTCAGCGAAATGGTCATGCCCCGCTGGCACCGGCGTGTGGGTGGTGAACACGGTGTTCACCGCGACCGCCTCCAGCGCGGTGTCGAACGTGAGGCCACCGGTGGTCAGCTCGCGCATGCGCTCGAGCACCAGGAAGGCCGCATGGCCCTCGTTGATGTGCCAGACGGTAGGCGCGATACCCAGCGCGCGCAGTGCGCGCACGCCGCCGATGCCGAGCACGATTTCCTGCTCGATGCGGGTGGTGCGGTCGCCACCGTAGAGCCGGCGGCAGATCTCGCGGTCCGCCGGCGAATTGGCCTCGACATCGCTGTCGAGCAGGTACAGCGTGACATGGCCGCAGCGCGCGCTCCATACGTTGAGGTGCACGGTGCGCCCGGGCATCTCGACCTGCACCACCACCTCCGCGCCGTCCGGCCCGGCCACCCGCTGGATCGGCAGGTCGTCGTAGTCGGCGTCGCCGTAGGTGGCGTGCTGGTTGCCCTCGCCATCGATCGTCTGCGAGAAGTAGCCCTGCCGGTACAGCAGACCGACCGCGATGAACGGCAGCCGCGCATCGCTCGCGGCCTTGCAATGGTCGCCGGCGAGGATTCCCAGTCCGCCGGAATAGATCGGGAAGCTTTCGTGGAAGCCGTACTCGGCGCAGAAGTAGGCGACCGTGTCGGTCTGGCGCAGCCATTCAGAACCGTTCCGGCGCATCGACTCGTCGTGGTAGGTGTCGTAGGCCGACAGCGCGCGGTTCAGGTTGGACAGGAACACCGGGTCGTCCGCCGCCTCGACCAGGCGTGCCTCGTCGACCCGCTTCAGGAAGGCCTTCGGATTGTGGCCGGTGGCATCCCACAATCCCTTGTGCAGCAGCGAGAACAGCCTGCGCGTCTGCCGGTCCCAGCTGTACCAGAGGTTGTTCGCAAGCTCGTCCAGCCTCGCGAGCCGGCGCGGGATGTTCGGCTCTACTTCGATCGTGAACGACGTCGCCGGTCGGCTGTCCATCGATGGCTGCTCCGTTTGGTCAAGGCGTGTGGTTGCCGGCAGCGGCGGGCATGCGCAGCGTCAGCCGGTCACCGCGCTGGGCGAACTCGACGCGCTTCAGGAAGCTCATCCCGAGCAGCACGACCTCGTCGTCCATGCCGTCGGTCGCGACGGCGGCGACGCCGCGCAGCTCGATCGGACCGAGGCGGACCCGGTCGAGCCGGATACGGTAGCCGACGGTGTCGCCGTTCGCGGTGCGCAGCTGGATGGCCTCGCCCAGCGGCAGGCCAAGCACACGAGCGGTGCGCATCGGCAGCGCCACCTGCGTCGCGCCGGTATCGAGCATGAAGGTGACCGTACGCCCGTCGATGGTGCCTTCGGCCACGTAGTGCCCGGCGCGGTTGCGCTGCAGGGTGACTTCGTCACCGGCGGTGGGCAGGACCGCAGCCGTATTCGGGTTTACCTGCCCGGCGTTCCAGTCGTGGAACCAGGCCCATACCCCGCCGAACAGCGCCAGCCAGGCGGCGAACATCAGCCACAGACCACTGCCGCGCGCGCCCGCTGCAGGGGCGGCCGGCGGGCCGCCGGCAGGAGGGCCGATGGACATGCGCCGTTCAGACCTTCAGGAAATGTTCACGGTAATGGCGCAGTTCGCCGATCGACTCATGGATGTCGGCCAGCGCTTCGTGCCTGCCCTGTTTGGTGAGCCCGGCAAGGACGTCGGGTTTCCAGCGCCGCGCCAGTTCCTTCAGCGTGCTCACGTCGAGGTTGCGGTAGTGGAAATACGCCTCCAGCCCCGGCAGCCAGCGCGCCATGAACCGGCGGTCCTGGCAGATCGAATTGCCGCACATCGGCGAGGTCTTCGGCGGCACGTGCCGGGCCAGGAACTCGAGCATCAGGCGCTCGGCATCGGCCTCGTCCAGCGTCGAGGCGCGTACCCGGTCGGTCAGACCGGAGCGACCGTGGGTCCCGGTGTTCCAGGCGTCCATCCCGGACAACACCGCATCGGACTGGTGCACCACCAGCACCGGCGCCTCGGCGACGACCTCGAGCCGCGCGTCCGTGACCACGAACGCGATCTCGATCACCCGGTCGCGGTCGGGATCGAGCCCGGTCATTTCCATGTCCACCCATACGAGGTGCTCGGCGTTCTGTGGCATCCGTCCCAGTCCTTAGTTTCGCTGTCTCCAGCAGGAATCAAGCCAGCTCCGTACGATTGTGTCACAGACGACGCCGTCGATTCCCGGTACATTCGCCTGCATGCACCCATTCGCCCTGCTGTTCCTCGCCGCGCTCGCGGCCGCCACCGTCGCCAAGGTATGGCTGTCGCTGCGCCACATGCAGCATGTCCGCGCTCATCGCGAGCAGGTGCCCGCCGAATTCGCCGACGAGATCCCGGCCGCCAGCCATCGCACGGCGGCGGACTACACGGTGGCCAAGGGTCGGCTCGACCTGGTCGAGATCCCGATCGACGTGCTGGTCGTGCTGCTGCTCACCTTCGGTGGCGGGCTGTCCTGGCTCGACTCGCTGCTGCGGCCGGTCGCCGGCGACGGCCTCCTGCATGGCGTTGCGCTGATCGGTGCGGTCGTTTTCCTGACCAGCGCGGTGTCCCTGCCGGCCAGCATCTACCGCACGTTCGTGATCGAACAACGCTTCGGATTCAACAAGATGACGCCCGCGATGTTCGCCGGCGACCTGCTGCGCAGCGCACTGCTCGGCAGCGCGCTCGGGCTGCCGCTGCTGGCCGCAGTCCTGTGGCTGATGGGCGCAATGGGCGAGGCCTGGTGGCTGTACGTCTGGGCCGTCTGGGTCGGCTTCAACCTGCTGGTGCTCGCCGTCTATCCGACCTTCATCGCACCGCTGTTCAACAAGTTCTCGCCACTGGAAGACAAGGCACTGGAGACGCGCGTACGGACGCTTCTGGAGCGCTGCGGCTTCCAGGCGCAGGGCCTGTTCGTGATGGACGGCAGCAAGCGCAGCAGCCACGGCAACGCCTACTTCACCGGCCTGGGCCGCAGCAAGCGCATCGTGTTCTTCGACACCCTGCTCGCCCGCCTGACGCCCGAGGAGATCGAGGCGGTGCTCGCACACGAGCTCGGCCACTTCAAGCGGCACCACGTCGCCAAGCGCATCGCCTGGACCTTCGCGGCGAGCCTGGTGTTCCTCGCGCTGCTCGCCTGGCTTGCCGCCGAGCCCTGGTTCTACACGGCCCTGGGCGTCGACCGACCGTCCACGGCGATGGCGCTCCTGCTGTTCTTCACCGTGCTGCCGTCGTTCACCTTCCTGCTGAGCCCGTTGTTCGCCTGGTACTCGCGCCGCCACGAGTTCGAGGCCGACCACTATGCGGCAAGCCATGCGCAAGCCTCGGACCTGGTGCGCGCACTGGTCAAGCTCTACAAGGACAACGCATCGACCCTCACGCCCGACCCGGTGCATTCGATGTTCTACGACTCGCATCCCCCGGCGTCCATCCGCATCGCGCGGCTGCAGGCCGCGGCCGGGTAGGTACACATGTCCTCCCCGGAGCAGACAGCCACCGGTGCCGCCCCAGGCGCAGTGCCTCCCCTGGTGCAGCGGCACTGCCGCCCGCTGGGGCCCGACGCCGCCCTCGACCTGCAGGCGGCACGACAGCTGCTCGAGCAGCTTCCCGAATGGCGGATCGAAGGCGGCACGCTGCTGCGCATCTTCGCGTTCGCCGACCACTGGGAGACGATGGCGTTCGTCAATGCCACCGCCTGGGTCACCCACCGCGAAGACCATCATCCGGACCTCTCGATCGGCTACGACCACTGCCAGGTGCGCTTCACGACCCATTCGGTGGGCGGTCTGTCCGAGAACGACTTCATCTGCGCCGCGAAGTTCGATGCACTGCTCGCGCTGTGCTGACGGGTGCCGGCCGGCCACCGGCACACCGGTACCTCGGCCTTGACTGACCGCCGCCTGCCTCGACGCGGTGCGAGCCGCCCCCAGGCCCGGGCATCGAGGGCCCCTGCTGCTGATGCGCCAGCGCTGCAGCGCGGCCGGGTAGTCGCCGCCTTCGGGCGCAAGGTGGAGGTTCAGGTCGAGGCCACCGGCGAGCGGGTGAAGTGCGCGGCGCACGGCCGCCGGATGGAAGCGGTCTGCGGCGACCGGGTCGAGATCAGCCGGGCCGCCCTCGGCCATGACGCATCCCAGGGCATGATCGAATCGATCGACGCACGATCCAGCGTACTGTTCCGGCGCGACGCGATGCGCGAGAAGGTCATCGCGGCCAATGTCACGCTGGTCGCCTACGTGGTCGCCGGGGAGCCGCCGTTCTCGGACGAATTGCTGTCGCGCTGCCTGATCGCCGCGCGCGCCGGTGGCATCGATGCGCTGATCGTGCTCAACAAGACCGACCTCGCAGCCTCGACCGCCATCGCCCGCAGCCAGCTCGCACCGTTCGTCGCACTCGGCTACCCGGTCGTCGATGTCGCAGCGAAGGAGGATGTCACCGCGCTGCGTGCACGCCTGGCCGGCCACGACGCGCTGCTGATCGGGCAATCAGGGATGGGCAAGTCGACGCTGGTGAACGCGCTGGTACCGGATGCCGGCGCACGCACCGGCGAGATATCGAGCGCGCTCGACGCCGGCCGCCACACGACCACGGCGAGCCGGCTCTATGCACTCCAGCCAGCGGGCACGGTGATCGACTCACCCGGCCTGCAGGCCTTCGGCCTGGCGCACGTGCCGACCGACCGGCTGGCCGCGGCCTTTCCCGAGTTCGCTCCGCTGATCGGCGACTGCCGCTTCGCCAACTGCCGGCACCAGTCGGAACCCGACTGTGCAGTGCGAGCGGCCTTTGCCCGCGGCGATGTCGATCCGCGCCGGATGCGCATCTACGACACGCTGCTGGAGGAAGGCGAGTACAGCGCCCGCCGCGCCCTGCACGGCGGCAACGGCTAGCCGGCGACCTGCCACTGTTCGAACAACCGGTCGAGCATGGCGCGCGGGTCCGCCGGCATCCGCCGCAGCGCCCAGGTTTCCCCGGCACGGTTGCCCAGGCGCCGCAGGGCCCGCACCGCGGGTTGCAGCGTCGCATGGTGGCGCCAGGGCGTATGCGCGGAACGAACCTGCCAGACCCGTGCGGCGTTGCCGGGCATCGCAAGCGCCGCACCGAGTGCATCTTCCGCAGACAGTCCACCAGCCGGCTGCAGGTGAGCAGCCGGCCGGCGCAGCGTGACGCTGACGTTGCCACGATCGGCGGAGAACCAGCGGTCGACCGGCTCCAGGCCCGCCTTGTGGCCGAGCCGCTCCAGCGCAGCCGCGTTGAAGTTGTACAGGTGCGCCGCATGGAACAGGTGCCCGGGAGCCTGGCAGGTCGCCTCGACATTGGGCACCTCGACCACCGCCAGGCCGCCCGGCGCCAGCCAGGTCGCGAGGCGCGCGAGCGCGGCGCCCGGATCGCACAGGTGCTCCAGCACATGGAACATCGTGATCAGGTCGAACGGCTCGCCGCCTGGCAGGGCCTCGTGCAGCGGCGACACCAGCAGGTCGAGCCCCAGCGTCCGGCGTGCATGTCCGGCATAGCCTTCATTGGGTTCGATACCGGTGACCGCCATGCCGGTCGCGCGTCCGAGCAGGTAGGCGAACTCACCGCCGCCGGCGCCGATGTCCAGTGCCCGACAGACACCGGTCTCTGGCACCGGCACGCGTGGGAGGCGCGCCAGCCGGTCGATCGCCACCCGGCCGGCACGCAGGATATGGCGGCGCGACGGTTCGGTGCGCTGCTTGTAGTCGATCCGGTAGCGCTCGCGGTAATAGCGGTCGAGCGTCGCGGGCTCGGGCATCGGATCGCAGCGCACCAGGCCGCAGCCGGTGCACATGACCGTACGCAGGGCCTGGCCGTCACGGTCGCGCAGCGCCACGACACGCACCTCGGTGGAACAGCAGAGGTTGCAGGCATCGCGGGCGGCGTACTGCTCGCCCCGTGCGGCGACGGGCAATGAAACAGTCATCGGAGGGTCCCGGGAATCGGTTGGATCGGGCGGCCGGGCGCTCACGCCCTTGTTTCGAATGTGAACCGTTCTCAGACCTTGCAGGTCTCCGGAAGTTCCCGCCCGGCTGCGGCAGCATCGACGGCGGGCAGCGAGGCTCTGCGGTATCCTCGCTGCATGTATCGCACACGCACCTGCACACGGTCCACGCTTGCGCTGCTGGCGCTGCCGGTGGTGTTCTCGGCGGCGCAGGGTCGGCCTGCGATGGCGGCCGCGCCTGTCGGCCCCGACGAGTCCGCGGTGTCGGTCGGCTCATGGTTCTGCAGCCGCTATGCCGAGGCAGTGGCCGCTCCGATCGGCAGTGTTCCTGCGGCGGAAGTGGTGTCCGCGGTACGGTCGTTCGCACTCGGTTACGTGCATGGCGTGGCCGATGCCGTCGGCAAGCCGCATGTGGAAGGGTCATCCAGCGACCGCCGCATCATCGAGCTGCTGGGCAGCCGCTGCAGCGAAGACCCGGCGCGTGCAGTGCGCGATGCGACCCTGCTCGCCGGCCGGTCGATGCTGGAGGACGTACCGCCGCCCCCCGGCAAGCCTGCGCCCGATGCCACCGGGACGCTCGCCTGCACCGCCTACCTCGATGCGTCCAGCGCCGCCGAGGCCCGGCCGTCGCCACGCGCCGGCCAGGTGCGAACCTGGGCCGACGGCTACATCAACGCCCGCTTCGAGCGCGCCGGTCGCGGGCTGATCCCCACGCCGAAGAACAAGGCGCTGATGCTCGAACGCTTCGCCGCCGCCTGCGCGGCCACGCCGGCAGCAACGGTACGCCAGGCCGCGCGCAGCGTGGTCGAAGCCACGTTGCCGGGCCGCTGAGCCCCTCCCCTTCAACCGCTGACATGCGAGGAACCAAAGATGGCTGAACGCCCCGAAGACAGGATGCCCGAACCGGTGATGGACCCGACGGCCCTGTGCCGCGAAGAGATCTACACCGACGGCAAGGTCGGAACCCTGCGCTGCATGGTTCCGGTGAACGTGGACGGCAGCACCGATGCTTCGCGGCCGATGCGCTTCGTCGGCGAAGCGCAGATCCTCACGCCGGCCGGTGCCTTGCCGCTGTCGTTCGAAGTCGACGGCGACACGCTCGCCGAGGCAGTGCAGAACTACGCAGCCGCGGCCAAGGAAGGCATCGAGCGCGCCGTGCGCGAGATCCAGGAAATGCGGCGCCAGCAGTCATCCGGACTGGTCATCCCGAAGGGTCCGATCGGCCCCGGCGGACTGCCCGGCGGCATGGGCGGCGGCAAGATCCAGATGCCCTGAGCTGGAAGGTGCCGGTCCCGGCGTGGGGGCAGCCCCCGCCGCATGGCAGCGACTGCGCCCGGGGCCTGGCCGGCCCCGGTCACTCGGCAACGCTCAACCCGGGATGTCGAGCTCCAGATTGTCGATCAGCCGGGTACGGCCGAGCCACGCGGCGGCCAGCACAACCAGCGCACGGTCGTCCGGGGTCGGCGACTGCAGGTCGTGCTGGCGTCGCACCGCCACGTAGTCGGGCTTCCAGCCGCGCGCGCAGAGCGCCTGCATCACGTCGCGCTCGACCATGCCGTGCAGTTCCCCCGAAAGCACGGCGTCGCGCGCTTGCTGCAGGATCGAATACAGCTGCGGGGCTTCAGCGCGCTCGGTCGGGCTGAGGTAGGAATTGCGCGACGACAGCGCCAGCCCGTCGGCCGCACGCACGGTCTCCGCCGGAATGATCTCGATCGGCAGCGCGAGTTGGCGAACCATATCGCGCAGCACCAGGTACTGCTGGTAGTCCTTCTTGCCGAACAGCGCGGCATGCGGGCGCACCATGTTGAACAGCTTGAGCACGACGGTGGCGACACCGCGGAAGTGGCCGGGACGGATCGCTCCGTCGAGCACGTGCTGCAGTTCGGAAGGCTCGACCACGAAGGTCTGCGGCTCGGGATAGATCTCGCGCTCGTCGGGAATGAACACGACATTGGCTCCCGCCTCGCGGCACTTGTCGCAGTCGGCGTCGAGCGTGCGCGGGTAGCGGTCGAAGTCCTCGCGTGGCCCGAACTGCAGGCGGTTCACGAAGATGCTGACCACGGTGCAGGCGGCACGCGGCTTGGCCAGGCGCACCAGCTGGATATGTCCCTCGTGCAGGTTGCCCATGGTGGGAACGAACACGTTGTTCGGTTCACGCTGCAGCCGCTCGCGCAGCGCGGTCACCGAATGAATCACGTCCATCGAAAGACCTGTCCGGTGATTGTCTAGAAGGAATGCTCGGCCGCCGGGAAGGTCCCGGCCTTCACTTCGGCCACGTACGCCGCCACTGCCGCCTCGATGCCGGCGCTGCCCGACATGAAGTTCTTGACGAAGCGTGCCTTCTTGCCGGGGAAAACGTCGAGCATGTCGTGCAGCACCAGCACCTGGCCGGAACAGCCGGCACCGGCACCGATGCCGATGGTCGGCACCGTCGCCGCATCAGTGAGTTCGGTGGCAAGGGCTGCAGGAATCGCTTCGAACAGCAGCATGCCGGCGCCGGCGCCCTCGAGGAGGGCCGCCTCTTCGCGCAGACGCACGGCGGCCGCGTCGGTGCGACCCTGCACCCGGTAGCCGCCCAGCTGGTGCACCGACTGCGGCGTGAGTCCGATGTGCGCGCACACCGGCACGCCGCGCTCGACCAGGAAGGAAACCGTGTCGACCATCGCGGCCCCGCCCTCGATCTTCACCATCTGGGCCCCGGCCGCCATCAGCAGTGCCGCATTCTCGAACGCCTGCTGCGGACTGACCTGGAAGCTGCCGAACGGCATGTCGGCAATCACGAAGGCGCGGCGCGCAGCGCGGGCGACGCATTCGGTGTGGTAGACCATGTCGCGCATCGACACTGCGAGCGTGGAATCGCGCCCCTGGATGACCATGCCGAGCGAATCGCCGACCAGGATGGTCTCGACGCCAGCGCGCTCCAGCAGCGCGGTGAAGCTCGCGTCATAGCTGGTGAGCATGGTGATGCGGTCGCCGGCCTGGGCCATCTTCTGCAGCGTGTGCAGCGTGATGCGCGCGAGTCGTGGCGTGTCTGGTGGCGTGTCGGCGGCGTTTCCGTAAGTCATCGCGCGGTCAGGGCCCTGTCAACAACAGGCAGTGGGGTCGCGAGTATCGTCCTCGCCGCGCGCGGATGCAAACGCCCGCCTGACGGTGGCTGCGCGGCCTGCTCCGGGCCATGCCGACAGCGCATGCGGACCAATGCCGGGCGCTCATGCGCCGCCCCGGCTGATGAACTCGCGCGGCCCCCGCATGTCGTTGATGCAGCGCACCAACAGTTCGAAGTCGGCGGGCTCGTCGGCGAAGTTCAGGTTGTCGGTGTTGACGATGAGCACCGGCGCCGCCTCGTACCGATAAAAGAACTGGCTGTAGCTGGCGGCCAGGCGTTCGAGGTAGTCCTCGCCGATCCGTTGCTCCTGGCCGATACCGCGCCGGCGCACGCGCTCGACCAGGCGCTCGGTGGACGCCTGCAGATAGACCACCAGGTCGGGAGCGACCGGTTCGGGCCGGATCTGGCCGTAGACCTGCTGATACAGGCGGAACTCGTCATCGTCCAGGGTCAGCCGGGCGAAAAGCGGGTCCTTCTCGAGCATGAAGTCGGCGACAGTGACCGAACCGAACAGGTCGCGCTGCGCCACCTCGCGCAACTGGCCGATGCGCTGGAACAGGAAGAACAGCTGTGCAGGCAGCGCATGGCGGCGCGGGTCTTCGTAGAAGCCGGCAAGGAATGGATTGTCGTCGGGCTTCTCGAACAGCTCGGTGCCGCCGGCATGGGCGGCGAGGCGGCGGGCCAGGGTCGTCTTGCCGGCACCGATCGGGCCCTCTACGACGATGTATCGGAAGCGTGCGGGCAGCATCGTCGGTCTCCGTCGGGGTCGCTCAGTCGGCGACCAGCGGACCGATGCATTCGATCGCCTGTCCGGACACGCCTTCAGCCAGCGTGGACAGCGGACCGGCGCCGGGCACGACGCAGGCGGGGTCGAGCTCGGCCAGCGGAAGAAGCACGAACGCGCGGCCGGACATGCGCGGGTGTGGCACCGTGAGGTGTTCTTCATCGACCACGCGCTCACCGTAGAGCAGCAGGTCGAGGTCGATCAGCCGCGGTGCATTGCGGAACGCCCGGGTGCGACCGCCGTCCTGCTCGATCGCCAGCAGCGCGTCCAGCAGTGCCTGCGGCGACAGGCGTGTGTCGAGCGCGGCCACCGCGTTGAGGAAATCGGGCTGGTCCAGATAACCGACCGGCGCGCTGCGGTAGACCGAACTGACCGCGGCCACGCAGGTACCGGGCAGGCGGCCGATCGCCACCACCGCGTTGCACAGCTGCGCCATCGGATCGCCCAGGTTGGCACCGAGTCCGATATAGGCGCGCTGCGATCGGCCGTCCACGTCGACGTCCTGCGGCTCGACGACGGCATCGGCGGCAGCCTCGGCTGCGGTGCCGGCTGCAACGCCCGCTGCAGCGTCAATCACCGCCCGCTCCGGCGCCGGCCGGTGCGCCCCCGGCTTCACCAGGCGCAGCGCCATCGCCTCCACCGGCGCGCGCCCGCCCGCCGCGGCTGCGCTTGCGCCTGGGCTTGCCTGAGGCGGCCTCGGGCAGCAGCATCTCTTCGCGCTCGGCCTCGCCGGCGCGCTGGAAGCGCGTCCACCATTCGCCGACTTCAGCATCGAGTTCGCCGCTCTCGCATCGAAGCAGCAGGAAATCGTATCCGGAGCGGAACCGCTCCTGCTCGAGCAGGCGGAACGGGCGTCGACCGAAGCGCTGCTCGAAGCGCGGCTGCAGGAACCAGATCTCGCGCATCTGCGCGGTGAACCGGCGCGGGATCGCGAGCTGCTCGACCTGGCTGGAGATCACCGCATCCATCGCCTCAGCCAGGGCGATCAGCGGCGGCTTGCCGCGTCCGCCGGACGGGGCGTCCATTCCCCGCTTCCACTGCGCAAGCACCTCGTGCCACAGGAGCGATGCGAGCAGGAACGCGGGCGACACGCTCTTGCCGGCGTTGATGCGGGCATCGGTGTTGGACAGCGCGAGCATCACGAACTTCTCGCCCAGCGGCTGCTCGAAGATCACGTCGAGCATCGGCATCAGGCCATGGTGCAGCCCGTCTTCGCGCAGGCGGTTCACGCAGGCGACCGCGCCACCGGACAGCAGCAGCTTGAGCATCTCGTCGAACAGGCGTGCCGGCGGTACGTTGGACAGCAGCGGCGCCAGTTCACGGATGGGTGCGCGCGTCGAAGCCTCGATCTCGAAACCGATCGACGACGCGAAACGCACCGCACGCAGCATGCGCACCGGATCCTCGCGGTAGCGGGTGGCCGGGTCGCCGATCATGCGGATCTGACGCTTGCGCAGGTCGTCCAGGCCATGGTGGTAGTCGACGATCTCTTCCGCCCGGGGATCGTAGAACAATGCGTTCACGGTGAAGTCGCGCCGCGCTGCGTCCTGCTGCTGGGTGCCGAACACGTTGTCGCGGATCAGCCGACCATGCTGGTCGGCCTGCCGGGTGCCAGGGCCGGATTCGGTGCGCGGCCTTGTACCGCGCGGGCCACGCGGGCCGCTGGCCGGCGGCGGCTCGGGCGCATCGAAGGCATCGGCCGTCTCCTCGCCCTGGGTGTCGAGCTCTGCATCGGCGGGCGGCGAGCCGTCGCCTCGGAAGGTCGCAGTCTCGACCAGTTCCTGGCCGCACATCACGTGCACCAGCCGGAAGCGGCGCCCGATGATGCGCGAACGGCGGAACAGCGCAGCCGCCTGCTCCGGCGTCGCGTCGGTCGCGACATCGAAGTCCTTGGGCTTGCGACCGATCAGCAGGTCGCGCACAGCGCCGCCGACGACGAAGGCCTTGTAGCCGTTGTCCTGCAGCGTCGAGGTCACGCGCAGGGCGCACGCGCTGATGCTGTCGCGGCCGATGCCGTGGCGATCGCGGGGAATGATCTCGGGGACGTTGCGAACGTCGGGCCGCGCGCCGCGGCTGCCGAATACGCGCCGCAGGAAGGAGCGAATCATGAAGGAAGGCTGCAGCCTTCGTTAAGCGAGGGGCGCCGAGTATACAACGCCCCCCTGCACCCGGCCGCATCGCAGCCGTGCACGGGCCCGCCACCGGCCAGGCTCATGCGTGCAGGCCGAGGATCGGCCAGCCGCGCTGCGTGGCTGCGGCGCGCAACCGGTCGTCCGGATCGACCGCGACCGGATGGGTCGCCCATTCGAGCAGCGGCAGGTCGTTGGCCGAGTCGCTGTAGAACCAGCGCTGCTCGAAGTCGCCGGCCTCATGCCCGAGCCCGGCCAGCCAGGCCTGCACCCGGGACACCTTCCCCTCGCGGAAACACGGGATGCCCGCGACGCGCCCGGTAAAGCACCCGATGCCATCCTGCTCGGGCTCGGTCGCCACCAGGTTCGGGATGCCGAATGCACGGGCGATCGGCGCCGTGACGAAGGCGTTGGTGGCGGTGACCACCGCGCACAGGTCCCCGGCGTGGCGTGCCACCAGCGCGCGCGCCGGCTCACGGATCATCGGCTCGATCTTGCGCTGCATGAAGCCGGCATGCCAGGCATCGAGCGTCGCGCGCGGATGGCTCGCCAGGGGCGCGAGCGCGAAGGCGAGGAACTCCATGATGTCCAGCGTGCCGGCCTTGTACTGTTCGTAGAAGCCCTTGTTGCGTGCCTCGTATTCGGTACGGTCGAGCACCCCCGTCTCGATCAGGTACTGGCCCCATTCGTAGTCGCTGTCCCCGGCCAGCAGGGTGTTGTCGAGGTCGAACAGCACGAGCTTCATCGATGCATCTTCCCTTGTGTGATGGAGGTCAGCCGAGGCTGCGCAGCCATTCGCGAGCCAGCGGCAGGGTGACCGGACGCTTGGCCGCGAGCGAGTAGCAGTCGAGCGAATCGACCACCGCGAGCAGCGTGGGCAGGTCGCGCGGCATCGTCTGCAGCAGCCAGTCGAGCACCTCGCCGCCGATGAGCGCGCCGCGCGCATGCGCATGCGCCGCCATGGCCGAGGCCTTCTGCGCATCGGTCAGCGCATGGACCTGGTAGGTCAGGCCCCAGGAGAGGCGCGTCACCAGGTCGGCGCGCAGCGCGAGCCCCGCCGGCGGACGCGGTCCGGACACCAGCAGGCTGCACTGCGGGTGCTCCTGGCGAACGGTGTTGTAGAGGTTGAACAGCCGCTGCTCGCCACCGGCATCGAGCGCATCGACATTGTCGAGCGCGAGCCGGGTCACCGGCGTGCCGACGGCGTCGCGCAGCAGTTCAATGCCCAGCGGCGCATCGGGCTCGCGCAGGTCCATGTAGCGGCCGCCGAGCATGCCGCCTGCGGTCGGGCCGGCGCGCGTGGCGCCACTGCCACTGCCGCTGCCGGCGCCAGTCGCCGCGTGCAACAGGTGGCTGCGGCCGCAGCCTGGCGGTCCCCAGAGGTAAAAGAAGCGTGCCGGCACGGCCTGCATGCCGCCGCGCAGCAGTTCTACCAGCTCGGCGTTGTCGCCGACGATGAAGTTGTCGAAGGTCTGCGACGGCTGGGGCACCAGGTCGAGCACGCCCTGCGGATGCCGCGGGGCCAGCCGGTCGGTGGCCGCCGCGCCGGCGCCGGTGCCGGGCACGGCCTCGCCGCCGCCGAACGGCAGCGGTCCCACCGGCGCCCCGGCCAGCTTCGTCGGGCCTGGCATCTCAGCCCTGGTACAGCGGACTGGCGAGGTAGCGTCCCCGCAGGTAGCGCAGCCACACCAGCAGCGCCGCGCTCGCCGGCAGGGCCAGCAGCACGCCGAAGAAACCGAACAGCTGGCCGAACGCCAGCAGCGCGAAGATCACCACCACCGGGTGCAGGCCGATGCGGTCTCCGACCAGCTTCGGCACGACGACATAGCCCTCGACCATCTGCCCGACGAAGAACACCCCCCACACCCAGAGCAGCGGCCCGAGTGACTGGAACTGCATCACGGCGACCACGGTGCCGAGCGTGATGCCGAAAACGGCGCCGACGTAGGGGATGAACGTGATCATGCCGGTGAGCAGGCCGATGGCCACCGCGTACTCGACCCCGACCAGCGACAGCGCGATCGCGTAGAACGCCGCCATCACGAACATCACCGCCAGCTGGCCGCGCAGGAACTCGCCCAGCACCGCATCGATCTCGCGCGCCAGCATGGCGATGGTCGCGTGCTGCGCACGCGGCAGCATGTGGTCGATCTCGGTGACCATGTCGGCCCAGTCGCGCAGGAAGTAGAACAGGACCACCGGCACCAGCACCAGGTTGACGAAGAAGCCGACCAGCGCGAGCCCGCCGCTGGTCAGCGAA
This sequence comes from Betaproteobacteria bacterium, assembly GCA_947458265.1. GTDB lineage: Bacteria > Pseudomonadota > Gammaproteobacteria > Burkholderiales > CAIKXV01 > CAIKXV01. Next base: position 152,318 of record CANGYF010000005.1, read on the forward strand.
GGCAACACCCAGCTGGCGATCTTCTGCGGCGACGGCAACTGTTCGAGCACCATTGCACGCAGGTGGTCGAGTTCGACCTCCAGCCCCAGGTGATGTTCGATCATCGGCTCGACGTTCGTGCGCGCCCATTCGAAGAAGCGCGGCATGGTCTCGGTGATGCGCGCAAGCTGCTGCTGCAGCAATGGCAGCAGGATCAGCACCATGGCCACCGTCGCCAGGGCGATGCCCAGCAGGACCAGCCCGGCGGCGGTGCTGCGCGAGAGCCCGCGCGCGGCAAGCTTCAGGACCACCTTCTCGAAGATGTAGGCGATCATCAGCGCGAGCAGGAACGGCGTGAGCACCGGCCCGAGCAGGTAGAACAGGTAGCCGGTCAGCGCGACCAGCAGCAGCCAGAAGGCGCGTGCACCGGCCTCCGGGCCGGCGCCGCGAACGGGCGACGGGATCATCGGAGCGAAGCGCCGGCGCCGACGCTGGCCAGCGCAGGCGTGCGGCGACGTCGACCGGGACGCGGTCGCAGGATTGACGCGCACGCCGGGGCTACGCACGTCAGGAAGGAGGCAGGTTGCGGCTTTGCTAGAATCACCGCCCGACTGTATCTGCGACGCCCACGGAACTCAACTGCGAGCCGCCCCCTTGAACGAAAAACACCCAGGAACACCCGGCGGCACCGCGATGCCCCCGACCGGGACAGCGCCGGGCGCCGGTGCCTCGCCCGGCATGACCTACCGCGATGCCGGCGTCGACATCGATGCCGGCGACGCGCTGGTCGAGAACATCAAGCCGCTCGCGGCACGAACCCGGCGCGACGGCGTGCTCGCCGGCATCGGCGGCTTCGGTGCGCTGTTCGAGGTGCCCAAGCGCTACCGGGAACCGGTGCTCGTTTCCGGCACCGACGGCGTCGGCACCAAGCTCAAGCTCGCCTTCACGCTCGGCCGCCATGACACGATCGGCATCGATCTGGTCGCGATGAGCGTCAACGACGTACTGGTTCAGGGCGCCGAGCCGCTGTTCTTCCTCGACTACTATGCGACCGGCAGGCTCGAGGTCGACGTCGCCACCGAGGTAGTGCGCGGCATCGCGCACGGCTGCGAGCTGGCCGGCTGTGCGCTGATCGGCGGCGAGACCGCCGAGATGCCCGGCATGTACGTCGCCGGCGAGTACGACCTCGCCGGCTTCTGCGTCGGCGTGGTCGAGAAATCGAAGATCATCGACGGCTCGACCGTCGCACCCGGCGACGTGATCCTCGGCCTGGGTTCCAGCGGCCTGCACTCGAACGGCTACTCGCTGGCACGGCGCATCGTCGAGCATGCCGGCGCCGACCTGGATGCCGACTTCCACGGACGGCCGATGGCCGATGCACTGCTCGAGCCCACCCGCATCTACGTGAAGCCCGTGCTGGCGCTGATGTCCGCGTTGCCGGTGAAGGCGCTGGCGCACATCACCGGCGGCGGGCTGCCGGGCAACGTGCCGCGCGTGCTGCCCGAGGGCGTTGTCGCGGAGATCGACGGCGCCAGCTGGCCCCGGCCGCCACTGTTCGGCTGGCTGCAGACCGCCGGCCGGGTGGCGGACGACGAGATGTACCGTACCTTCAACTGCGGCATCGGCATGGTCCTGGTGGTCGCCGAGGCCGATGCCGCACGCGCGATGGAGATGCTGGGCGGCGCCGGGGAGACGGTGAGCCGCATCGGTACCATCCGCGCGCGCCGCGATGGCGAAGCGCCGACCGTGATCCGCTGATGGCGCCACGCGACCCAGGCACATGACACCCCCCGCAGCAGGCGGCACGGACGGCCTGCCGTCCGTGGTCGTACTGATCTCAGGCCGCGGCAGCAACCTGCGCGCGATCGTCGAATCGGCCCCGCCCTGCCGCATCGCGGCGGTGATCAGCAACCGGCCCGGCGCGGGCGGCCTCGCCTTCGCGCGCGAACACGGCATCGCGACCGAGGTGGTCGACCACACGGCATGGGCCGACGCAGCCGACCCGCGCGCAGCGTTCGACGCAGCGCTGATGCAGGCGATCGACCGCCACCGGCCGGCGCTGCTCGTGCTGGCCGGCTTCATGCGCATCCTGACGCCGGGCTTCGTCGACCACTACGTCGGGCGCATGATCAACATCCATCCGTCGCTGCTGCCCTCGTATCCGGGCCTGCACACCCATCGGCGCGCGCTCGAGGACGGCGTGCGGCTGCATGGCTGCACCGTCCATTTCGTCACCTCGACGCTGGACAGCGGCCCGATCATCGTCCAGGCCGCCGTACCGGTACACCCTGATGACACGGAAGACACGCTGTCTGCACGGGTCCTGGAACAGGAGCACCGGCTCTATCCACGGGCGGTAAGCTGGTTCGCCCAGGGGCGGCTGCGCATCGATGGCAACCGGGTGCGGCTGCTGCCCGCGACCACGCACGCGCCCGCGGAGCAGGCACGCGCTGCCGCGCTGGTGGTTCCCGCGCTCGACGGCTAGACGGAGGCCGCAATGCATTTGCGCCATACCCGCATCTCGACAGGCCGCCGCGCGGCGCTCGCGGCGGCAGGCGCCGGCCTGCTTCTGGCCGCCGTGCGGACTGCTCCCGCGCATGCTGCCGAGGCCGCGAACGGCGCGCCGGCGCGGCTGGTACTGACATACAGCCTGATACGCAACGGGATGGAGATCGCGCGCGTCGAGGAAACCTCAGAGCGCAGCGGCGGCGGCTACCGGATCACCAGCGAGGCGCGTGCGGTCGGAGTCGCGGCGCTGCTCGCGCGCGGCCAGGGGTGGCAGCGCGAGAGCCGCGGCAACGTATCGGCCGCCGGCCTTCGACCGGAACAGTTCACCGACCAGCGCGGTGCCAACCAAGTGCAGCGCGCGCGCTTCGACTGGGCGGCTGGACAGATCCGCTTCGACCGTCCCGGCACCGATGCAGCCGAAGGCGACGCCGAGGCGCTGCCCCCGGGGACCACCGACCGGCTGAGCTTCCCCTACGCATTGGCTCACCGGGCCGCGCAGCCACCCGGCCTGCCCTCCGGCGAATGGGATGCACCGATGACCGACGGGCGGCGCATCAGCCGCTACCGCTTCACCGTCGCCGGTCGCGAAACGATCAGCACCCCGGCTGGCGCCTTCGAGGCGATCCGGGTCAGCCGGCTGCGCGAGAAGGACGACAACGCAACCGACGTCTGGCTGGCAGCTGCACGCGGGATGATCCCGGTGCGCATCCTGGTGACCGAACCCAACGGCACGACGTTCGACCAGGTGCTGGTGCAGATCGGCGGCCAGTGAACCGGATGGCCGCCCGGTGGCCCCGGCGCGGTTTCGCCTGGGCGCTCGCGGCCTCGGTCGTGCTGCACCTGCTGACCCTGGCGTTCGGGCCGGTGCGCCTCGGCGCTCCTGCACTTGAACCGGCTGCGCCGTTGCCGCCGCGCATGGCCGTCCGGTTGCTGCCGCCACCCAGGGCAGAGGCCGGACCCCGTCCGCTGCTGCCGCCGGCGCCGGCGGCCGTGCCGTCACGCCCGGTCAGGCCGCCACCGCCGATGGCGGATACCGGCACCGCCGATGCCGGCCCGACGACCGCGGCACCGTCGACCGCGGCGCCAGCAGACGCAGCCGATCCCGCCGCGACCGTTGCGGGCGCGCCCGCCCCGACCGCAGGCGCGGCTGCGGCCGACACCGCCCGACCCGGCCGGGCGGACACATCCGGCAACGCAAGCACTGCCGCCGCCGACGCGCCGCCGATCGACGCCGCCGCGCCGGCATCTTCCACCGCCCAGGCCGGCACTGCACCCGGCACCGTCCGTTTCCCGCGCAGTGGACGGCTCGAATACGCGGTGACCATCGGCGATCCGCCGGCACCCGTAGGCCGCGCAACCTATGCCTGGGAGGCCAGCGACGAATCCTACCGCCTGAGCCTGAGCGCCGAGACCACCGGGCTGGTCGGCCTGCTGCGCAGGGTGCGGGTGGTGCAGACCAGCGAGGGCCGGATCACGGCCGAGGGCCTGCGCCCGGACGCCTTCGCGATGGACCGCGGCCCGAAGGCCCGCAATGAGTTCGCCCGTTTCGACTGGCCGGCGAAGCAGTTGACCTTCGGCTATCCCGACGCGGTACAGACCGCCGCACTCGGCGCCGGCGCACAGGACACGCTGTCGCTGATCCTGCAGTTCGCCTTCGTGCCGATCGAGCAGGGACGGCGCGACGTGCTGCTGACCACCGGCCGAAAGGTGTACGTGCAGACCTACGAGCGGGTCGCCGAGGAACTGATCGAGACACCGGCCGGCGGCTGGCGCACCTGGCACCTGCGTCGCGTGCGGGCACAACCCGGCGACGAAGGCTACGATATATGGCTCGCGACCGATCGCCCGTACCTTCCGGTGCGCATCCGCTGGACCGACCGCAACGGACGGGTGACCAGCGCGAACCTCGACACCGTACGCCTCGCGCGGGACTGACCCCGCACCGCGACCCTCCTTCCGGGGCATCCGCCCCGCCCCCGACCCTGCCTGCGACCGGCCCCAGCCGCCCCCTCCCCGATGGATGCACTGCCCTCCCCCAACCCACTGCGCATCGATGCCGCCACGCAGGCCCTGAGCCTCGCGTCCACGTTCTCGATGCCGGCCGACCAGGTCCTGCATCAGTTCTTCCGCACCCGGCGCGAACTGGGACCGCTCGACCGCGCGTTCGCCGCCGAGGTGATGTACGCGGTGCTGCGGCGCTGGCGCAGCCTGAATGCCCGGGCCAGTGTCTCCGGCCCGTCGGCAGCGGCCTCGCTGCCGACGATCGATGCATCCACGTTTGCCGCAGCCGATGCCGGCGCAGCAACGACCGATGCCGCTCCGGCGCCAGCTACGGCAGCCGTCGACGCGCGTGCGCCGACGCCGCGCCGGCTGGTGCTGGTCGCGCTCACCTCGGTGTTCGGACTGTCCGCGCGCGCACTGGAGCCGGCGATCGGCCGTAACGATCGCGAATGGCTGGCCGCCACCCATGCACTGGACCTGTCCACGCTGCCGCCCGCCGTGGCACTCGACATCCCCGACTGGCTCTACCAGCGGCTGTGCGCGCGCTTCGATGCCCGGGAAACGGCGACGCTGGTCGGCGCGCTGAACCAGCCTGCCCCGCTCGACCTGCGCATCAATCCCGCCAAGGTCGATCGCACCGGTGCGATCGCCCAGCTGAAGGCGCGCGGCATCGAGGCGCAGGAAACGCCCTATTCGCCGTTCGGGCTGCGCATCGATGGCCGGCCGACGCTCGGGCGGGACCCGCTGTACGACCGGGGCGCGGTCGAGGTGCAGGACGAAGGCAGCCAGCTGCTCGCCCAGCTGGTGGCACCGAAGCGGCGCGAGATGGTCGTCGACTTCTGCGCCGGCGCCGGCGGCAAGACGCTGGCGCTGGGCGCATTGATGCAGTCGACCGGGCGGCTCTACGCGTTCGACGTCTCGGCGAAGCGCCTGAAGGCGTTCGAGCCACGGCTCAAGCGCAGCGGCCTGTCGAACGTGCACCCGCAACTGCTGTCGAACGAATCCGATGCACGGGTCAGGCGGCTTGCAGGAAAAATCGACCGCGTGCTGGTCGATGCGCCCTGCACCGGCCTCGGGACGCTGCGCCGCAATCCCGACATGAAGTGGCGCCAGCCGGAATCGGCAGTGGCGGAGATGGCCGCGAAGCAGTCGGCCATCCTGGCCAGCGCGGCACGCCTGCTCAAGCCGGGCGGGCGCCTGGTCTACGCCACCTGCAGCCTGCTGGAAGAAGAGAACCGTGCGGTAGTCGAAGCCTTCCTCGCCGCCAATACGGCGTTCTCGCTGCGGCCGGCGAACGAAGTGCTGGCCGGGCTCGGCATCGCGCTCGACACCGGGCCCTACCTCGAGATGCTGCCGCACCGGCACGGCACCGACGGCTTCTTCGCAGCGGTGCTGGAACGGGCAAAGGGCTGAGCCGGGTGGTGGGGCTGGCGGTCGGGCTGGCGGTGGCGTTCGTTGTGCGCACAGCACGGATCGCCGCGGTCCTCGCCTGCACGCTGGCCGCCGCGTTTGCTGCCACGCTGGCCGGCAGCGTGCTGGGCGACCTGGTACGCAACGGCGTCACCGTCTGGCTCGACTCGAAGCAGTCGAGCGCACACAACAAGGTGATGATCATCGACGCCGGAACCCCGGCGGCAGTGCTGGTCACCGGCAGCTATAACTTTACGTACTCGGCGCAGCGGCGCAATGCGGAGAACGTGCTGGTGATGCGCGGCAACCCGGATCTTGCCGCCGCCTTCGCGACCAACTGGCAGCGCCTGCGCGCGTCCGCGCGGCCGTATCGCGCACGCGCCGCGCCTTGAGTGCTGACAGGCAGCCACGTCCCGGGACCGCGACATTGCAAAATCCTGCAATATCGGCGACGCGATCCTGCATTGCCCGTAGTCCTCGAAGCGGAAACGAATCCGCTCGCCCAACAGGAGGAAGAGCATGGCTTCATCAAACTCGCCGCGAAAAGCGCTGGCAATGAACGGCTTGCGCGCCGGTGCGGTACTGGCGGCGATGGCGGTGGCGGCCACGGCACAGGCCCAGTTCCCGGACCGGCCGCTGCGCCTCATCGTGCCGTTCGCGCCGGGCGGCAACATCGACCTGACCGCGCGTACCATCGCGCCGGGCATGTCACAGGTGCTCGGCCAGCCGGTGGTGGTCGACAACCGGTCCGGCGCGGGTGGCCGCATCGGCGCGGAGGTGGCGGCCAAGTCGGCACCGGACGGATACACGCTGCTGCTCGGCTCGAGCGGCTCGCTGACCATCAACCCGGTGTTCGGCACCAACGTCTCCTACGACCCGCTGCGCGACTTCACGCCGACCACGCTGGTGTCGATCACGCCACTGGTGGTGACGGTCCACCCGTCGGTCCCCGTCAAGACCATTGCCGCCCTCATCGCGCTGGCGAAGAAGCAGCCGGGCAGGCTCGCCGTGGCCTCGGCCGGCATCGGCTCGACCACCCACATCGCCAACGAGATCTTCCAGATCGAGGCCGGCGTCAAGTTCATCCACGTGCCGTTCAAGGGCAGTGGCCCCGCGCTGGTCGACCTCGTCGGCGGCCATGCCGACCTGATGTTCGACCAGCTGTCGACGTCGTCGCCGCATATCCGTGCCGGCCGGCTGCGCGCGCTCGCGCTGACCACCAGCAAGCGCTCGGCGCTGCTGCCGGAGATCCCGACGATCGAGGAAGCAGGCGTGCGCGGCTACGAGGTCGAGACCTGGACCGGGGTGTTCCTGCCCGCCAATGCGCCGAAGGAGATCGTGGCGCGGATCTGGAAGGCGGCCTACGACACGCTGGCGCAGCCCTCGGTGCGCGAGTCTTTCGAACGTCTCGGCTCCGAGCCGATGCGCAGCACGCCGGAGGCGCTGGCCACGCGCATGCGCAACGAGATCGCGAAGTGGACCAAGGTGAAGCAGGCCGTCAACATCAAGCTCGAATGAGCGCGAGGGACATCGAAATGACGAAGATCAGGCTCGTGGTTCCGGAGGAACTGGCCGGCGCAGCGCCCGCCACGGTCGGCGCGCACTCGGCGTCCGTCGAAGTGGCGGCGGCCGCTGAGTCTCAGGCTGATACGTCACCGACCCGGGAAAGGCCGGGCGCGATGCTCAGGCTCGGCGTGCTCGACAACAGCAAGGGCAATGCCGACCACCTGCTCGCCTCGCTGGTCGAGCGCCTGCGCGCCGAGATGCCGCTCTCTGCGGTCGTCGGCGAGCGCAAGCCGACGTCTTCCCTGCCGGCCACCGACCAGGTGCTCGCCCGCCTCGCACAGGAGACCGACTGCGTCGTCGCAGCCATGGGCGACTGAGGGTCATGCACGTCGTGGAGTGTCCACGACGCCGTTGAACTTCGCCGGCGCGGCAAGCCGAGCGCGGTTGTCTGCACGACCCAGTTCCAGGGCCTCGCCAGGGGTCAATGCCGGGCGCTCGGCATGCCGGACCTGCCACTGTTCGTGGTCCCGCACCCGATCGGCGGCCTGTCGCGCGAGGAAGTCGAGCAACGTGCCGAACTTGCCTTCGCACCGCTGCTCGAGTGGATCAAGGGAGGGGCGCGATGAGCAGGCTGACGAACTGGCTCGACACACCGGGCTGCACCATCGACTGCGACGATGGGCTCGAGGCCATCCAGTCGCTGTTCCTCGCGCGCGGCTGGAGCGACGGCCTGCCGGTGATCCCGCCCACGCCCGAACGGGTCGAGGCGATGCTCGCGTACTGCGACCGCCCGTGGGACGAACCTTTCATGACGGTGCCGCCGCGCTACGCGCCCGCCACGCCGGCACGAATCGCGGCGAACGCGGTGATGGCCGGCCTGCAGCCGGCGCACTTTCCGCTGGTGCTGGCCGCGTTCGACGCGCTGAACGCGCCGGAGTTCAACCTGTACGGCATCCAGGCGACCACCCATCCGTGCACGCCGTTGCTGCTGTTCGGCGGACCGCTCGCCCTGGAGGCCGGCATCCACGGTGGCAACAACGCCTTCGGCCAGGGCTATCCGGCCAACGCGACCATCGGCCGCGCGGTACGGCTTGCGCTGGTGAATATCGGCGGCGCCATCCCGGGCATCGGCGACATGGCGACGCAGGGGACGCCAGCCAAGTTCGCCTACTGCTGCTCCGAGAACGAGGCGGAAAGCCCCTGGGAGCCGCTACGCGTCGAACTCGGCCTGCCGGCAGAGGCGACAACGGTCACCGTGATCGCCGCCGAAGGCCCGCACAACATCAACGACCACGAGAGCACGACGGCGATCGGCGTGCTGAAGTCGATCGCCGGGACGGTCGCGATCACCGGCGCAAACAACGCGTACCACCCGACCGTGCCGGCGGTCGCCATCAGCCCAGAGCATGCGCGGACCATCGCCGACGGCGGCTACACCAAGCAGGCCGTGAAGGAGTACCTGTACGAGCATGCCAGGCTGCCGCTCGGTCGGTTCTCGGACGAGAACATCGAGCGACGGCTGCGCACCCGGTTCCCCGAGCGCTTTGCCAACGCCGGCCTCGACGCAGGGGTGCCGATGGCGCAGTCACCCGAGGAATTCATGGTGTTCGTGGCAGGGGGTGCCGGCAAGCACTCGGCCTACATTCCGACCTTCGGCAGCACGCGGCCGGTGACCCGGGTGGTCGCGACCGCCGATGGCGTGCCGGCGCGGCGACTCGACGACTTCCGCCGCTGAAGCGTTCGATCAGGCGCGCGCCGCGAAGCCGTACAGCTGCGCCGGGTTGTCCACCAGCACCCGCTGCCGGATGCCGGCATCCGGCAGCCAACCCGCGACAGCGTCGAACAGCATGCCGTCATCGGGGACGCGTGCCGGCGCGAACATGTGCGGATGCGGCCAGTTCGTTCCCCACACCACGCGGTCCGGCCGGGCCGCGACGATCGCGCGCGCGAGGGGCGCCATGTCGGCGAACCCCGGCGGGCCGTCGACGGACAGCTTGTAGAAGCTCGAGAACTTCACCCAGCGATCGTCGCGCTCGACGAGCTGGCGGATCAGCGCCCGGGCGGGCGGCGAATCGGGACCTTGTTCGGCGCCCACGCGCGCGAAGTGGTCGAACACGATCGGCGCGTCTATCGAAACCAGGTGGTCGGCGTGCTCCGCGATCTCGGTGCTCGACCCGAAGTGAACCTGCAGGTGCCAGCCGAACGGCTTGACGCGCGCGGCCATCGATTCGAGCCGTTCCAGTCCGCCATAACCCTTGACGCGCGTCGACAGGCGCACGCCGCGGAATCCGGCTTCATGCAGGCGACCGATCTGCGCCTCGGTCGCATCGGCCGCAAGGCCCGCGACGCCGCGCGCGCGATGCTGCCCCAGCTTCGCGATGACGTATGCGGTGATCGAATTGTCGTTGCCATAGACGCTCGCGTTGACCTGCACCGTACGCTCGATGCCGAGCGCTTCGCACATCGCGACATAGTCGTCGAGCGACCCGCCATTCGGGGTGTAGCTGCGGTCCTCGATCAGCGGATAGCGGGCGGGATCCTCGAACACATGGCAGTGGCAGTCGACGGTCCCGGGCGGCAGCGACACCGACGGCCTTGACGGCGAGAGTTCGGGAGCGATGCACAAGGGAGCAGGCATGCGGGGACCCCATGGAGCGATGTGCGGATACTAACCGCCGGTCCGCGCGCCCGGCTGCCCGGTGCATGTGCCCTGCGGTTGCGACCCGGCTCCCGCCCGCCTAAAATGACCGGACAAAAAGTACGGACAAATCGCCAGTCCCGGCGACTCGATCCGCGACGCACAGCGTCCATCCAGCCGCCCGGAGGAGACCCCGAATGCCAAAGCCACGCCCCGCAGCGCTCTGCCTGATGTCACTCCTCGCCGCGGCGCCCGCGCTGGCGCTCGCGCAAACGGCGGCATGGCCGTCCAAGCCGATCCGGATGGTGATTCCCTGGCCGCCCGGCGGCGGCGCGGACATCGTCGGCCGCATCCTGGCCGAACCGCTGGGCCAGGCGCTGGGCCAGCAACTGGTGGTCGAGAACCGCGGCGGCTCGAACGGGGTGATCGGCGCCGAGGCGGTCGCGCGTGCGGTGCCGGACGGGCACACGATCATGTTCCACAGCGTGACCTCGCACATGCTGAATCCGTCGTTCTTCCCGAAGTTGCCCTACGACACGTTCACCGACTTCGCGCCGGTCGGGCTGGTGGCCGAGGTGCCGCTGGCCATCGTGATCAATCCGGTGCTGCCGGTAAAGACGCTGCCGGACCTGATCGCACTGGCGCGCAAGAATCCCGGCCAGCTGTCGTTCGCCTCGTTCGGCGCGGGCAGCATCAGCCAGCTCGCCGGCGAACTGTTCAACCGGCAGTTCGGCGTCAAGATGACCCATATTCCCTACAAGGGCGGCGGGCCTGCGCTGGTCGACACGCTCGGCGGCCATGTACCGATCTACTTCTCCGGCATCGGCACCTCGCTGCCGCAGCTGCGCGCAGGCAAGCTGCGCGCGCTCGGCGTGACCACCGCCGCCCGGTCGAAGCTGCTGCCCGACGTGCCCACGGTGGACGAGGCCACCGGCAGCAAGGGCTACGAGGCTTCGGTGATGTTCGGGCTGTTCGCCCCGGCGAAGACGCCGCAGGCGATCGTCACCCGGCTGAACGCGGAGACCGTGCGCCTGCTCGAATCGGCCGACTTCCAGAACCGGCTGGCGAACAACGGCGGTTCGGACCGTGCCACCGCGACCTCGCCGCAGGAGATGCTCGATTACATGAAGGCCAACACGCCGCGCTGGGCGGCTCTGGTCAAGGAAATCGGGGCCCGCATTGACTGACAGGATGCTTCCCATGCACGAGACGACGCTCCCCATGACGACGCCGGCGACCGCCTCGCGGCCGAACCTCAACTCGTCCGCATGCGCGCTCGGTTTCGCCGCGGCGGTCCTGCTGTTGCCGTCGGTACCGGCATTCGCCCAGGCCTGGCCAGCGAAGCCGGTGCGCTGGATCGCGCCCTACCCGCCCGGCGGCTCGTCCGACCTGGTCGCGCGCGCGATCGGCAACCGGCTCGCCGAACAGCTCGGCCAGCCAGTCCTGATCGACAACCGGCCGGGCGCCGGCGGCAGCCTCGGCACCGAGATCGCGGCGCGTTCGGCGCCAGACGGGTACACCCTGCTGCTGGCCAACATCGCGCCGCTGGCAATCAACCCGCACATCTACCCGAAGCTCGGCTACGACGTGATGCGCGATTTCGAAGCCGTCACGCTACTGGCCACCGGCCCGACGCTGCTGGTGGTCGGTCCGTCGCTGCCGGTGAAGAACGTGCAGGAACTGATCGCGCTGGCGAAGGCGAAGCCCGGTGCCATCAAGTACGGCACCGGCGGCAGCGGCACGCCGGCACACCTCACAACCGAACTGCTGCGCCTGATGACCGGCATCGACCTGCTGCACGTGCCGTACAAGGGTACCGGGCAGTCGGTCACAGACCTGCTGGGCGGCCAGATCGATTTCGTGTTCGCCAGCCCGCCAGTCGCGGCCGCACATGTGAAGAGCGGCAAGTTGCGTGCGCTCGCGGCCTCCAGCGCGAAGCGCACGCCGCTGGCGCCGGACATCCCGACCGTCGCCGAGAGCGGAGTGCCCGGGTTCGACATGGTGACCTGGTGGGGCGCGGTGGTGCCGGCGAAGACCCCGGCGCCGATCATCGACCGGCTGAATGCGATGCTGCGCAAGTCGCTCGATTTCGCGGACACCCAGGAGCGGTTCGCCGCGCTGGGCATCGACGTGCAGTCGAGCACCCCAGCGGCCTTCCGCAGCTTCATGGCGGCCGAACTGGCGCGCTATGCGAAGCTTTCGAAACAGGTCGGACTGAAGAACGAGTGACGCAGCTTTCACGCTTGCGCATCCCTCGTCCGTCCGAGGGCGATACTCCCTGTCGTGAATCCACTTCATGAGGCAGCTACCCAGATGCATCGAATGATCCGTGCTGCATTCTCCGCCTGCGCCATCGGCAGCCTTTTCGCCCTGCAGTCGCCCGTGATGGCACAGACGCAATGGCCAGCGAAGCCGGTACGCATGGTCATCCCGTGGCCGCCCGGGGGCGGCACCGACATCCTCGGGCGGCTGTTCGCCGAACCGCTGGCGCAGGCGCTCGGCCAACCGGTCGTCATCGAGAATCGCGGGGGATCCAACGGGCTGATCGGTGCCGAGGCCGTGGCACGTGCGGCACCCGACGGCTACACGATCATGTTCCACAGCGTGACTTCGCACATCCTCAACCCTGCGTTCTACCCGAAGATGCCCTATGACACGCTGGGCGATTTCCAGTCGATCTCGCTGGTCGGAGACGTACCGCTGGTCATTCTTGCAAATCCGGCGTTGCCGGTGCGCAACCTCAAGGAACTGGTCACGCTGGTCAAGCAGCAGCCGGGCAAGATGTCATACGCGTCCTTCGGCATGGGCAGCATGAGCCATCTCGGGGGCGCACTGCTGATGGACATGCTGGGTCTGAAGATGATCCACGTGCCGTACAAGGGCGGGGGGCCGGCGATGACCGACCTGATCGGAGGACACGTCCCGCTGTTCTTCGCCAGTTCCGCCACGGCACCGGAGCCGGTCAAGGCAGGCAGGGCGCGCGCGCTGGCCATCGCCTCGGCCTCGCGCAGCCCGCTGCTGCCCGCCGTTCCTTCGGTCAATGAAGCACTGGGAATCAAGGGCTACGAGGCGACGATCATGTACGGCGTGTTCACGCCGGCGAAGGTGTCCCCGGATATCGTGCGGCGGCTCAGCGAGGTCACCGGCAAGGTCCTGCGCGCGCCGGATATCGTCGCCCGCCTGCAGGCGCAGGGCATGGCAGCCCCGGCTCCCGGGACGCCGGAGCAGATGACCGCCTACATCAAGGAGAACCTGCCGCTCTGGGCTAAGGTGATCCGCGAGGCCAACATCCGCATCGACTAGCGTCCGCAACGAGACGACGGGTTTCACACCGACGCGCAGACTTGCGCCGCGGTTTCCGCACGATTCTTGCATTGCCCGGCCGGCCGGTCCGCCGGCGTCCGTCACAGCACGTGCCGGACGCGCACCAAAGGAAGACGTACCAATGTTCAATCCGTTCCAGCCCCGCAACTGATGATGATTACGACTCCGTCGCAGTACCGGTCCAGGTAGCGCGCACGGTCCGCTCGATGTGCGCGCATGGCCATCAACATGAAAGGTGAACCAATGTACCGAACGATCGCGGCGGCACTACCCGCCCTTGCCCTGGGCAGCGTGAGTGGCCTGGGCGCTCTCAGCCTCCTGCAACCGCTGCCCGCAACGGCACAGCAACAGTGGCCGGTCAAGCCGGTGCGCATGGTGATCCCGTGGCCGCCCGGTGGCGGCACCGACATCCTGGGCAGGGTCGTCTCCGACCCCCTGGCGCAGGCGCTCGGCCAGTCGGTCATCGTCGAGAACCGCGGCGGCTCGAACGGCGTGATCGGAGCCGAGGTGGTCGCGCGCGCCGTGCCCGATGGCTACACCATCATGTTCCACAGCATCACCTCGCACATCCTCAACCCGTCCTTCTACCCCAAACTGCCCTACGACACCGTCAACGACTTCCAGTCGGTGACGCTGGTCGGCGACCTTCCGCTGGCAGTGCTTGCGCACCCGTCGCTGCCGGTACGCAACGTGAAGGAACTGGTCGCGCTGGTTCGGCAACAGCCGGGCAAGATGTCGTATGCCTCGTTCGGCGTAGGCAGCATGAGCCACCTCGGCGGCGAGATGTTCATGGGCATGCTCGGTCTGAAGATGGTGCACGTGCCCTACAAGGGCGGTAACCCGGCGATGGTCGACCTGATGGGCGGGCATGTGCCGCTGTTCTTCGCGAGCCTGCCGACGGTGCCCGAGCCGGTGAAGGCCGGCAAGGCGCGCGCGCTGGCGATCACCTCGGCCGGGCGCAGCCCGCTGCTGCCCGACGTGCCGTCGGTCAACGAGGCCGCCGGCATCAAGGGCTACGAGGCCACCATCATGTACGGCGTGCACACGCCGGCGAAGGTCTCGCCGGACATCGTGCGCAGGCTGAACGAGGTGATGGGCAAGGTGCTGCGGTCGCCCGATACCGTCGCGAAACTGCAGGCGCAAGGCATGGCTGCGACCATTCCGGGCACGCCCGAGCAGATGACCGCCTACATCAAGGAAAACATCCCGCGCTGGGCGAAGGTGATCCGCGAGGCCAACATCCGGCTCGACTAGATTCCGGGCGGCCGGGTCGCTTCCTGGCGCCGCCCACGCACCATTCTTGCATTACCCTCCGGCATACCGTCGGGCACCGTCGACGCACGCAACAGACCCACAGAAGAAAGGAAGACGTACAAATGTTCAACCCGTTCCAGCCCCTGCAACTGATCGAGACCGAAGTGTTCGCGACGCTGCCCGCCAAGTACCGCAAGAAGCAGTACAGCGACTGGGCGCATCCGAACCGGCAGGGCACCGAGATCGAGTGTTTCCTGGAAGGCCCGTCGTTCGACCGTGACGGCAACCTGTGGTTCGTCGACTGCGCGTTCGGCCGCATCTTCCGCGCCGACCCGAAGGGCAACATCGAACTCGCGCTGCAGTACAACGGCTGGCCGAACGGCCTGAAGTTCCACAAGGACGGCCGCATCTTCGTCGCCGACTACAAGATGGGCATCCTGACCATCGATCCGAAGACGATGAAGATCGAGGAAGTGCTGCGCACCGCGTTCAGCGAAGGCTTCAAGGGCTGCAACGACCTGCACTTTGCGACCAATGGCGACCTCTACTTCACCGACCAGGGCCAGACCGGCATCGCCGACCCGACCGGCCGCGTGTTCCGCTGGCGCGCCGACGGCTCGCTCGACCGGCTGTGCAACAACGTGCCCAGCCCGAACGGCATCACCCTGTCGACCACCGAGAAGCACTGCTATGTCGGCGTCACGCGCTCGAATTCGGTGTGGCGCCTGCCGCTGATGCAGGATGGCTCGATCTCCAAGACCGGCGTGGCGATCCAGCTCTCGGGTGGCGTCGGCGGCCCGGACGGCATCGAGATGGACGGCGAGAACGGCCTGTTCGTGTGCCAGCTGGGCGTCGGCGTCTGGCGCTTCGATTCGAACATGCTGCCCACGCACCTGATCCATTCGACCAACCATGCACACCACCACCTGGCCAACATCTGCTTCGGCGGCCCGGACCTGAAGACGCTGTACATCACCGAGTCACTGTCGGGCGATATCCTGATGGCCAAGCTGCCGGTCGCCGGCAAGCGCATCTGGGGCCTCAGCTGATCGACGGCAGCCAGAGATGGACGTCCGCGGGCTGCACCGGCTCGCGGACGTGGGCAACGCCCGCGGGCCACACCCGTCCACGGGCGTGCAACAACCACGGGGCAGCACCGCGCCCCCGGAGAACACGATGAAGAAGATCCAGAGCGTACTGATTTACGGCTATGGCGTGATGGGCCGTGGCGTGGCGAAGACCTTCGCACAGGCCGGGTTCCAGACCATGGTCCGCTCGGCGCGTGCCGCATCGATCACCGACCTGCCGGACGGCGTGACCGCGGTCGCGACGCTGCCGGCGAAGGCCCCGGACCTCATCATCGAGCTGGTGCCCGAGATCGTCGCCACCAAGCAACAGGTGTTCGCCGATGTCGAGGCCGCCTACGAAGGCCAGGACTACCTGCTGGGCACCGGCACCTCGGGGCTCGACCTCGTAGAGCTGGCGAAGACGCTGAAGCATCCCGAGAAGTTCCTCGGCATCCACTACTTCATGCCGGCCGACACCGCGCCGGTCGTCGAGGTGATGGGCGGGCCGGCCTCCTCGCGCGAGTCGGTCGACATCACCGCCGATGCGCTGCGCCGCTCGGGCAAGGAGACGGTCGTTCTGTACAAGCCGATCATCGGCTTCCTGGTGAACCGGCTCCAGCATGCGATCCTGAACGAGGCCTACTACCTGATTGAGGCAGGCGTCGCCGATGCGGCCGCGATCGACCATGCAGCGCGCAGGCTGCTCGCACCGCGCATGGTCCTCAACGGGCTGATCCAGCAGAAGGATGTCAGCGGCCTGAAGATCCATGCCGAGGCACAGGCGTCGATCGTACCGGCGCTGTTCCACACCAACGTCGCCAACCCGATGCTGCAGGCGATGGCGCAACGCGGCGAGACCGGCCTGGCCGCCGGCAAGGGCTTCTATGACTGGGCTGGCTGCGACACCGATGCGGTGCGCAAGCAGGCCTCGTCGCAGCTGTCCGCGCTGCTGAAGTTCATCGACAACGACCTGCCGAAGTCGCTGCCAGCCACCGAGCCGAAGCCGCGCGATCCCCGGCAGCCGGGGTGACCGACGGCGGTATCGCCCGCGCCCGGGAAGTCCTGGGCCGGGTGTTCGGCTACCGGGAATTCCGCGGCCACCAGCAGGAGATCATCGGCCATCTGGTCGACGGCGGCGATGCGCTGGTGCTGATGCCCACTGGCGGCGGCAAGTCGCTGTGCTACCAGATCCCGTCGATCGTGCGCGACGGCGCCGGCGTGGTGGTGTCGCCGCTGATCGCTTTGATGCAGGACCAGGTCGATGCGCTGAAGCTGGCCGGCGTGAATGCGGCCTTCCTCAACTCGTCGCTGGATGCACGCGCGGCGCGCGAGGTCGAGCAGGCGTTCGAGGCGGGCGAACTCGACCTGCTCTATGTCGCGCCGGAACGGCTGCTCACCGACCGCTTCCTCGCGCTGCTCGAACGATCCAAGGTCGCGCTGTTCGCGATCGACGAAGCGCACTGCGTGTCGCAGTGGGGCCACGACTTCCGGCCAGAGTACATCCAGCTGTCGGTGCTGCACGAGCGCTTCCCGTCGATCCCGCGCATCGCACTGACGGCCACCGCCGATGCGATCACCCGGCAGGAAATCCTCGACCGTCTGGGCCTGAACGACTCGCGGGTGTTCGTGTCGAGCTTCGACCGGCCGAACATCCGCTATCGGGTGGTCGAGAAGGACGCGGCGCGCGAGCAACTCGGCCGCTTCCTGAAGGACGGACACGAGGGCGCGGCCGGCATCGTCTACTGCCAGTCGCGGCGCAAGGTCGACGAGACCGCGGTCTGGCTCGCAGGCCTCGGCATGAATGCCCTGCCCTACCATGCCGGGCTCGATGCCGACGTGCGCAGGGAGCACCAGCAGCGCTTCCTGCGCGAGGACGGCATCGTGATGGTCGCCACCGTCGCCTTCGGCATGGGCATCGACAAGCCCGACGTGCGCTTCGTCGCCCACCTCGACCTGCCGCAGAGCCTCGAGGGCTACTACCAGGAGACCGGCCGCGCCGGGCGCGACGGCGAGGCGTCGGAGGCGTGGCTCGCGTACGGCCTGTCCGACGTGGTGCTGCTCCGGAACCGCATCGACGAATCCGGCTCGCCCGACGAGGTCAAGCGCATCGAGCGACGGAAGCTCGATGCGATGCTCGGCTACTGCGAGACCACGCACTGCCGGCGCCGGGTGCTGCTCGACTATTTCGGCGAGACGCTGGATGCCGACTATCAGTGCGGCAACTGCGACAACTGCATGGAGCCGCCGGAGACCATCGACGGCACCGTGCCTGCGCAGAAGCTGCTGTCGGCCGCGCTGCGCACCGGCCAGCGCTTCGGCGCCGGCCACCTGATCGACCTGCTGCTCGGCAAGGCGACGCCGCGCATGGTGCAGTTCGGCCATGACAAGCTGCCGACCTTCGCGATCGGCACCGAGTTCGACGACATGGGCTGGCGGGCGGTGGCGCGGCAGCTGATCGCCGCCGGCTACCTGCATGCCAATGCGGAGCGCTTCGGTGCGTTGCAGCTCACCGAATCCGCACGCGCGCTGCTCAAGGGCGAGGTCGAGATCCGCATCCGCAAGGTGTCGCGGCGCAAGACGGGCAGCCGCGATCGCAGCGCGAAGGTGAAGCGCAGCACCGAACTGCCGCCGGGAACGGACGCTGCACTGCTCGACGTGTTGCGCGCCTGCCGGCGCCGGCTGGCGTCGGAACAGGGCGTGCCGGCCTACGTGGTGTTCCACGATGCGACGCTGGTCGAGATGGCGATGGTGAAGCCGCAGACGCTGGACGACCTGCGGCGGGTGAGCGGGGTCGGCGAAACCAAGCTCTCGCGCTATGGCGATGCGTTCCTGGAGGCGCTGCGCGAAGGCACCTGAGGCGGCACGGGACGCGTGGAGGCGCGCAGCCTGCGGGTGCGGCGCAGGGCGCTGATCGACGATCGCGGTTGCAGTATAGTCATCCGGACCAGCACGGCACCCTGAAGGCCGCGCCGTAACCGGAGGAGACGACCGCATGGACCTCAGACCGCTCAGCCGCGATTTCGGCGCCGAAGTGCTCGGCGTATCGCTCGCCGATGTGGCGGACGATGGCCCGCGCGGCGACGAAGCCTATGCGTTCGTGCGCGCGGCCTTCGAGGAACACTCGGTACTGCTGTTCCGCCAGCAACAGATCACCGACGAACTGCAGGTCGCCTACTCGCGCCGCTTCGGCACGCTCGAAGTGGCGAAGGTCGCATCGCTGGGCGAAGGCACCCCGTTCAGCATCCTGACCAATGTCGACCCGGCGACCGGGAAGCTGGTGCCGCCCGACCACAAGGAATCGCTGCGCGCGAAGGCCAACCAGCTCTGGCATACCGACAGCTCCTTCAAGCAGCATCCGGCGCTCGCCTCGGTGCTGTCCGCACGCATCATCCCGCCCACCGGCGGCGAGACCCAGTTCGTGTCGCAGCGTGCGGCCTGGGCGCGGCTGCCGGAAGCGAAGAAGGCGCAACTGTTCGACGCCTGCGTCTGGCATGACTATGCGCATTCGCGCGGGCAGATCGCGCCACACCTGGCCTCGGAGCGCGAGCGCGCCGCGATGCCGCCGGCGTGCTGGCGCATCCGCTGGCGCAACCCGGTGAACGGACGCGATTCCTTCTACCTGGCCTCGCATGCGTATGCGATCGAGGGCATGCCGGATGCCGAATCGAAGGCGCTGCTGGCCGAACTGAAGGAACACATCACCGACCCGGCGCATGCCTACACCCATGAATGGCAGGCGGGCGATGTGGTGATGTGGGACAACCGGGCGACGATGCATCGCGGCCGGCCATGGCCGGCCGGCGATCATGCGCGGCTGATGAAGCGTACGACGATCAGCGCGGCGCCGACCGACGGCCTCGAAGCCGTCCGCCCGCCCGCGCTCGCGGGGTGACCGCGACAGGCAAGGCCTGTCCCGCTTGCACTCCCGGCGCGCCCCTCTAAGATGGTACCCATGTCGATCCGTGTCCCCCGCGCCGGTCGCTGGCGCGGCCCGTTCTTCCTGCTCTGCCTGGCGGTGGTTGCGGGCTGCTCGCGTAACCCGGCCATCGATCCTCGCCCGACGGCACCGGCCAGCCAGGCATCGGCCGAAATCGGCGCGCTGGCAGGTCTCGGGCGCGCGCTCTTCTTCGACACCTCGCTGTCCGATCCTCCCGGCCAGTCCTGCGCCTCCTGCCACGACCCGCGCTGGGCCTTCGCGACGCCGCGCAACCGGATGCAGGCTGGCATTGCCCCGGGTGCCGATCCATCGCGTTTCGGCATGCGCAACCCACCGACACTGATGTACGCCTCATTCATCCCGGCCCGCCATGTCGACCCGGTGCGAGGCACGCTGGTCGGCGGGCTGATGCACGACCAGCGTGCAGACTCGCTCGAAGACCACGCGCTGCGGCCATTCTTCAACCCGGCCGAGATGGCCAATGCCTCGCCAGCCGCGCTGCTGGCTCGGTTGCGCCAGGCATCGTATGCCGCGCAGTTCGATCGGGTCTTCGGTCGTGGTGCCCTGTCGGATCCGGGACGCGCGATGCAGCACCTGGCCGCAGCGGTCGCCGCCTACCAGCGCACCGCGGAGTTCTCGCCGTTCAGTTCCAAGTTCGACGCAGTGATGGAAGGCCGTGCCACGTTCGATGCGAGCGAGGCCCGCGGCTACGAAGCCTTCCGCGATCGCAACCGCGGCAACTGCGTGGAGTGCCATTCCCTCGGCGCCGAGCAGGGACGGCGCGCCCTGTTCACCGACTTCAGCAGCCACAACCTCGGCCTGCCACCGAACCGGTCCAGCCCGTTCTACCGGATGCCCGCGTCGATCAACCCGGACGGTGCCAGATTCATCGACCTGGGCGTCGCGCGCGACCCGCAGCGCGCCGGCATGGAGGGCCGGTTCCGGGTACCGACACTGCGCAATGTCGCGGTCACCTCCCCCTACATGCATAACGGCGTGTTCGCGTCGCTCGGCGAGGCGGTGCGCTTCTACACGACCGGTTGCGTGGCCGGCAATCCGGATGGATGGGCCGAGCCCGAAGTCGCGGCCGGCCGCGAATGCCGCAAGGTCGGACGCCTGAAGCTCACCTCGCGCGACACGGCGGACCTGGTGAACTTCATGTACACGCTGACCGACGGCTGGTACGACCCGGCCACCGGACTGCCCGGGCCGATGCAGGTGGCGCCGATGCCGCCGATCGTCGGCGGCGGCGGGAGAGCCGTCGTTCAACAGCACTGAATGTCATCAACCCAGGCGAGGCTGGGGGCCGGGTCTGAACGAAATCAGGCGCCTAGCGCTTTTGGGGCGGTGCGCCGATCTCGCGCTTGACGACCACTTCCTCGAACTGCAGCGCCTGCCGTTCGCCGGAGGGCAACACTACCGCACCGGCGAACACCACCATCGGCCGCGGCAGCCCGGGACGACGGACTTCTTCTGCGGGCTCGTATACGAGGCGCATCGACGGCGCGGAGGCTCCCTGTGCATCCTCGTCGACATAGTCGACCGTGCGCTGCCCGCACTGCTCGGCGACCTTCACCGGCTTCCAGTAGGCGCGGTCGTACAACCGGTTGCCATCGACCTTGTTTACGATCAGCACGGCGGTATCGAGCGAGCGTTCCACCTGCAGGCGGAACAGCAGGTCCTTGCCGAGGGCGACGTAGGTGGCTGCACGCACGCGAACCGCGGAAGCGCCCGGCGCGCAGGTCACGGCATCGCCCTGCGCAAGGACGGGTCGTGCACCCACCGGCAGCACGCCCAGCGCGACCGCCAGCGCGGCGGCCAGCGCTGCGGGCATGCCGGATCGGCGCATGCTCACCGCAACCGCGTGATCAGGCTCGACGTATCCCAGCGCCGCCCACCTGCCTGCTGCACGTCGGCATAGAACTGGTCGACAAGTGCGGTCACCGGCAGCAGCGCGCCGTTGCGCTTGGCTTCATCCAGCACCAGCCCCAGGTCCTTGCGCATCCAGTCGACCGCGAATCCGAACTCGAACTTGCGCTCGACCATGGTCTTGCCGCGGTTGTCCATCTGCCAGCTCTGAGCAGCACCCTTGCCGATCACCGCCAGCACCGCGTTCATGTCGAGCCCGGCACGCTGGCCGAAGGCGACGGCTTCGGACAGGCCCTGCACCAGCCCCGCGATCGCGATCTGGTTCACCATCTTTGCCAGTTGTCCCGACCCGCTCGGGCCGAGCAGGGTCACCGCCTGGGCGTAGGCCGCAGCCACCGGCGCGACCATATCGAAGGTCGACTGCTCCCCGCCGCACATCACGGTCAGCATGCCGTTCACCGCGCCAGCCTGCCCGCCCGACACCGGCGCATCGATGAAGCCCAGCCCCTTCGACGCCGCCAGCGCGGACAGCTCGCGCGCGATGTCCGCCGACGCGGTCGTATGGTCGACGAAGATCGCACCGGCCTTCATGCCCGCGAATGCACCCGAGGTGCCATCGCCGACCACCACCGAACGCAGGTCGTCGTCGTTGCCGACGCAGGCGAACACGATGTCGGCATCCGATGCCGCTGCCGCAGGCGTCGCCGCCGAGGTTGCGTTCGACCCACTACCGTACTCCGCCACCCACTGAGCGGCCTTGGCTGCCGTCCGGTTGTAGACCGTCACCGAATGCCCGGCACGCGCCAGGTGCCCGGCCATCGGATAGCCCATCACGCCCAGGCCGAGGAAAGCCACCTTGCGTGCGGGAACAGCTGCATAGGTCTTCGCCATGATCAGAGCGCCCTCTGGTACTCGCGCACCTTCGATTCGTCCACCTCGACACCGAGCCCGATGCCGCCAGGCACTTCGGCATGCCCCTCGACCACGCGCAGCGGCTTCGTCACGATGTCGTCGGCCAGGTACTGGTTGGTGATCGACAGGCCCCAGTCGAGGCCCGGCAGCGCGGCAGCCAGGTGCAGTACGCCGGCGATGCCAATGCTCGACTCGGCGACCTTGTTCGCCAGGTTCACCCGCATGCCGAGCTTCGCGCACAGCACGCCGGCCTCGAACACCTCGCGCATGCCGCCGAGCTTGATGGTCTTCAGGCTCACGCCGCTGGCGGCCTTCATGCCGTAGTGGGCCTGGATGTCGTCCAGCCCGTGCAGGCCTTCGTCGGCGCCAATCAGCAGGTTGCTGGCAGCTGCGACCTTCGCCATCCCGGCGAGGTCCTTCGAGCGCACCGGCTGCTCGAAGAAATCCAGCCGCGAGCCCTTCACGATGTCGACATAAGCAAGTGCGCCCTCGACGGTGTAGCCCTGGTTCGCATCGGAGGAAATCAGGTTGCCCTCGCCCAGTACCTCGCAGATCGCCAGCGACC
Organism: Betaproteobacteria bacterium; assembly: GCA_947458265.1. Classification (GTDB taxonomy): domain Bacteria; phylum Pseudomonadota; class Gammaproteobacteria; order Burkholderiales; family CAIKXV01; genus CAIKXV01. The sequence goes on from CANGYF010000005.1 coordinate 175,288, forward strand.
GGCGCGCGTCGTCGGCCGCCTCGCCGGTGCCAACCTTGATCTTGTAGGCGACGAAGCCCGCGGCCTTGCGTGCCTTCGACTCGGCGACATCACCGTCGGTGGAGCCTGTGCCGATCAGCCACAGCACCGCCATCCGCTCGCGCCGCTGCTCGCCGAACAGTTTCCACGCCGGGATACCGGCCGCCTTCGCGGTCAGGTCCTGCAGCGCCATCTCGATCGCCGACTTGGCCGCATGGTTGCCGTACATCGCAAACGCCCAGTCCGACTCGATCGACGGCAGGTCCTCGACGTTGCGGCCCTCGATCGCCGGCGCCAGGTAGCGCACCGCGGCGACCATGCTCTCGACCGTCTCGCCGGTCATGTGCGGTGCCGAGGCGGCCTCGCCCCAGCCGACGCTGCCGTCGGCGGCTTCCACCCGCACCAGCAGGTTGTCGGCGGTACGGATCTCGACGCCGGCCATTTTCATCGGCTTGGCCATCGGCAGGGCGACGGCGATCGCCTCGATGCGCTTGATCTTCAGCATGGGATTTTCTCCAGGGTTGTATGGTGTCGGGTCAGGTACGGCGCGGCTTGCGCGGCTCGCGCTGCACGTCCATCGTGTAGGTGAAGCGGAGCTCGGGATGCACCGTCACCGAATTCTCGAAATTCTCGCCGCTGGCGCTGAAGTAGCGCCGCACGAAGGTCAGCGCCGGCGTGCCGCTGGCGACCTTCAGCGGCCGCGCGAGCCGGGTCGGGATGCGGCTGGCGAAGATCTCGAACCGGGCGCGCACGGTCGGCTCGCCAAACATCCGTTCGACCTGCTGGTAGACATGGGTCTGCGCATGGTCGACTGCATCGACCACCCTGCTGTAGCGCGGCAGCAGGTAGATGTCGGTCCAGCCGAGCGGCTCCGGGCCGGAGTTGGTCCGGCGCAGCGCGCTGATCCGGAACCAGCGCGTGCCGACCTCGCAGACGAGCAGTTCCGCCAGCGCCTTGTCGGCCACCACCAGCCGGCTGCTCACGTTCTCGCGGAACGTGTCCGGCGGATAGTTCATCAGCTCTTCAACGTTCTTCACGCTCTGGGTGAAGGCAGTCGGCGTCTCGGAGGCGACCACCACCGAACCGGCACCGGGGCGGCGCACCAGCAGGCCGCGCTCGGTGATCGTGCGCAAGGCCTCGCGTACCGTGTAACGGCTTGCATCGAAGCGCTTGCACAGTTCAACCTCGGGCGGAAGCAACCCGCCGACCGGCAGTACCCCGGTGCGGATCTCCTCGATCAGCCTTTGGGTGATCACCTGGTACAGCGGCGCAGCCGCACGGGCACGCGCCGCGCCGGCACCGCCGGCACCCTTCGATCGTTCGCCGTCGACTGAGGTTTCCACGACTGTTGCTCCGCTGGTGGCGCTTCACCGACACGCCACCGATGGTAACATTTGTCCGGACAAAATCACCCGGCAAGCCTGCCACAGCCAGACCCTCTGGCCAGCTCGCTGCCGGCCCCACCTGCAGACCCAAGTCCATCAGCATCAACCACCACCGATCCGAGGGGAGACAGCAGCAATGGCAACGAGCGGCACCAAGGCCACCAAGGCAACGAAATCGGGCAAGGCGAAACCGACCATCGCGACCGCACGGGCGCGCAAGTACACCGACATCCTGTTCGAGGTGAAGGACCAGGTCGCCTGGATCACCATCAACCGTCCGCGCGTGCTCAACGCCTTCCGCGAGCAGTCGCTCGACGAGATGATCGACGCACTGAAGGCCACCCGCGAAGATCCCTCGATCGTCTGCGCGGTGATCACCGGCACCGGCGACAAGTCGTTCTCGGCCGGCGGCGACTTCTACGCGATGAAGCGCCTGAACTTCACCAACGCCTACATGTGGAACGACCGCATGCTCGGCCTGGCGATGACCATCCGCGGCCTGCCGATCCCGGTGATCGCCATGGTCAACGGCTGGTGCATGGGCGGTGGCCATGAGCTGGCCCTCTGGTGCGACCTGGTGATCGCCTCCGAGAACGCGGTGCTCGGCCAGACCGGTGCCAAGGTGGGTGCCTGCCCGACCGTCGGTGCCACCCAATACCTGCCGCGCATCATCGGCGAGCGCCTGGCCCGCGAGATGATCTTCTGCGCGCGCCGGTTCCCGGCGAAGGAAGCGGCCGAGATCGGCCTGATCAACAAGTGCGTGCCGCAGAAGGATCTTATGGCCGAGACGCTGAAGTGGTGCGAGACGATGAAGGGCCACAGTGCACTCACCCTGCGCATGACCAAGAAGTCGCTCAACTTCGAATCGGACAACCTGTACTCGTCCTGGCAGCAGGGCATGGAACTGCTCGCGCATGTCTGGGGTTCGCCCGAGGCGAACGAAGGCATGGACGCGTTCCTGGCCGGTCGCAAGCCCAACTTCCAGCAGTTCCGGATGCAGGCAAAGCGCGAACTGGCGAGCTACATGGACGGCTACGAGCGCAACCTCAACGAGCCGCCCGAGATGCGCAAGCTCCACAAGTAAGGTCTGCACGATGAGCGAGTCTTCTGTCTCGAGCAACGAGAACGGCGGGCCGGCAGGCGCGCTCGACGGCATCCGGGTGCTGGACCTGACCCGGGTGCTGGCCGGGCCGTTGTGCGCCCAGATGCTGGGCGACCTCGGCGCGGACGTGATCAAGGTGGAACCTCCGGGCGCGGGTGATGACACCCGCACCTGGGGCCCGCCCTGGGTAGCGAAGCCCGGCGCCGCGCCGGGCGATGCCGAGGCTGCGTACTACCTCGGCGCGAACCGCAACAAGCGCTCGATCACCCTCGACCTCGGCCAGCCGGCCGGGCGCGAGCTTCTCGGCAAGCTGATCGAGAAGGCAGACGTGGTGGTCGACAACTACAAGAAGGGCACGCTTGCCCGCTGGGGCTTCGACGACGCGTGGTTCGCGGCGCATGCACCGCATGCGATCCGTGCCAGCGTCACCGGCTACGGCACGACCGGACCGAAGTCTGCGCTGCCGGGCTACGACTTCATTGCCCAGGCCGAGTCCGGGCTGATGAGCATCTGCGGCGACGTCGACGGCGAGCCGATGAAGTACGGCGTGGCGATCGTCGACATCGCCACCGGCCTGATTACCACCAACGGCGTGCTTGCCGCCCTGGCCGCGCGCCAGCGCACCGGCCGCGGGCAGAAGGTCGAGGCCTCGCTGTACGAGACCGGCCTGTTCCTGCTAGCCAACGTGGCGATGAACCACCTGGCCAGCGGTCGTGACGCCCGCCGCTTCGGCAACGGGCATCCGAACATCGTGCCCTACACCACCTACCCGGCCTCGGACGCCATGATCGCGGTAGCCGTGGGCAACGATGCGCAGTTCGCGAAGTTCGCCGAACTGATCGGTGAAGGGCAGTGGGCGGCGGACCCTCGGTTCGCGACCAATGCCGAGCGCATCGCGAACCGGGAACAGCTCGACGCCTCGATCGGGCTGCGTACCCGCGAGCATCCGGCGGATTCCTGGATCGCCAGCCTGCGTGGGGCAGGCATCCCCTGCGCACGGATCAACACCGTCGCCCAGGCACTGGCCGACGAGCAGACCGAGGCGCGCGGCATGGTGGTACCGATGTCGCATGAATCCTATGGCGACTTCCGCACGCTCGGCTGCCCGGTGAAGCTGTCCGAGACGCCGGCCACCTACCGCAAGGCACCGCCCCGGCTGGGCGAGCATGGCGACGAGGTGCTGCGCGGCGAACTCGGGCTGGACGATGCGGCGATCGCGCGGCTGCGTGCCGACCGCGTGGTGGGAGGCTGACCGATGTTTACCCCGATGTTCACCCATCTCGCCCATGTCTCGATCGCCGTGCCCGACCTCGATGCAGCGATCGGCACACTGAAGGCGCGCTACGGCCTGGCGGCCGGCGAAGTGATGGAGAATCCGCAGCAGCAGGTGCGGATGACCTACATCGAGCTGGCCAACGCCCGCATCGAACTGATGGCCCCGACCGGTCCAGACTCGCCGATCGCCGCCTTCCTAGCGCGCAACCCGCGCGGCGGCATCCACCACTTCTCGCTCGGCACCGAGGACGTCGGTACGACCGCGGCAGGGCTGAAGGCCGGCGGCGTGCAGGTGCTGGGCGATCCGTCGACCCAGCGCAACGTGCACGGCGACCCGATCGCCTTCATCCATCCGAAGGAGTTCCTCGGGGCGCTGGTGGAGATGGAGCCCGCGGCGGGCGGTACGCACGAGTGAAGCCAGGCAGGACTGCGCACCTGCCTGCCGCAGTGTTCGATCCCCATGCTATAACCCGCCGTCCCTCATGTGCGGCCACCGGCCGCAGCAGCCCTTCCGCCCGGTACCGATGGCACAAGTCCCTGCAATCAACGACCTCCAGTCGACACTCGCCACGCTCGGCCGCGACCTGCAGACATCGGCCATCGCCTGGCAGGTGGGTGCGATCGTGCTCGCGCTGGCGCTGGCATGGATGGTCAACCTCTGGCTGAAGCCGAAGCTGGCTCTCGCGGAAGGCCGCTGGAAGTCGGGCATCGCCGGTCTGGAACGGGTGTTGTTCCCGCTGTCTTCGCTGCTGCTGCTGGTGCCGGCACATGCGCTGCTGGCGGAGTGGAACCCGACCTCGCTGCTCGGTATCGCCAGCGCCCTGCTCGCCGCGATGGCCATCGTGCGCGTGCTCGCCTACCTGCTGCGCTCGGCGTTCAACCCGTCGCCAGCGCTCGACACGTGGGAGCGGCTGGTCGGATGGACGGTGTGGATCGGTTTCGCGCTGCACCTCACCGGCGTGCTGCCGGCGATCACCCGCATCCTGGACAGCGTGGCTATCCCGGTCGGCAAGGGACATGTGTCGATCCTGCTGATGATGCGCGGCGCGCTGTCGGTGGTGCTGACGCTGCTGGTCGCGTTGTGGATCGGCCGCCTGATCGAGACCCGGCTGATGGGCGCGCAGGCGATGGACATCAACGTCCGCGTGATCTTCGCCAAGACCGCGAAGGCGCTGCTGATCGTGATCGGCGTGCTGGTGGCCCTGTCGGCCGTGGGCATCGACATCACCCTGCTGTCGGTGTTCGGCGGTGCGCTCGGCGTCGGCCTGGCCTTCGGCCTGCAGAAGATCGCGAGCAACTATGTCAGCGGCTTCATCATCCTGGCCGACCGCTCGGTGTCGATCGGCAACACGGTGGTGATCGACAACCGCGAAGGCGTCGTGACGCGGATGACTGGCCGCTATGTGGTGGTGCGCAGCCTCGACGGCAACGAGGCGATCATCCCGAACGAGACGATCATCACCAGCACGGTGATCAACCAGTCCTACAGCGACCCGAGGGTTCGCATCGCGGTGCCGATACAGATCGCCTACGAGTCCGACCTCGAGGCGGTGATCGAACTGATCCGCAGCGTCGCCACGCGCAACCCGCGCGTACTGGAGGACCCGCCCCCGACGGTGCTGGTGCGGCTGTTCGGCGAAAGCGGCATCGACCTCGAACTCGGCGCCTGGATCGGAGACCCCGACCGCGGGCGCAACAACCTGCGCTCGGAACTGTACCGGGAACTGTGGCAGGCGTTCCGGGAGCATGGCGTGCGGATCCCGTACCCGCAGAGGGAAGTACGCATGCTCGGCCCTGACCTGCTCGAACAGCCTGCTCCAGCGGCGCCTGCCACCATCGCTCCGAACACTGAAAAGGGCGCCGCAAGCGCTTGAACTTAAAGGCTTTTTGAACAACATCCGAAATAGGTGCCGCGGAGGCCAGAACCCCCCGTTTTTTCTGTAGACTGCGCCACACTTCCGTTCAAAACAGGACACTTGATGCTCTCCGGCCTGATCGATCTACCGTGGTGGGGTTATGTCGTCTATGCCCTGGTGGTCACCCACATCACCATCGCAGCAGTGACGATCTTCCTGCATCGCGCACAGGCGCACCGAGGCCTCGACCTGCATCCCGTCGTCTCGCACTTCTTCCGTTTCTGGCTCTGGCTCACCACCGGCATGGTCACCCGCCAATGGGTCGCCATCCACCGCAAGCACCATGCACGCTGCGAGACGCCGCAAGACCCGCACAGCCCGCAGATCTTCGGCATCCGCAAGCTGCTGCTCCAGGGCAGCGAGCTGTACCGGATTGAAGCGAAGAACCAGGAGACGATCGAGAAGTTCGGCAGCGGCACGCCGGATGACTGGATCGAACGCAATCTCTATTCGCGCCACTCGATCATGGGGCCGTACACCACCCTGGCGCTGAACGTGCTGCTGTTCGGGCCGATCGGCATCACGATCTTCGCGGTGCAGATGCTCTGGATCCCGGTGACCGCGGCTGGCATCATCAACGGCGTAGGCCACTTCTGGGGCTATCGCAACTTCGCGGCCGAGGACGCCAGCCGCAACATCCTGCCCTGGGGCATCATCATCGGCGGCGAGGAACTGCACAACAACCACCACGCCTATCCGAGCTCGGCGCGGCTGTCGTCGAAGTGGTACGAGTTCGACATCGGCTGGATGTACATCCGCATGCTCGAGGTCGTCGGCCTGGCCCGCGTGAAGAAGGTCGCGGCGCAGGTGAAGCTCGACACGACGAAGACGGTCGCAGACGTCGACACGCTCGATGCGGTGATCGCCCATCGCTACGACGTGCTGTCGCGCTACGGCAAGATGCTGTCCGCCACCTGGCGGCAGGAAATCGGCAAGATGAAGCAGTTCACGCATTCCACGCCGCACCTCGACCTGTCCGCGCTGCGCCAGTGGGTGCAGCGCGATGCGGCCGAGGTACCGGAGACGGTGCGCCCGGCGCTGTCGGAAGTGCTGAGCCGCAGCGAGGCCCTGCAGAAGACGTATGCGATGCGCCAGGAGCTGTCCACGCTCTGGGCACGGTCCACCGCATCGAAGGAGCAGCTGGTCCAGCAGCTCCAGGACTGGTGCGTGCGTGCCGAGCAGAGCGGCGTTGCGCAGTTGCGCGACTTTTCCCTGCGGCTGCGCAGCTACGCCTGACCGCGCGCAGCGACCAGCGGTCCAGCCTGCGACGGGGTCCTTCGGGACCCCGTCCTGCTTTCCGGCACCCGATCGCGCGCCGGGTCAGGCGCTCGGCAGCGTCGCCTGCATCGACGGCCGCTGGCTGAAGCCGGCGAACCAGGCGGCCAACGTGGGACGGCCGATGCGCCAGTCGTCCGCGCCGAAGCGGAAGTCCAGCCAGGCCAGCGTCGCGGCGACGGTCAGCGAACCGATGGTCGGGTCGCCTTCGAGCGCTTTCGCATCGGCCTCCAGGAAGTCCAGCGCCTGCTTCCACTTCGCCCGCTGGCCGTCCTGCCACTGGGTCCACTGCAGTTCCTTAGGCGCGAGCGCCGTCTGGTAGCGCACGCCGATCGCCGCATCGAGGATGCCGTCGGCCACCGCCTGCTGGCGCAGCGCGGCCCAGCGTGCTGGTCCGGCAGCGGGAAACAGCTTGCGCCCGGCGTTCAGGCTGTCCAGGTACTCGCAGATCACCGGAGAATCGAACAGCGCCATGCCGTCGTCGGTGACCAGCGTCGGCAGCTTCATCAGCGGATTCGCCTTCGCCAGGTCGGCGTTGGGCTTCACCGGAGACACCACCGTGGGCACCTCCTCGACCTGCGATGCGAGGCCTGCTTCATGCGCCACCAGGCGCACCTTGCGGGCGAACGGCGACGCGGAACTGATGTAGAGCTTCATCGGTGGGGCTCCCTGGAATGGTCAGCAGAGCCGCGATCCTACCGCCGTGGCGCGCCAGCAGCGAAGATCCAGGCAGAAATCCGGGTCAGACACGATTTACGAGAAAAGCGTGTCTGACCCTGTGGATGTCGGCCGCCGAGGCCACGGCGAGTTCGAATTCACTGTCGCGACCGTCTCCAAGGCCCAGCGCTGCACTACCCAAACAAAACGCCCAGGCCGTTTCCGACCAGGGCGTCCTGTGCATCCGGTGCAGCCCGCTGTCGCAGGCTGCAGCGTTCGTCGATCAGCCGAAGTTCTTCTCGGCGAACGACCAGTTGACCAGGCCGTTCAGGAAGGTCTCGACAAACTTCGGACGGGCGTTGCGGTAGTCGATGTAGTAGGCGTGCTCCCAGACATCGATCGTCAGCAGCGCGGTGTCGCCGGTGGTCAGCGGGGTGGCGGCATTGCTCGTGTTGACGATGTCGACCGAACCGTCGGCCTTCTTCACCAGCCAGGTCCAGCCGGCGCCGAAGTTGCCGACCGCGCTCTTGGTGAACGCGTCCTTGAAACCGTCATACGAACCGAACTTCTTGTCGATCGCGGCTGCCAGCGCGCCCGACGGCTGGCCACCACCGCCCGGCTTCATCGAGTTCCAGAAGAAGGTGTGGTTCCAGACCTGTGCCGAGTTGTTGAACACGCCGCCGCTCGACTTGCGGATGATGTCCTCGAGCCCCATCGACTCGAACTCGGTGCCCTTGATCAGGTTGTTCAGGTTGGTCACGTAGGCTGCGTGGTGCTTGCCGTAGTGGAACTCGAAGGTCTCCTTCGAGATGTGCGGCGCGAGGGCATCCATCGCATACGGCAGTGCGGGCAGTGCATGTTCCATGAGGGGTCTCCGGACGGTCGATCAAGAAAAAACGGTGGTACAGCCTGGCATTTTCGGCAGGGCCGTGTCCACCGTCTGGGGTCTGAACACTCTGGGGCAACCGACGCAGATCGGAAGCCCGGGGCAATCACCTCAGCTTCGTTTCCTTGTACATCACGTGCTTGCGCGCGACCGGATCGAACTTCTTCATCTCGATCTTCTCGGTCGTGGTGCGCTTGTTCTTGGTCGTGGTGTAGAAGTGGCCCGTTCCCGCGGAGGATTCGAGCTTGATCTTGTCACGCATGGTCAGGTCTCCTGAGGGTTCAGATCACTTCGCCGCGCGCGGCGAGGTCTGCCAGCACCGATTCGATGCCGTTCTTGTCGATCGTGCGCAGGCCGGCGCCGCTCACGCGCAGCCGGACCCAGCGATTCTGGCTCTCGACCCAGAAGCGACGGTAGTGCAGGTTCGGAAGAAACCGGCGCTTGGTCTTGTTGTTGGCGTGGGACACATGGTTCCCGCCGATCGGCTTCTTGCCGGTGACCTGACAGACGCGTGACATGACGACCTCGATGCAATGTATGTGTGGAATCGACAGCCGGTGTTTATAGCACGCCAGACCCCGCCGGGGCAAGCCGTCGGGTGGGCTCAGATCAGCCCCCGCTCCGCGAAAGACACCACCCCGCCGCGGGCGACGACGAAATGGTCGAGCACCCGCACGTCCACCAGCGCCAGCGCATCCTTCAGCGCCCGCGTCAGCAGTTCGTCGGACCGGCTCGGCTCTGCAATGCCCGACGGATGGTTGTGCGCGAAGATCACCGCCGCTGCGTTCGAGGCGAGCGCCGCCTTCACCACCTCGCGCGGATACACGCTGGTCTGCGACAGGGTACCGCGGAACAGTTCGCTGTCGACCAGCACCCGGTGCTGGGTGTCGAGGAAGACGGCCACGAACACTTCGTACTCGCGCCCCGCCAGGCTGAGCTTGAGGTAATCGCGCACCTGCTGCGGCGAGTCGAGCACGCTGGAGGTGCGCAGCGTCTCCTGCAGCATGCGACGCACCACCGCCACCATCGCCTGCATCTCGACGAAGCGCGCCGGTCCGAGGCCGGGCGCGCCGCAGAAGCTGCCCTCGTCGGCCAGCACCAGGCGGCCGATGCTGCCGAACCGGTTGATCAGGTCGCGTGCGAGGTCGAGCGCGGTCTGGCCACGCCCGCCATGACGCAGGACGATCGCCAGCAGTTCCGCATCCGACAGGGCATCGGCGCCGCGCGCCAGCAGTTTCTCGCGCGGGCGTTCGCCAGCCGGCCAGTGCTTGATCGGGGTCATCTCGGCTCCATCGGATGCGGGCAACTGCGGAAGCGCTACACTACGTTCCCGGCTCGTGGAACGCGCCCGCGGGATTGCCCGGATGCCCATGGAAACAAAACCTTGCGCGCGACACCTGGCACCGGCTCCACCCTCCCCTGCCGTTCCTCACGGCCGTCTCTCACCGCTCCAGCCCGGACCATGACCCCTCCCCGAGTCGACCGCCTGCTGCTCGGCATCACCGGCGGCATCGCTGCCTACAAGACCCCTGAACTGGTGCGACTGCTGGTCGGACAGGGCAACGAAGTCGACGTGGTGATGACCGAGGCGGCACGCCAGTTCGTCACGCCGGTCACCCTGCAGGCGGTGTCCGGCCGCCCGGTCTGGCATGACGCCTGGGATGCGCGCATGCCGAACAACATGGCGCACATCGAGCTTTCGCGCGACAAGGGCCTGGTCCTGATCGCACCGGCCTCGGCCGACTTCATCGCCAAGCTCGCGCACGGCCTGTGCGACGACCTGCTGTCGACGCTGTGCCTGGCGCGCGACTGCCCGCTGGCGGTGGCGCCGGCGATGAACCGCCAGATGTGGGAGAACCCGGCCACGCAGCGCAACATCGCGCGCCTGATCGACGACGGCATCGAGGTCTGGGGCCCGGACGCCGGCGACCAGGCCTGCGGCGAGGTCGGTATGGGCCGGATGATCGAGCCGGAACGGATCTCGGAACGCGTGGTGCGTGCGTTTACGCAGAAGACCCTGAACGGCCTGCGCGTGCTGGTCACCGCTGGCCCGACCTTCGAGCGTATCGATGCCGTACGTGCGATCACCAACCTCAGTTCCGGCAAGATGGGCTATGCGATCGCACGTGCGGCCTGGGAGGCCGGCGCCGACGTCACGCTGGTCAGCGGCCCCACCGCGCTCGAGGCACCGCCGGTGGCGCGCCTGGCGCAGGTCTCCAGCGCCCAGGAGATGCTGTCCACCGTCAATGCGTTCGTACCCGACGCCGACATCTTCGTGAGCGTGGCCGCGGTCGCCGACTACCATGTGCTCAACCCGAGCGACCAGAAGATCAAGAAGGATGCGCACATCCTGACCCTGGAACTCGCCCCCAACCCGGACATCCTGGCCAGCGTGAGCGCACTCGCCGACCCGCCGTTCTGCGTCGGCTTCGCCGCCGAGAGCGAGAACCTCGACGAGTTCGCCGAAGCCAAGCGGCGGCGCAAGAACCTGCCGCTGCTCGCTGCCAACTTCGTTCAGACCGCCTTCGGCGCCGACGACAACGAACTCGTGCTGTTCGACGACACCGGACGCCATCCGCTGCCGCGCGCCTCGAAGCTCGAACAGGCACGGATGCTGATCGCCCATATCTCCAGGCTCTACCAACCCCGATGACCACCGACAGCCCTGCCCCCGCCACGCGTCCCACCGTCGCGCTGCGCATCCTCGACGACCGGCTGCGCAGCCAGCCGCCGGCCTATGCAACCGCAGGTTCGGCCGGGCTCGACCTGCGCGCCTGCATCGAACGCACGATGGTGGTCGAGCCCGGCCGGACCGAGCTGGTCCCGACTGGCATCGCCATGCATCTCGCCGACCCGGCGCTCGCCGCGATGGTGCTGCCGCGCTCCGGCCTCGGCCACAAGCATGGCATCGTGCTCGGTAACCTGGTCGGGCTGATCGACTCCGACTACCAGGGACAGGTGTTCGTGTCGCTGTGGAACAGGGGCAGCACGCCGTTCACCCTGGAACCGATGGAACGCATCGCACAGCTGGTGGTGGTTCCGGTGGTGCAGGTGGCGTTCGAGCTGGTCGATTCGTTCGAGCAGAGCGAGCGCGGCGCGGGCGGTTTCGGCAGCACCGGACGCGGATGAAACAACGCCGGTGGCAGGAGCCACCGGCGTACCAGTCTACGACCCCGGGGGCAGACCTCAGGGTCAGACACCAACGTCAGGTCGAGAGGTCAGACCGCCTGGTACTTGAGGCGGCGTACCTTCTCCATGTTCATGCCTTCGATGCGGATCAGGTGCGTCGAAGCCGTGCGGTGCGGCGAATGCAGGTCGCCCTCGTTGTAGACATGGGCGATACCTGGCGTGAGCGGGTAGCTGCGGGTCTTCTTCACCTTGCCCGGCTTGTCTTCCGAGGCCGCCTCGAGCAACTCGTAGTCGTTCATCAGGGTCTCGCCCTTGGCCTGGCCGTAGATCGCCCAGGACGGACCATGGTCATGGGGCGGGCTGTCCTTCGGACCGCGATAGTGGTGCGCAAGGATGCAGAAGCCCAGCTTCGGGTCTTCGTAGATGACCTCGCGTTCCCTGGTGTCCTCGCGCAGGTACTTCGCGACGAACTCGGCGTCGGTCAGCACCTGCTTCAGGCGGTCGCGCACCTTCTCGCGTCCCTTCGGGCCGGGCTCGGCTTCGAGGTAGCCACGGAATTCGTTGCCCAGTGCTTCGGCTGTCAGGCTCATTGAACTGTTCCTCCGGTCTGGCGGCGCCCCCGCAGGTCCGCCGCATCCACGAAACGCCCGGACGACGCGCGGTGCAGGGCGCGCGCCCGGGTACAGGTCAGGCCAGCGTGACTTCCAGCTCGCCCAGGTTTTCCACGACCGTCTTGACGCGGTCGCCGGCCTTCAGCCACTTCTGCTTGTCCTTCGGGTAGCCGAGGATCACGCCCTGCGGCGTGCCGGTGTAGATGATGTCACCGGGCTTCAGCGTCATGTGCTTCGAGCAGTAGCTGATGATCGTCTTGCAGTCGTAGATCATGTCGGACGTGTTCAGGTCCTGCCGCACCTTGCCGTTCACGTAGGTCTGGATCGCGAGGTTGTTCGGATCCTTGATCTGGTCGGCGCTGACCACCCACGGACCGAGCGGCGCGAAGCCGTCCGGGATCTTGCCCAGCATGAACTGGCTGGTCGCGCGCTGCAGGCCGCGGGCCGACAGGTCGTTGCCGTTCGCATAGCCGAACACGTACTTCAGCGCATCGGCTTCGCTCACGTCGCGCGCGGTCTTGCCGATCACGATCACCAGCTCGACTTCATAGTCGAACATCTTGTCTACCTTGCTCGGCAGCTTCACCGTCGAGCGATGGCCGGTCAGCGCGTTGTTGAACTTGTTGAACAGCAGCGGCACCGGCGGGATGGCGCTGCCGGTCTCGGCCGCATGCTGGCGATAGTTCAAGCCGACGCAGATGATCTTCTCGGGGTTGGGCACGGCGGGGCCGAACTTCGCCTTCGCCTCGGCAACCAGTACGGACTTGCCGCGCGCATCGGTCATGGCCTTGTCGACCAGCTTGAGCAGCGGCGCGCAGTCGGCGCCTTCCATCACCTGGTGGATCGTGGTCGGGGCCTTGACGCGGAACAGGGCCGCCGCCTTCGCCACGTCGAGGATGCCCTTGCCGGTGCGGACCCCGAGGGTCATGCCGTCGCGGCTGGCCAGCGTGCAGAAGGTCATGCCCTTCGGGCCGACCTTGCGTGCCGGGGCCGACTTCTTCTCGACGGCCTTCTTCGTACCGGTTTCCGATTTCTTCGCCATTCCTGGTTTCTCCATGCTGGGACAGCCGCGATCGTAGCAGAGGCGGGGACGACTGCCCTGCCCCGGAGGCCGCGGCCGCGCGGGCCGCGCTCAATCCACCTTGGTACCCGATACCTGGATCACCTTCGCCCAGCGCGCGATGTCGCTACGCATCAGCTGCTCGAATTGCGCCGGCGTGTTCGGTGCCGGCTCGGCCCCCTGCTGCAGCATGCGCTCGCGCACGTCGGGCGCCTTCAGCATCTTCACGACTTCGACATTCAGGGCAGCGACGATCTCCTTCGGCGTACCCGCGGGCGCGAACAGCCCGAACCAGGAGCCGGAATCGAAGCCGGGCAGCGCCTGCTCGGCGACCGTGGTGGTGTCCGGCAGGGCGACCGACCGCTGCGCGGTCGTCACCGCGATCGCGCGCACCTTGCCCGACTTGATCATCGGCAGCGCCGAGTTCATGTTGTCGGCCATCACCTGGACCTGGCCGCCGACCAGTGCCGCCAGACCGGGCGCGCCGCCCGAGAACGGCACATGGACCATCTTCGTGCCGCTCATCATCTGGAACAGTTCCAGTCCGAGATGGCCCGGCGTACCGGTGCCGGCCGAACTGTAGTTGAGTGCGCCCGGCTTGCCCTTGGCATAGGCGATCAGTTCCTTCACGTCCTTGACCGGCAGCGACGGGTGCACCATCAGCGCCTGCGGCACGTTGGCCACCAGCGTGATCGGCGCGAAGTCCTTCAGCGGCGAGTACGAAAGCTTCGGGTACAGGCTGGGTGCGATCGCATGCGAGGCGTTGGTGCCCATCACCAGCGTATAGCCATCCGGGTTGGCCTTGGCGGCGATCGCCGCGCCGATCGTCCCGCCGGCGCCGGGCCGGTTGTCGATCACCACCGTCTGGCCCCACACCTCGGTCAGCCGGGCACCGGTGATGCGGGCAAGGATGTCGGTCGCGCCACCGGGTGCGAACGGCACCACCATCCGGATCGCACGGTTCGGATAGCCACCCGGACCGGTCGCAGTAGTCGCAGCAGTTGCAGCAGTTGCACTGGCCGCCGAGGCAGCACCGGCAGCGGCAGCCAGGGACAGTGCGAGACCGTGCACGGTGAGCGCCCTGGCGGAGCGGGCAGTCGGTCGGAAGGACATCGGGCTGGGGATCATGCGAGGCTCCTGCGGCGGTTTCAGCGGTTGCACCGGTTGCGACGGTCGCACCGGTTGCCCCGGTGACAGTCGTTGGCGAGGGACGCGCCACACGCCAGGACCGACCGGATCGGCTCAGCCGGCCTGCGGCAGCGTGAACTCGGGACCATTGTAATCGTGCGGCAAGGTCCGGTGCCCGCTCACCAGCGCCGCGGCATGGGCGGCGATGGCTGAGGCATGGGCGTCGCGTACCTGCGGCGCAAGCGCCAGTTCGACCACCGACGGCTCCGACAGCCCGACGCGCACATGCCCTCCCGCGGGGAAGCGCCCAGCCAGCCAGTCCTCGACCGCGCGCTGCACGCCCCAGCCGCTGTCGGCGATGGCCGAGGCCGTGCATACGTCCGGCTCGCGCACCGTCCAGTCCTCGACGTTGCCGATCAATTTGGCACCGTGCTCGCGACACGCCTCGATCGCGCCGGGGCGTCCACCGTCGAGCATCGTGAACAGGACATCCGCACCGGCCTGGCACATCGCCCCGGCCCAGCGACGGGCCAGCGCCGGTTCGTGCTGGTGTCCACAGAATGCGGTCAGCACCGGCATGCCTGGTGCCTCCGCCTGCACGCCGGCGACGAAGGCCGCGCGGCCGAGCAGTCCGGGACGCACACGTTCACCCGAGAGATGGGCCACGACGCCGGTGCGGCTGCTGCGCGCCGCGAACACGCCGGCCAGGAAGGCGGATTCTTCCTGCCGGACCTCGTAGCCAGCGACGTTAGGCCCGCCGACCGCTCCCTGGGTGACGGCGAAACGCACGGCCGGATGCAGCGGCGCCAGGCCGGCGACCGGGGCATCGCCCTGCCCGCCATGCACGATCACCAGCGGCGGCCCGTGCGCCAGCACCTCGGCGATCGCGGCGGTCCGGGTCGGCACGTCGAACGCCTGCCGCCAGCAGGCCTCGATCGCGATGCCAGGCGCCTCGAGCGGTACGCGCAGGCGTTCGATCGCTGCCGCGGCCGACGCATTGAAGCTGCCGAGTCCTGGCCGGCCGAACAGGAGCACCGGCACCCGCTGCATCGCGCCGCCGAGGCTGCTCATTCGGTGCGGATGCCGGCGGCCTTGAGCACCGGCTGCCAGGCAGTGACTTCCGCCGCGACGAACGCCGCGAACGCGGCCGAGGTCATCGGCCGCCGCAGGATGCCCAGTTCGTCCATGCGTACCGAGATCGACGGCAAGGCAACCACCTCGCCCACGGTGCGGTGCAGGCTGTCGACCACGGACACCGGGATGCCCGCAGGCCCCGAGAGTCCAAGCCAGTTCTCGGCCACCAGCGACGGATAACCCAGTTCGCCCACGGCGGCGATCTCCGGTGCTGCAGCGACCCGCTTCACGGAGGTCACGGCCAGGATGCGCAGCGCACCGCGCTGGGCATGCGGCAGGCTCTGCGGCAGCGTGTCGAAGGCCAGCGGGATCTGGTTGGCGAGCAGATCGACCAGCATCGGTGCGGCGCCCTTGTACGGCACATGCGTCATGGACACCTTGAACTGGCGCTGGAACAGTTCGCCGACGACGTGGCCGACCGACCCGGCACCGCTCGACCCGTAATTCAGCGTGCGCCCGCCGCGAGCCAGGGCGACCAGGTCCGCGACGCTCTTCGCGCCCAGTGCATTGGACACCGCGATCACGTTGGCCACCGCGCCGATCGAGGCGATGTGCGCGAAGTCCTTCACCGGGTCGTAGCGCACCGAGGGGTAGATGAACGGCGACACCGAGAACGGCGCCGTGTTCGACAGCACCAGCGTATGCCCATCCGGCTGCGCCTGAGCCACGATCGTCGCGCCGAGCGTGCCGCCCGCGCCCGGCCGATTGTCGACCACCAGGGTCTGGCCGACGCGCTCGGCCATCTGGCTGGAAATCAGGCGTGCGACAATGTCGCTGGCACCGCCAGGCGGGAAGGTCACCACGATGCGCACCGGGCGGGCCGGCCAGGCAGTGGCGGCCTGTACGGCGTGCGGCAGGACCGACGCCGCGACAGCGAAGCCGGCCACCACGCACCCCGGAAGCCATGACCGATCCCAGCGCAGAGGGAACCACGACCGATGTACCGACTGCTGCATAACGCCACCTTCCATCTGTTTCTGATCTGGCTTGCGCTGGCCGGCAGCGCCTTCGCGCAGGGCCAGGGACAGCCGAAACTGCCGACCGTGCCACTGTCCATCGGCAAGCACATGGTCATCGCCGAGGTCGCCGCGAGTGCGGACACGCGCGAGCGAGGGCTCATGTTCCGCTACGAGATGAAGGACAACGAGGGCATGCTGTTCGTGTTCCCCGCTGCTCGGCAGCAGTCTTTCTGGATGAAGAATACCCCGCTACCGCTGTCGATTGCATTCATCGACGCAAAGGGCATGATCCTCAACATACGAGACATGATGCCATTCACCACCGATGGCCATCCGTCCGACGGCGAAGCCCTCTACGCGCTCGAGGTGAACCGCGGCTGGTTCGCGCAGCGCGGGATCAAGGCAGGCGACCGGGTGCAGGGCCTCGACAAGGCCGGCAAGGGCCACTGATCGAGGGCCACGCCGTGCGGCTGGCGCGGGGTTGATCGCGCACCAGCCGTGACTACCACCGAGGCGCTCAGCTGGCAGTAAAGCGCAGCCTGCGCTGGTCGATGCCGAACCGGTCGCACAGCCAGTCGAGCATCAGTTCCTGCCCGATCGTCGGGTTGTCGTGCTGGCAGTGCTCGGCTCCGGTCTCCTCGGCGGTCACCAGGCGCAGCGTGGCATCGATGCCCTTCGACTTCGCATAGTCGTACACGGTGCGTGCGTTCTCGACCCCGAGCACGTCATGACCACCGTGGATGACCAGGTACGGGCAGCGCATCGAATCGAGCACGCCCTCGAGCACGAAGTCGCGCACGTATTCGGTCGCTTCGGCCATCGAGTTCGTGCCGGTGATCCATTTCATGTGCCCGGCAAGGCCATGGTCCTCGCCGCGCTCGCCGAAGCGCTGGTGCACGCTCCAGATCGCGTTGTGGGAGATCGCCGCGGCCAGGCGCGGCTCCTTCGCGCCGGCGCGCGCCGCGTAGTAGCCGCCGAGGCTCGATCCACTGACCGCGAGGCGCGCGGGATCGATGTCGCTGCGCGCCAGCAGCCAGTCGATGCACTTGCCCACCGGCACTTCATAGTCGTGCCGGGTGCGCAACCCGTGGCGGCGCAGCGCACCGCCCTGCCCCGGCCCGTCGACCAGCAGCACGGAGATGCCTCGTTGCAGCGCACCGTGGCCGGTCATGAACCACAGCTCGTCCTTGAACGAATCGATGCCACCAAAGGAGATCAGCACCGGCTGCTTCGCCGCGCCGTGCGGCGAGCGGATGAAGTAGGCCGGCAGCGGCTTGCCCGGCTCGTAGGGAATGTCCACCACCTCTCCCGGCGGGTCGAGGTGGCGCAGGAACTGGTGCGAGCAGCGCTCGCCTTCGGTGAAGGTCTGCAGTCGGCGCGGATCGTCGCCCGCGAGCCAGAACTCGGCCTGCCGGTAGTAATTGGCCGCACGCAGCCAGCAGTTCATCGCGGTGCGCACATGTCCGTTCGCGGCAGCCTCGTCGCCGCGTGCATGGTTGCGCTTCGCGGTGACCGTCCATTCGGCGAACCAGCTCTCGGGATCGAGCGGCGTGATGCGGCTGGCGGTCTGGAAGCATTCGCTGACCGCACCGCCGCCCTCCTGTGTCTCGCCGAGTCCACGGCGGAATTGGTAGGAAAACCAGAAGTCCTCCGGCCACTGGTGCCAGCCGAAGGGTTCGTAATGGGGCCCTGCCTTCATGCCTGCTGCACTCATCGATCGCCTTCCGCGCTCAGTCAGTACGAAAGGCACGAGGGTAGCACCGCTTCAGGCGGCCGCGAGGCTCCCGGTCTCGACTGCCACCAGGGCCTTCGCCTGGTTCATGTCGGCGCTGTATCCGGTGGCGTAGAGGCAGCAGGCCAGCTGGTTGATCAGCGGCATCGGCAGCGGCACCTTGCCGGCCAGCGCGCCGCGGATCCACTGCGCGGTGACCGACGGATCTGACGAACGCGGCACGCTGCCCAGCGCACGCGTCGATTCCGCCTCGGCCTCGAACAGTACGCTGCGCATGCCGCCGTCGAACAGCTCGATGCGCGGGCGACGGTGCGGGTTCGCGAACGGCTCCCCGCCCATGCCTTCGAGCAGCATCGCGACCTCGCCCGACGCAAGGAAGTACTGCTGGAGCTGGGAGACGCGGCCGGGATGGCTGGCACCGATCACGCGCAGGCAGCCATCCGGGAAAGGCGACAGCAGCCTGGCCATCAGGTGCGCGACGCTGCACACGCCCAGCCGCGCCTGCAGCGACATCAGCGCCGCCAGCCCGGGTGCGAGCGCACCGCCCGGCATGAACACGATGCCGCGCGTGGCGAGTTCTTGCTGCGCCTGCTCGGTGCCGATGCTCGGCATGATGCCCAGCTCGCGCAGCACGTAGGCGGCGGAGGCGCTGCCCTCGCGATTGAGCGTGCCATGAATCAGCACCGGGACATGGAATCGTTGCAGCAGGAGCGCGAGCAGCGGCAGCAGGTTCGGCTCGTCGCTGGAACCGCCATAGCTGGGCAGGACGACCGGCAGCACCGACTCGTGCACCCGCTCCAGGCGCGCGACACGCTGTGCCAGCGCACGTCCGAAGCCCAGGAGTTCGCTCGCCGATTCGCCCTTCTGATACAGCGTGGTGAGTATCGCGCCCAGTTCCAGCTCGGGCACCCCGCCGTCGAGCATCGCGCCGAACAGGCTCTCGGCCTCCCACTCGGCCATGTCGCGCGGCAGGTCCGCTTCGCCGGCCATCTGCTTCAACAGTTCGCTGTAGTTCATGTCGACCACTTGATCAGTCAGTACGAAAGATCCGGATGACCCGGACGGGGTGGCATCGGCACCGGTTCGACGACAGGGAAGGTCGTCCGCGGTGGCACGCCATTGCGCCGCGGTGCGTCGCAATCTTCGTTCCCCGAGCCGGTCCGACCAGGGGTGCAGTGCTCCTCCTGCTTCATGCGGCATAGTGCTTGCAAAGGCCATGCCAAGGCGCAGGCCATGCGCGACGGCCGGTTGCCCGGGCTGCGCCGGGACGGTGGCCCGCCGCGGGGCCGGCGCCGGGCGCCAGACGCCGATCAACGCATGCCGCTGGTGCACCTGCGCGGTGCCGTGCCCGTTCGAGGTGCACAGCCGTTCGCAGCCGACTGCAGGCCGGGGACGGTCAGAACCGTTCGGGGCTGTAGGGCGCTGGATCGATGCCGGGCGGCCGTCCGGCAACGAGGTCGGCGAGCAGCCGGCCAGTCGGCGCGCCGCCGCAGAGCCCGGTATGGCCGTGGCCGAAGGCGAAGAAGACGTTGCCGAACTGCCGCGAGCGCCCGATGACCGGCAGCGAATCGGGCGTGCAGGGTCGATGGCCCATCCAGGTCGTCATGTCGTCGAGCCGTGCACCCGGATACATCCGCTTCGTGTGACGCACCAGTGCATCGATGCGCGCCTGCGTCGGCGGCGCATCGAGGCCGGCGATCTCGACCGTGCCGGCATTGCGCAGTCCGTCGGCCATCGGCGTGGTGAAGAACTTGAACTCGCCGGACATCACCGGCGTACGCGGAGAGATGCCGGGTTCGGGGAAATGCACGTGGTAGCCGCGCTGCGATTCCAGCGGCACGTGCGTGCCGAGCCGTGCCGCCAGCCGGGCGGAGAACACGCCCGCCGCCAGCACCACGCGGTCGACCGGCAGCGGCCCGCCCGTAGTCGAAAGCGATGCCACCCGGCCATCGGTGAGCTCGAAGCCCGACACCTCCCGCTGCTGGTACGAGCCACCGGAGGCGATGAAGTGGTCGAACAGCCGACGGGTCAGCCAGAGCGGGTTCGCGACGTAGCCCTGCTCGGGCAGCAGCACGCCGCGCACGTAGATCGGCGCAAGGTCGGGGTCGTGCTCGCGGATCTGCGCCGCATCCAGTTCGACCACCTTGACGCCACGATCGCGGCGCAGTTGCCAGGCGAGCGCATCGGACCGGAAGGCCGCCTCGGTCTCGTACACCGCGATATAGCCCGACTGGTTGATCAGGTCGGTACAGCCGGCCGCGTGGGTAAGCGTGCGATACGCATCGAAGGTCTGTCCGAGCAGCGGACGCAGCGCGTCGGCGATCTCCTCGACCCGATTGCGCCGGCTGGAGCGGATGAAGCGCCACAGCCAGGGCGCCGCCTGCGGCAGGTAGCCCCACTTGACCGACAGCGGCGCAGCCGGGTCGGTAAGCCACTGGGGCACCTTCTTGAGCACCCCCGGCATGCCGACCGGCACCACCGACCCCGGGCTCAGGATGCCGGCATTGCCCATCGACGTGAACTCGCCCGGCGGGCCGCGGTCGACCAGCGTCACTGCATGGCCGTCGCGCTGCAGGTAGCTCGCCACCGCGACGCCGACGATGCCGGCGCCGATCACCGTGATGCCCGGGGCGCTCATCGGACGCAGCCCGCCGCGCTGGCCGGCTGAGATCCGGCACCGACATCCATGCCGCAATTCCAGCAGCAGCCGAAGTTCGACGGGCTCTCCTCGCCGCAGCCGCTGCAGCGAAGGCTGCCGCCGGATGGCTGGCGCGCGGCATGCGCGGCGACCACCTCGCGCGCACGGCTCAGGTCGCGCTCGTCGGCGATCCACACCTCGGGCCAGGCCTCCCCGAACGGAACGTCGCCCATCGCACCCACGGCACTGGCATTGAACAGGTGCGTACGGATGCACTCGTCGGCCAACGAATCGGCGAGCAGCCGCGCATCGACCAGGTCGCTCGCCGAGTACACCCGCTTCACCGAAGCCATCCGTACAGGGCCGCCGCCGGCCTCACGCCGCCACCGCCGGCACTTCCGGGCGCTCCAGTTCGAACGCATCGGCGATCAGCTCGTACGACCGGCGACGGGTAGCGTAGTCGCCGGTGATGGTAAGGATCATCAGTTCATCGGCGGAGAAGGTGTCGGCCAGCGCCAGCATTTCGTGCCGCAGCCGCTGCGGAGAGCCGATCAGGGTGCGGGCACGGTTGCGCTCGACCACGGCACGCTCAGGTGCGCTGTACGCGTAGTCGTCCGCCTCGGCCTGCGACGGCACTGGCAGGTTGATGCCCTGCTGCATGCGCAGCCGGCGCAGGTCGATCGACCCGGCCAGGCGGTCGGCCTCGGCATCGGTCGGGGCACAGACCGCGAAAACGGTGAGCATCGCGTGCGGCGCGGCCTCGCGCGGCGACGCGCGATAACGTTCGCGATAGGCGTTCATCACCGCCTCACCGCCATGCGCGCTGATGAAGTGCGCGAAAGAGAAGCGCAGCCCGAGGTGCGCGGCCAGCGCACCGCTGTAGTCGGAGGAACCGAGCAGCCACACCTCCGGTGAGCCCTCGCCGGCCGGCTGGGCGGTGACACGCGCGAACGGATGTTCAGAGGGCAGCGTGCGGTCGAGGAAACCGACAAGGTCGACCACCTGCTGCGGGAATTCCTCGGCGGTGGGATAGCGCCCGCCACCGACCGCGATCGCCGTGCGCTGGTCGCTGCCGGGCGCACGCCCGATACCCAGGTCGATCCGCCCGGGGAACAACGCCTCGAGCATCCGGAACTGCTCGGCCACCTTCAGCGCGCTGTAGTAAGGCAGCAGGACCCCGCCGGTTCCGACACGGATCGTCGAGGTCGCCGCCGCCACCCGCCCGACCAGTATCTCGGGGCAGGGGTCGGCGAGCGCCTTCGTCGAATGATGTTCGGCCAGCCAGTAGCGCGAATAGCCCAGCGACTCCGCCGCCCGGGCAAGCGCGATCGTCTCGGCGATGGCCTGCGCCGGCGTGTGGCCGCTGATGATCGGGGACTGGTCGAGGACGGAAAGCTTCATGTGCGCATTGTAATGCCAGCCCGTGCTGCCGAGGCCTGCCGCGCCCGGGCGTCCGCGCAGCCGCTGCGCCCGCCCTTACCCCGGAGACGCTTACGGACGGCCCAGGTAGAGGTAGAACGAGCTGTTGCCGTCGCGCGCCCGCCCCCACGCCACATACACCGGACCGAGCAGGGTATCCATCGCAACGAACAGCGAGCCGGAGACGAGCAGGCCGGACGGCGACTCCGCGAACTGCGCCCCGCGGATCTTTCCGGCTTCGAGCGATGCACCGACATAGGCACCTTCGAGCAGCCCGCGCTTGATCAACTGGTTGAGGTAGGTGACGCGCCCGTAGTCGAGCCCCTGGCCGAGCAGTTGCCCGGCACGATAGCCCGACTGCTTCTGGAAGCCGCCCCATTCCACCAGGTCGTTCAGCGGCAGCGGTGCGCTGCCGACTGCCCCGCTGCTGCGCAGGCCCAGCTGGAAGGTATGTGCGCCGTCCGAGGCCGCACCCAGCAGGTCGACATCGAATCGCGTGTAGCCGACATCTGCGCCGAGCGCAGTACGCGAGCCGAACAGATTCATCGCCGCGCTGTAGCCACTGCGCGTGAAGCGCACGCTGTCCAGCCGGTCGACCAGGACGCGGCCGTTGAACGCGCCTTCATTGAACGTGCTCAGCGACGGCGGCAGCAGGATCGCACCGGTGTCCACGGCCAGCCGCTTCTGCCCGGCCAGCACGCCGATCCGTGCTTCCGCATGGCGGCTGAACTGGCTGCCGACGTCCAGCGCCACGCGCTCCACGGACTCGTCAAGGCGTCCGACGCGGACGTCGCCGCGGAACAGCGGCACCGGCCGCCGGATGACCTCCACCCGCGGCGCGACGAACAGCGACTGCTCGACAGTCAACGGCTGGTAGAACTCGGACACGAAGCGGTTGTCGTGTCCCATCTGGACATCGGTGCGCCATTCCGCACCGAGCGCGTTGATCCATTCCCGACGGTAGGTGGCGAGCAGGTTGAAATAGCTTTCACCCTGCAGGTCGCTGGAAAGGCCCAGGCCGAAGCGCATGTACTGCGGCCCCCATGACCGCTCCGCGGCGCGGATCGACAGCACCCGACGGCCGGGCTCGTCCACGAGGTTGTAGCGTACGTGCTCGAACTCGCCCCGTCCGAACACGCGCCGCAGGTCGGCGTCGAGCACCGTCTGGTCGACCGGATGGCCCACCTTGGTATCGAGCGCATTGGCGACCACCACGGGGTTCACACGCGACAGGCCCTCGATCCGGATCTCGTCGACCGGCCGGCGGTCGACCAGCACCTGCGCCGACTGCGCCCTGCGCAGCGCGGCATAGGCCTGCGGCGACAGGGCCAGGGCCTGCAGCCGCGCCGCGGCAAGGCGTGCCGCAGCCACGCCGATCGGCACCGTCTTCTCCATGTTGTCGAAGTCGCCGGCCGAGTAGTCCCCCAGTTGGGGCTCGATCAGTATGTCCTGCGGGCGCAGTTCCGCCAGCGAGGCGCGCACGTTCTGTTCGGTCAGGATGCCCAGCATCTGCACGCTGACACCCAGCAGCCCATCGAGCTGGTCACGGCGCAGCAGCGGCGTGCCCAGGTTGACCGCGATCACGATGTCGGCACCCATCGCCCGCACGACATCGACCGGAAGGTTGCGCGTGAGCCCGCCGTCGATCAGCAGGCGCCCGCCGATCTCGGCCGGGGCGACCAGCCCCGGCACGGCCATGCTCGCCCGCATGGCACCGGCCAGTTCGCCGCTGGACAGCACCACGCGCTCGCCGTTCTCGATGTCGGTGGCGATCGCACGGAACGGGATCGGCAGCCGGTCGAACTGGTCGACGCCACGCGCCCGGACCAGGCCGCGAAGCACGGCTTCCAGAGCCACGCCGGACACGGCACCGCGCGGCAGGCGCACCGAGCCGCCCCGCACGCCGAACTCGGGGCCGATATAAGGCACGAAGTCGTCCCGACGGCGCCGGATCGGCTGGTCGATACGTTCCGGGCTGTCGACCATCAGCGAAGCGGTGCTCAGCTTGCCCAGCACCGCCTCCATCTCGGCCACCGGGGTGCCCGAGGCGTAGGCACCGCCGACGATCGAGCCCATGCTGGTGCCGGCGATGTAGTCGATCGGGATGCGCAGTTCCTCCAGCACCTTCAGCACCCCGACATGCGCGGCCCCGCGTGCGCCGCCGCCGGACAGCACCAGCCCGATCTTCGGGCGCGCCGCAACCGGTGCAACCGCTTCGGCTGCCTGCGGCGCGCCGGGCGCTGCACCAGCAGGGGCCTGGGCGCCCGCGCCCGCATGCAGCGCGAACAGCAGCAGGCCACATGCCAGCCGTGCGGCGCCCCCCCGCCTTGCCACGCTGTCCAGGTTCATTCGTCGTGTCCGCGCAGGCGGTCCGTCTCGCGCCGATCGCGCTTGGTGGGCCGTCCGGTGCGTGCGGCCCAATCGCCAGAGAGCGTTGCCTTGCGGTCCGCGACCAGGGCGGCGCGCCGCGCGATGCTGTCGGGCGTTTCAGCATAGAGCGTACGTGCGAGGTCGGCCGAACCACGCTTGTCTGCAAGGCCGCTCACCTGCACCGACCACTCGTACTCGCCGATCCGGATCTCTATGGCATCCCCCTGCTTCACTTCCTTTGCCGGCTTGACCCGATCGCCATTCATCCGGATGCGGCCGCCGGCCACCGCGTCCTGTGCAAGCGTGCGGGTCTTGAAGAAGCGCGCGGCCCAGAGCCACTTGTCTATGCGAACACTCATCTGCGGTCTGGCGGATGCCTGCATGATGGATAGGCGGAGCGGAGCATATCAAATCGCTGTGGCTAATCGATGCGGCAAATCGATGCGGTAAATCGATGAGGCGCAGTAGCCAGCACCTGCGGCGCGCGATAGAGTGCCGGAACAAACAACGGCAAACGCATCACAGCAGGCGCCGGACCGCCAGGACCACGACTTCGGTCCGGGACCCGAGGTCCTTCTGCTGCGAGCAGTGCGCCGAGCACACCATCCAGGAGTTGCAGCATGGTCCGCCGTACTTCCGCCAGGTGCCTGCCGCCTGTCCGCCCGATCTGCACGGCCCGGCCGATGGCGCCTGCAGCCGGCCGCGCGCTGCTCTGGCTGGCCTTCACGGCGATCGCCGCGCCCGCCCATGCATGGCCGGACAAGCCGATCCGGATGGTCGCGGTGTCAGCCCCCGGCGGCAGCACCGACCTGCTGGCGCGGCTGTACGCGTCGAGGCTGGGACCGCTGCTCGGCCAGCAGATCCTGATCGACAACCGCGCCGGCGGCGGCGGCATGATCGCCTCCGAACTGGTCGCACGCGCGCTCGCCGATGGCCACACGCTGCTGTTCACGCACACCAGCCATTCGGTGCTGCCGAGCATGCACAGCCGCCTGCCCTACGATCCATTCGACGATTTCTCGCCGATCGGCCTGGTCGCGCTGACGCACAGCGTGCTGCTGGTCGCACCGGGCGTGCAGGCCCGGTCGGTGAAGGAACTGATCGAACAGGCACGCGCCCGGCCCGGACAGATGAACTACGGCGCCGGCTCGACCGGCGCCTCCGCGCACCTGGCCGGCGAACTGTTCAAGCTGATGGCCAAGGTCGACATCGTGCACGTGCCCTACAAGGGCACCGGTGCCCAGCTCTCGGCCCTGCTCGGCAACGAGATCCAGATGAGCTTCTCGACCGTGCCGGCCGCGATGCCGCACATCCAGGCCAGCCGCCTGCGCGCGCTTGGCGTCGGCAGCCTGAGCCGCGCGTCGGCACTGCCCGACGTGCCTACGGTCTCGGAGGCCGGCCTGCCGGGTTTCGACGTCAGCGCCTGGAACGGCGTGCTGGCCCCGGCACGCACCCCGGCGGCGATCGTCAACCGTGTCAACCGGGAACTGGCCGAGATCGCGAAGCAGCCGGAGACCCGCGAGAAGGCCGCGGCCCAGGGCACCGACCTGGTCAGCGGCACGCCGCAGGAGTTCGCTGCCTACATCAAGTCGCAGATCGCCAAGTGGTCGAAGGTGGTCCGGGCGGCCCGCATCCAGCCCGACTAGCGGCAAGGATCAGATCGGCGACTGCCCGGTCGCCGGCGACCGCAGTGCCGTGCGCACCCAGGATGCGAAGCGATGGCAGTCGAACTCCTGCGGCATGAACACGCCCTGTTCGAACGGGCGCGCACGCAGGCCTCGCTGCTGCCATTCGCAGTTGCGCGCGTCCTGGCCGTTGGTGGTCCGCCACAGCGCTACGTAGTGCTCCAGGTCGAACGCCGGATCGGCCAGCGCCCGAGGCTCGAACAGCCAGTCGTACACGATGCGTACCGAGCCCGGCCCGGTGGGGAACATCAGGTGCGAATTGACGTAGTCCGGATGCACGTTCAGGAACAGGTTCGGCGGCAGCAGCGCCGGGATGTAGAGCTCGGCACGCTGCGCATCATTGAGCCCCGCGAACGGCGGCACCCGTGCCGTGCCGTCGAGGGTGAGCGTGCACGCGCCCGGCAGGTACTCCGGACCGGGCTCGGCGATCGACCGGCCCTCGGCGTCCCGGTGAAGCCCCCAGGCACCGCCCTCACGGTAGGCCGGTACCACCCGGCACAGTTCGGGATGGACCGGCGGACAGTGGAAGCACTCGCAGAAGTTCTCGCACACCAGCTTCCAGTTGGCCTGCACGTCGACCACCCGCCGGTAGCCACTCACCAGAGTGTCCAGCCCATGGTTCGCGAAGCGCGCCGGCATCCAGCCCAGGGCCTCGGCCAGCGGCTGGGCAGGCACCGGGCCCAGGTGCACGAACACGAAACCACCCCAGGTATCGACTGCGACCGGGAACAGGCCATGGTCGGCCGGATCGAAATCGGCGGTGGGCATCCGGCGCGGCGTCGTCTGCAGCCGGCCATCAAGGTCGTAGGACCAGGCGTGGTACGGGCAGGTGATGCGCCCGCCGCGCAGCCGGCCCTGCGCCTCGGTGCACAGGATGGAGCCACGGTGGCGGCAGGTATTGTGGAAGGCGCGCCACTGCCCGGCATCGTTGCGCGTGAGCAGGACGGACTGGTCGCCGATCTCGACCACGCGAAAATCGCCCGCCGCAGGTACTTCGTCGCAGCGGGCGACCGCGATCCAGCTGCCATGCCAGATACGATCCATTTCCTGCCGATGGTGCGCCTCGTCCCGGTACCACGCCGCAGGCAGCCCGGGTTCGATCGTCGACAGGGGCTCTCGGGCACCTGCCGGACGGGCGGCGGGAGGGGGGGAAGGTGAGGGGGCGGACTCTGGAAGGCCGGACATGCGCAAAGTGTATGCGAACACGGGATTGGGCTATATTTCCCTCACCATGACGACACCCACTCCCCCCGCAAAACCCGGCCGCTGCGGCTACCACGACATCGGCGGCCTCACCGCCGGCGAGATCGACCCCGCCGAGGAACCGATCGAGTTCTGGCACAAGCAGAACGAGGCGATGCGCGGGCTGCTCGGCGATCCGCTGCGCCGGATGCTCACGGTCGACGAGGTCCGGCGTGCCTTCGAGAGCTTCGGCGAGGAGAAGTACAACACCCTGTCCTTCTACGAACGCCGCCTCGAGGCGATGCTCGACATCCTCACCGAGAAGGGCCTGATCGACCGCGAAGCATTCATGCAGCGGGTCGAGGCCGGCCTGAAGCACCGCGCCGCCGGCGCGTCCACCGACTGATCCCGGGGTACCGATGACTGCGCCTGCCGCCCTCAATACCGGCCACCGCTTCTCGGCGGGCGACCGGGTACGCGTGCTCGACCTGCCGAAGTCCGGCCACATGCGCACGCCCTGGTACATCCGCGAGAAGGTGGGCGTCGTCACCGAATGGACCGGCAAGGTGCTGAACCCGGAAGACCTCGCCTATGGCCGCTGCAGCGGGCCTGCCGTGAACGGCTATCGCGTGGTGTTCGACCAGCGCCATATCTGGCCCGACTACCATGGACCGGAACACGACAAGCTGCACATCGAGGTCTACGAGCACTGGCTCGAGAAAGCGTGAACGACATGCCGCACGATCATCCACATCCGCATGACCACGACCACGATCACGCCCACCCCGAAGGTTTCGACCCGCATGCCCCGGCGCCCGACTTCGGAGACGAACGGTCGCGCTGGTACGAGGTCGCCTCCGACGTGATGCGCGACATGCTGATCGAGCAGAACGTGTTCTCCGCGCGCGAAGTGCGCAAGCAGATCGAGCTGATGGAAAGCAAGACCATCCAGCTCGGCGGCAAGCTGATCGCCCGCGCCTGGGTCGACCCGGAGTTCCGCAAGACCCTGCTGAAGGACGGCAAGGCAGCGGCCGCCTCGCTCGGCATCCCGGTCACCGAGGCCTCGCTGACCGTGGTCGAGGACACGCCTGCAGTGCGCAACGTGATCGTCTGCACGCTGTGCTCGTGCTACCCGCGCTCGCTGCTCGGCCAGCCGCCGGCCTGGTACCGCAACAAGGCCTACCGGTCGCGCGTGGTGCGCGAGCCGCGCAAGGTGCTGGCCGAGTTCGGCTCGGTCGTACCCGACGATGTCGAGGTGCATGTGCACGACTCGAACGCAGACCTGCGCTTCATCGTGCTGCCGATGCGCCCGGCGGGTACCGAACACCTGGGCGAGGCAGAGCTCGCGGCCATGGTCACGCGCGACAGCCTGATCGGCGTGGCGCCTCCGCGCGCAGCCTGATCCGGCTGCTGCGCCCCGCTTCGGTGCGTCCGGCGCACCGGGACGCAACGCCGGGACGCCAACACCGTACGGACAGCCCGCTCCAGCGGGCCTGACGGATGGCACGGGACTTGCACGTGCGAGTGTCGTGACCTGTCCTGCCGCCCGTCTTCATACGATCCATGCCGCGCGATCGCGGCGACGGACGCATGCGCCTGCCCGCCTGCTGTGGGACGGCATGGTCCCAAAGGCCAGGGTGCAACCCGACTGAATCGCAGCACGGTGCCGCGATGCATCAGCGGCGTACTCGACGATGGATCTTCAGGAGCAACCGACCGTGACACTCAGGCAGCCCCCCACAATGGCATCGAGCGCACTGATCGGCGGCCTCGCTGGCCTGGCCCTGGCGGCTGCCGTCCCGACTGCGTCCGCGCAGGACTTCCCCAACCGGCCGGTGCGCATGGTCGTGCCGTTCGGCGCCGGTGGTGTCTCGGACATCATCGGGCGCACGCTGGCCAGCCGGATGCAGGAGAGCCTCGGGCAACCGATCATCATCGACAACCGCGGGGGCGCAGGCGGCTCGATCGGCAGCGACATCGTCGCCAAGGCACAGCCCGATGGCCACACCATCCTGCTGGGCAGCAACGGCACGCATGCGATCGTGCCCTATCTCTACAAGAAGCTGCCGTACGACCCGCTGAAGGACTTCACGCCGATCGGCATGGTCGCGATCACCCCGACCGTGCTGGCGGTGAACCCGGAACTGCCGGTGAAGTCGATCAAGGAACTGATCGCCTACGGCAAGGCGAAACCAGGCGCGCTGTCGTTCGGCTCCTCCGGCATCGGCAGCACGTCGCACCTGGCCGGCGAGATGCTCGGCGCACTTGGCGGCGTGTCGCTCACCCACGTGCCGTACAAGAGCGCATCGGCCGCCTATCCCGATGTGTTCGGCGGCCGGGTGCCGATGATCTTCGACAGCGTGCTGTCGATGACCCCTCACCTGAAGGCCGGCAAGCTGCGCCCGCTGGCGGTGACCACGCCGAAACGGGTGGCTACCCTGCCCGACCTGCCGACGATGGCCGAGGCTGGCCTGCCCGGCTATGCGATCACCCTGTGGATCGCAGTGTTCGGCCCGGCCGGCATGCCGCCCGCGGTCACCGCGCGCCTGAACAAGGAGATCAACCGCGTGCTGACGATGGCCGAGGTACGCGATCAGATGGCTGCCCAGGGCTCGGAGGTTGCGCCCGGCGCGCCGGCCGACCTGCTGGCCGCCGTGAAGACAGACCTGAAGCGGATGGGCGAGATCGTCAAGGCCGCGAAGATCCAGCCGGAATGAGCAAGCTACCGACGCACACGCCTGGACCCGGGGGCAACCACGGGGGTCAGGTCTTGAGTTTTGCTTCGGGTACCGCGGGCAACGGGTGACGGCGGCGCAGTCAGCCGCCGTGCCGCGGTTCCAGCGCGGGTTCCAGCAGGATACGCACCGCAAGCGCGGCCAGCACGCCGCCCATCACCCAGCGCTGCGCCGCCAGCCAGACCGGGTTGAGGGCGAACCAGCGCGCGATGGCCGCGGCGGTAGAGATCATCCAGACATCGAACAGTATGCTGATGACGATCTGCACCCCGCCCAGCGCGACCGACTGCAGCAGCACCGACCCACGCGCCGGATCGACGAACTGCGGGAACAGCGCCAGGTAGAACATCGCCACCTTCGGGTTGAGCAGGTTGGTCAGGAAGCCCTTCACGAACAGCGCCCGTGGCGATTCAGCGGGCATGGCACGCGGCTCCAGTGGCGAGCGTGCCCCGGGCCGCACCGTGTCCCAGGCCATCCACAGCAGGTACAGCGCGCCGGCGAACTTCACCGCATCGAAGGCCACCGGCACCGCGACCAGCAGCGCTGACAGGCCGACCGCCGCGCACAGCATGTGCACGATGAAGCCCGCGACCACGCCAGCCAGCGACACCATGCCAGCCGCCTGCCCCTGGCAGATCGCCCTCGACAGCAGATAGAGCATGTTCGGGCCGGGCGTCACCACCAGAACGATGCAGGCGACGACGAACAACAGCAGGTCGGAAAGCGGGATCATCACCCACTGTAAAGCGTTCGCGCTGAAGCGCTACGCCTCCAGCCGGAAAACCGTCGTCGTCTCGAGGTCCTCGCCGAACCAGGCGATGATCCGCGCATCGCGCTTGCCGAGGTACTCGGTGCGCCCATCGGTCTGGATCATCGGTACGTCGTGGCCGGGCACCAGCACACTGCCCTTCTTCTTCTGCCAGTAGCCCCAGATCGATTCGATCGATGCGGCCGACTGCGCGGCGTTGAAGGTCATGTCGGTGCCGCGCGAGAGCATCTCCGCGCGGTTCTTCGCGGCATCGCCGGTGAATACGATGTCGCGTTCGCGCCCATGCAGCACGTAGACCATGCATCCCGGCGTATGGCCGGGTGCCAGGTGCGCGGTCATGCCCGGGAACACGGTGTCTCCGTCGGCGGCGGTCGCCAGCGTCGGCCAGGTCTTCAGCGCACGCACGTACAGTTCCGGCACCGGCGATTCGCCCCACGGCTGCTCCGCCGCCCAGCCAAGTTCGTCCGCGCCGATCACGATGCGCGCATTCGGGAACAGCGTGAAGTTCACCGAGTGGTCGTAGTGGGAATGGGTGAGGATCACGTCGGTGACATCGGCCGGCTTCACGCCATGCTCGGCCAGCCGCTCGCGCAGCAGGCGGCGCATGCCGAAGGATCCGGTATCGACGAGCGCCACGCGGCCTTCACCGCGGATCAGCACCACCGAACTCCAGCCCATGCCGCCGTGGCAGACCGCCTTGCCGGGGAATCCCTGGACGACGATCTCGATGTCGTAGTTGTCGAGCTTCATGCCTGCGCCATCCTTCGGTGTTCAGGGCGATCCGGGCTTGCAGTCGCCCAGCCGCTTGCCGCTCAGTTCGTTCTTCACCTGAATCGACTTGCCATCGGCGCTGGTCATCACCATCGCCGACTGCATCGAATAGCTGTCGCCAGTCAGCGTCACCGATCCGTCGCCGACGATCTTCATGCGGCCGGTGCATTCGAGCTTCCAGCTGGTGGTGCTGCCCTGGGTTCGCTGGTCGAGCACCTTGCACTGGTCGGAGCCCGGCGGCCGGCTCGCCTTGGCCTGCAGGTCCTGGATCTCCTGCGCGCTGATGCACTTCTTGAGCACGATCGGCGGCATCGGCTTGGCGCCGGGCACCTCGGCGCGCACGGTCATCTCCCACAGGCCCTCGCGGAAGTTGCCGGCGATCGTCGGCACCGCCGCATCGACCGGTAGTGCCGCACCGGCGAAAAGGCCTGCGACCAGCGTTGCGGCCACCACCCGCGACCTTGCCCGCGCCGCAACCGCCTCCGATGCTGCCCGCGCCGCGCACGACGCACCCCGACTGTCCATCGATGCACTCCCTGTGTGATCCACCACCATCGTAACGCGCATGCGTTCAGCCGAGCAGCGCGGCGGCGCTGCGTCCGTGTATCCATTCCCGCTCGTCATCGGACAGGCGCGGTACCTTCTCGAGGTTGGCGATCGGGTCGAAGTCGGCCATGTCGAACGGACAATCGGTACCGAGCACCACGCGGTCGGCACCCATGGTGTCGACCAGGTGCCGGACCGACTGCGGCAGGTGTGCCAGCGCGTCGTACCAGAAGCGGCGGCGATACTCGGTCGGATGCTTCGCGATGTGCTTCTGCGCCTCGGCGCGTACCTCGAAGCCATGGTCGAAGCGCCCGATCTGGTAGGGCACGAAGCCACCGGCATGCGGCAGCAGGATCTTCAGCGCGGGACAGTCGTCGAGCGCGCCGCTGAAGATCAGGTGCGCGACCATGATCGTGGTGTCCAGCGGATAGCCGATGAAGTTGCGCAGGTAGTAGTCGTCCATGCCGCCCTTGGCCACGCACTGGTACGGATGCGTGAACAGGGACATGCCGAGCTGCTCGATCGTGCGCAGCACCGGGCGGAACTTCATCGATGCCAGCAGTTCGCCTTCGACCGAGGTGCCGGTCTCGACCATCCGGAAACCGTATTCCTTCTTCGTGCGCTCCAGTTCGGCGATCGCGGCGTCCGGATCCTGCATCGGCAGCGTCGCCATGCCCTGCAGCCGGGACGGATGGCGCGCGACCATCTGCGCGATGCCGTCGTTCACCAGCTGCGCGGCCGCCAGCCCTGCCTCCGGGGGCAGCCAGTAGCAGTAGGCTGGCGGCCCGACGGAGATCACCGACACGTCGAGCCCGAGCCGATCCATCTTCTCGACCTTGGCATCGGCATCGTGGAACGCCGCGTCGAGCGGCACCGCATGGCTGCCGCGCACGATGAAGCGGCGCTCGCCGCGCTGCTCGAGCGTGGCCTGGAAGCGCACCGGGTCGGCAGTGATCGCGTCCAGGAACGGTTGCGGGATCACATGGGAATGCAGGTCGATGCGCTGTTCCATCAGGGCAGTCCGGTCAGGGGTGTCTGCGCATTATCCCCTCGGATCGGCCCGTCAGCCGGTCTCGCCGAGCAGCGTGTAAGCCGTGCGGCAGCAGATCTGCTCGCGCTCCTGGGGCGTCAACCGCGGCACCGCATCCAGGTTGGCGATCGGCGTCTCGTCGCCCATGTCGTAGGGCGAGTCGGTGCCCAGTACGCAATGGTCGGCACCCACGCTGTCGATCAGGTGCCGGGTCGACTGCGGGTTGTGCGTCAGGCAGTCGAAGTAGAACTTCTTGAAATGGTCGACCGGCGAGGTGGTGGACAGCGCGCGCGCTTCCGGCCGCACCGAATGACCATGGCGGAAGCGACCGATCTGGTAGGGCACGTAGCCGCCGCCATGGGCGAGCAGGAAGCGCAGCTTCGGCACTTCATCCAGCGCGCCGCTGAACATCATGTTCGCGGTGAAGATCGTGGTCTCGAGCGGGTTGCCGATCATGTTGATCAGGTAGTACTTGTCGAGACCCATGTCGGTGCACCACCAGTTCGGGTGCACGAACACGAATACGCCCAGCTGCTCGGCGGTCTTGAACAGCGGCCGGTACTTCGGGTCGGAGAGCTGCTGGTTGTTCACCATCGCCTGCATCTCGACCGCCTTGAACTTGTACTCGCGCACCGCGCGCTCGAGCTCCGCGATCGACGCATCGACGTCCTGCAGTGGCAGGCTCGCCATGCCACGCAGCCGGTCGGGCCGCTTCGCCACCATCGCGGCGATGCCGTCGTTGTGCAGCTTCGCGATCTTCAGGCCGATCTCGGGCTTCGTCCAGTAGTAGAAGGTGGGCGGCGCAGCCGAGATCATCGAGATGTCGATGCCCTTCTTCTCCATCGCCTCGACCTTGGCATCGGCGTCGTAGTACTCGGGCACCAGCGGAAAGCTGTTCTCCTTGCGCACCACGCGGCGCTTGTCGCCCTCGCCTTCGATGCGGGTCTCGAAAGTCGCCTGGTCGGCGAGTACGGCGTCGATGACCCCCTGCGGGATCACGTGGTTGTGCAGGTCGATTCGTTTCATCGAAGCTCCATCGGTGTCGGTGCGGTCGGCGTGCGTGCCCCGGTGGGGCCGGCGTGCGCGGAGTATAAGGGTGCCGGCCGTGGCGGGCCTGCCAGTTTATACTGGCTGCACCGACACCCGAAACCGCAAGCCGGAGGAGCAAGTCCAATGAGCAACACCCAGAACACGATGCTGGTCGTCGGCGGCGGCATCATGGGCGCTGGCATCGCCACGTCCTTCGCATCGGCCGGCTGGACCGTGCACGTGATGAGCCCTTCGCAGAAGACGCGCGACGCACTGCCCGCCAGCATCCGCACCGGCCTGTCCAAGCTGCAGGTCGACGAGGCGCTCGCCGACAAGGTCGGCATCCATGAATCGCTCGACACGGTGCCCTGGGCTTCGCTGGCGCTGGTCGTCGAATCGGTGACCGAAGACCTGCCACTCAAGCAGCGGCTGTTCCCCGACCTGGCTGCGCGCAGCACCGCAACGACCATCCTCGCAACCAACACCTCCAGCTTCCCGATCGGCGACATCGCGAAGGCGGTACCGGAAGCCGACCGTCCGCGCGTCGCCGGCCTGCACTACTTCATGCCGGCGCATCTGGTGCCGCTGGTGGAGATCGTCCGTTCCGAATTCACCGCCGACTGGGTGGTCGACAGCCTGGAAGGCTGGATGCGTGCGGCGCGCAAGGCGCCGATCCGCGTCAACAAGGACATCTGCGGCTTCATCGGCAACCGGCTGCAGGCGGCGCTGATCCGCGAAGCGCTGTACCTGGTCGAATCGGGCGTGACCACGGCACAGGGCATCGACGATGCGGTGCGCTTCGGCTTCGGCTTCCGCTTCCTGGCCTGCGGGCCGATGAAGCAGAAGGAGTTCTCGGGCTGGGACACCAACCTCGCGGCGGGCAACGTGATCTACCCGACGCTGTGCAACAACGCAAAGCACGGCGAGATGCTGCACGGGATGATCGCCGCCGGGCAGATCGGCATGAAGACCAAGCGCGGCTTCTGGGAGTACACCGACGAGAAGATCGCGGCCGAGAAGGCAGCCTACGAGAAGAAGCTGCGCCAGGCCTTCGAACTGCTGCAGTCGGAACTCGGCGGCTGAAGCTCGTGTCCGCGCCGGCGCGGACACGAAGGCTACCCGGGCGCCGCAGCCGCCGCGCCCGGGAGCGATGCCAGCGTTACTTGGCCGCGATGACCATGATCTCGATCAGGGTCGTCGGATTGCCCAGCCCGACCTGGACGGTCGCACGGGACGGCAGGTTGTTCGGATCGACCCAGGCCAGCCAGGCCTCGTCCATGCCCGGCTTGTTGCGCATGTCGGAGATGTAGCAGGTCGCCGACAGGATCTTCGACTTGTTCGAACCGCACAGCGCCAGCGCACGATCGATTTCGGCCAGCACCTGCTCGGTCTGGCCCTTGGTGTCGAGGGTCTCGTCAGAGGCGACCATCCCCGCGAGGTAGCACACGCCGTTGTACTCGACGGCATCGCTGAGTTTCGGGCCGGACGGATGGCGGACGATGGTGCTCATGGGTGACTCCTGAATTGGCGGAACGCTGGAGCTTAGCGAGTGACTCCGGCGCGCGCAAATCAGCGGTAGCGCAGCACCTCGCTGAGGCCCACCGGCGAGGCCTGGTTGCCCCAGGACGTACGTACATGCGTGACCACGGCAGCCACCTGCTCATCGGTCAGCAGGTGCGAGAACGGTGGCATGCCGTAGGGCCGCGGATTGCCGGCGGTGGACGGGAGGAATCCGCCGGACAACACGACCCGGATCACGTTCGCCGGGCTGGCCATCAGCACCGCCCGGTTGCCGGCCAGCGGCGGGAACGCATCCGCGTTGCCACGTCCGTCCTCACCATGGCAATCAGCACACTGGTCGGCATAGATCCGGGCGCCCACCCTGGCCACGCGCGGCTCGACCGGCTGCGGCACGGCGGGCGGCACGGCCACGGGTGACGCCGGCAGCGACTGCAGGAACACGGCCATCGCCATGAGGTCCTGCCGCGACAGGTGCTGCGTGCTGCGATGGACCACCTCGGCCATGGGCCCGAGCACCGACGCATGGCCATTGGTGCCATCGCGCAGGAGCCGCACGACATCCTCGGCCGACCAGTGGCCGACGCCCCCCTCGTCCGCCGACACCAGCGAAGGTGCATACCAGCGCTGCATCGACACCAGCCCGCCCGACCATTCCCGTGCGGCGTCGATGGCGCCCCAGGCATTGCGCGGCGCATGGCAGGCGCTGCAGTGGCCGAGCCCGCGCACCAGGTAGGCGCCCCGGTTCCAGCCGGCATCGCGCGCCGGATCGTCGCGCCAGGTTTCTGGACGGAAGTACAGCGCGCGCCAGACCGCCAGCGCCACCTGCGAATCGTAGGGGAAGCGCAGCGCGTGCGATGCATTGGGCTGCACCACCGGCGGCACCGTGCGCAGGAACGCGAAGATCGCGTCGGCATCCTCGCGGGTGATGCGCGTGTAGTGGGTGTACGGAAAGGCGGGATAGAGCAGGCGCCCGTCCTTCGAGCGCCCGTTGTGCAACGCGCGCCAGAAATGCGAGGCGTTCCAGTCGCCGAGCCCGGTCTCGGGGTCGGGCGTGAGGTTGCCCGCGTAGACCACTCCGAACGGGGTTTCGACGCCGCGGCCGCCGGCCCACTCCGGGCCACCACGCGCGGTATGGCAGCCACTGCAGTTGCCGGCACGCGCCAGATAGGCGCCGCGCTCGACCAGAGCGGCCTGCGCGACCGGATCGATCGGCGGCGCTGCACCGGGCTGCACCGGTTCCTCGCCGCGCAGGTTCAGCGTGACGACCAGTGCGGCGAGGCTGCCGGCGACGGCCAGCACGCCCGCCACCACACGCAGCAGGCGCGCCAGACGGCCACCGCGACGGCGTGCAGCGAAGGCGTTCACGGCAGGCTGCCGCAGCGCAGCGGCAGCGGTGCCGCGGATGCCGCCGCCGGGCGACCACCGGAGGGCACCGGCTGCGCGGACAGCCATGCCGCGGCGGCAGCCACGTCCTCACCCGTCATGCGCAAGGCGACCTCGGCCATGCAGTCCGGCTCGGCGGCACGCCGCTGCTTCGAACGCCAGGCACCGACCTGGGCGGCAATGTAGTCGGGCGGCAGGCCCAGAAGCCCGGGCATCGCCGGCTGTACGCCGGTCAGCGCCTCGCCATGGCAAGCCGTGCAGGCGGGCAGCCTGCGTGCCGGATCGCCCTCGCGCACCAGTCGCTCGCCGCGCGCCAGCAGCGCCGCGTCGCCGCGCACCGCCGCCGGCGGCGGATAGGGCAGCTCCTGGCGCGAGAACCACTCGGCAATCTCGCGCAGGTAGTCGTCGGACAGGTGCTGCACCAGGTAGCCCATCGCGGCGTTGACTCGACGGCCGTCGCGGAAATGCACCAACTGGTTGTACAGGTAGCCGGCCGGCTTGCCGGCGATGCGCGGGAAGTACCCCTCGGCGGTCGCACGACCTTCACGGCCATGGCAGGGAATGCACGCCTGCATCCTGCGCGCCATCGGGTCCGTAACCGGAGACGCGGGCGCTGGCTGCGCGAGCGCGGGCAGCGCCGCTGCTGCGAGCAGGCACGCGCATGCCATCCGCACAACCCGGCGGTGCAGCCCCAGGCAAGCCCGGTCAGAGCGCAGGCTGGCTCCGGAAGTGGTCGTACCGGTCCATCGAATCGATGCCCAGTTCGAGCATCCGGTTTCCCTGTAGTACACGCAGTGGCACCTTCACCCCGGGCTTGCCATAGGCCCAGAGTCGTTTGTAGAGGTCCGCCTGGCCGGCGAGTTCCTGGCCGTCCAGCGCGGTGATGATATCGCCCCGGCGCAGCCCTGCCTTCTGCGCCGGGCTTTCGGGAGTCACGCGGGTGACGACGATGCGACCCTGGACTTCCTGGGTATGCACGCCGAGCCAGGGCCGTGCATCGGATCGGCGGCCGTTGGCGATCAGGTCGCCGAGGATCGGTCGCAGGGAATTGATCGGGATGAACATGTTGCCGGGGAAGTTCGCCCTGGGTTGCACCGCATCGGCGACGAACAGCGAGCCGATGCCGAGCAGGCGTCCGTCCCGGCCGATCAGCGCTGCACCGGCGAAATCGCCGCGCGGTGGCGCAGTGAAGATCGCGTCTTCCAGGATGTACTCCCAGTAGCCAGTGAACGTGCGCCGCGAAGCCACGTAGGCGACATCGGCCGCCACCGCACTGGCCACCAGCACAGCCTCGGTCGCTTCCAGCGGGCTGGAATCACCGAGTTCGACCGGTCGCACGCCGATCGGCACGCTGGTGCGCAGCAGCGCAAGGCCGGTCGGCTGGTCGAAGGCGATCAGGTTCGCCGGCACGCTCTTGCCACCGCTGGTGGACACTTCGATGCGCGAGGCTTCGACCACGATGTATCCGATGGTGAGGATCAGCCCGCTGCTGTCTATCACCACACCGGTGCCCTCGCGGTCGGGCCCGAGAAGCTCCATCGAGGTGGCATCGCGCAGTGCCCGCATGCGGATGCGCACGACAGCCCCGACCGCATCGCGCAGGCGATCTGCAGATTCGACATCGCCGGCAGCAGCGGCGGAGGGTTCCGACGGCGGCGGCTTGCCCTGCGCCAGCGCCGGCGTCGCGGCCACGAATGCCAGCAGCGACAGCGACAGTGCGAGCAGGATCAAGCCCGGCAGCCGTCCTGGGTGGGTCGTCGCCAGGCTCAGCCACGACTGTCGTCGCAGGCCCGCCGCAGGCGGCTCGGCGTCCATGCCTCGGGAGGTGCTGTACGGCAGGTCAGGCACGGCATCCATCGGGGCTCTCCATGACAATCGGCAACGCATCGAGTGTGACACGAAGCCCGGCCAATGGCCGCCAGACGACGCTCTGTTCCGGGAATGCCCACGACGGCATATCCTTATTCGAATGTCTGCGTTCCAACCGGAACGCCAAGCCGCGATAATTCAGCGCCTTCCGGCAGCAACGAAACAGGAGCCTCGATGATGGCCTCACCTCGCAACACCGTCGGCGCATCGCTTCTCGCCGCCGCCGCGCTTTACGGCGCGGCGAGCACCGCTGCAGCACAGACGCCTGCCGAGCGGCAGGTGCGCGGATGGGCGGCCAGCTGTGCCGCCTGCCACAACACGGAAGGCCGTTCGATCGGCGGCTTCCCGGCGCTCGCCGGCCGAAACGCCGACGACCTGTACCGTGCGCTGATCGAATTCCAGTCGGGCAAGCGCCCGGCCACTATCATGCACCAGCATGCCCGTGGCTACACGACGGACGAACTGCGGCGCATCGCCGACTGGTTCGCGAACGTCAAGCCCACCCGCTAGCCCGCCACCGGAGTCCCGCATGAGCGTCAATCGCAGAACCTTCATCAAGGCCGGCGCCGCCGGTGCCAGCCTGGCGCTGGCCGGCTGTGCCACGACGCCGTCACGCCCGCTGGCACGCGTCGTCGTGATCGGCGGCGGCTACGGCGGAGCCACCGCCGCGAAGTACCTCCGGCTGTGGGAGCCGCGGCTCGAGGTGACGCTGGTCGAGCGCAACGAGGCATTCGTCTCGTGCCCGATCAGCAACCTGGTGCTGGCCGGTGCGGAGAAGATCGAGAACCTCACCGTACCCTACGACGGACTGCGCAAGTACGGCGTGCGCGTGGTGCGCGACGATGCGACGGCGATCGACTACGACAAGCGCGTCGTGCGCCTGGCGCGAGGGGATGCATTGCCCTGGGACCGGCTGATCGTCGCGCCCGGCATCGACTTCCAGTACGAACAGATCCCGGGGCTGGACACGGCAGAGGCACAGTCCAGGGTGCTGCATGCCTGGCGGGCTGGCCCCCAGACCGTCGCCCTGCGCAGGCAACTGGAGGCGATGCCCGACGGCGGCGTGTTCGCGATCTCCATCCCGCGCTCGCCCTACCGCTGCCCGCCCGGCCCCTACGAGCGCGCATCGGTGGTCGCCGACTACTTCCTCAAGGCCAAGCCGAAGTCGAAGCTGCTGGTGCTCGACGCCAATTCCGACATCGTGTCGAAGCCGGCGCTGTTCCGCGGCGTGTGGAACGAGCGCTACAAGGGCATCGTCGAATACCGGCCGAACAGCGAGCTGGTCGAGTTCGACCTGAAGCGCAACATCGCGCGGATGCAGGTGGAGGACGTGAAGGCCGACCTGTTCAACATCATCCCGCCGCAGCGCGCGGGGATGGTCGCGACCGACCTGATCACGGTCAACCGCCAGTGGTGCGGCGTCGAGTACCTGGGCTTCGAGTCGTCGAAGATCCCGGGCGTGCATGTGATCGGCGATGCGATCGCACCGGCCCCGGCGATGCCGAAGTCAGGGTTCATGGCGAACAACCATGCGAAGGTCGCGGCCGACGCAGTGATCGCGAAGCTGACCGGGCAGCCGGTCAATGAAGACCCGATCATCGCCAACACCTGCTACAGCTTCCTGACCACCACCGAGGCGGTGCATGTGGCGTCGGTGCACAAGTACGACCGCCAGCAGAAGACGCTGGTGGTGGTGAAGGGCTCGGGCGGGCTGTCGCCGGGACGTACTGA
This sequence comes from Betaproteobacteria bacterium, assembly GCA_947458265.1. Classification (GTDB taxonomy): domain Bacteria; phylum Pseudomonadota; class Gammaproteobacteria; order Burkholderiales; family CAIKXV01; genus CAIKXV01. The sequence goes on from CANGYF010000005.1 coordinate 216,233, forward strand.
ACTCGAAGGCCAGTATGCGTACGCGTGGGCGCGCAACATCTGGGCGGACGCTCTGAACTGACGCTCTGGACTGACGCTCTGGACTGACGCGCGCAGGCCGTGCCCCGAAGGGTGCGGCTCCCGGCCGGATGGGCACCGGGAGCCGCTGACCGCTGGCCGGATCCTACTTGCCGTTGGCCTTCAGCCGGTACAGGCGGCGGGTGGTATCGCCCAGGATGCGTTTCTGCACTGCCTCGTCCATGTCCGCAAGGCCTCGCACCGCGCGTGCCTTGCCCAGCCAGCCCATGTCGAACGGGTAGTCGGTGCCGTACACCACGCGGTCCTTGCCGAGCTTGTCGACGGCAAACTGAAGCGCCTGGGCGTCGTGGATCAGCGTGTCGAAATGGAACCGCTTCAGGTAGCGCTCCGGGGACACTGCACGGTTGACCTTCGGCTCCTGCCGCTCGCCATATCCGTGCCGCCAGCGGCCCATGATCCAGGGCGTGAAGCCGCCAGTATGCGCGAGCAGGATGCGCATTTTCGGGAATCGGTCGAGCACGCCACCGAAGATCAGGCTGGCTGCCGCGATAGTCGTGTCCAGCGGGTTGCCGATGAAGTTGCGCAGGTAGTAGGACTTCAGCCGGTCGTTCACGCCCATCACGTCCACCGGATGGATGAACACCGGCACATCGGTGTCGGACACCGCACGCCAGAACGGATCGAGCGCACGGTCATCGAGGTTGGTGCCCGCGACGTTGGACCCGATCTGCACCCCGACATGCCCGCGCCGCACTGCACGACGCAGTTCGGCCGCAGCCGCCTTCGGGGCCTGCAGCGGCACCTGGGCCATGCAGCGGAAGCGGCCCGGGTGTTCTTCGCACACCTGCAGCATCGCGTCATTGAGCGCAGCCGACAACTCGATGTTGAGGCCGGCGTCGAGCGCGTAGTAGGTCATCGGCGGCACGACCGACAGGATCTGCATGTCGACACCGGTGCGCTTCATGTCCTTCAGCCGCAGCGCCATGTCGAACGATTCGCGCGGCAGCGGATTGGGGACCACACGCTCCTGGCCCAGGATGGTGGTGCGGGACACGAGCAGTTCCCATTTCTTTCCCTGCTCGATGGATATGCTGCGGCCGAAACGGCCGCGGCGCACATCTTCGATGAAGGACAGGGGCGCGATGTGCGCGTGCGGATCTATGACCATGCGGCTTCCTCCTCGGGGCAACGGGAAGCGCAGCACCACGCCGCGCACCCGTGCGGAGGATAAGGGCTATCGCCCCGGAGCGCGAGCCACCCGGACAGCAACCCGCTGGCTGTCCGGGCGAGGGAGTCGGACAGCCGTCCAGCCTGCCGTTCAGGCAGCCGGTTCGGCGACCTCAGCCTTGGCGTCCTTCGAGTCCGCCTGCGGTTCGAACTCCAGCGTGACCTTCTCGTCCGCGTCGATGCCGACCGTCACCTTGCCGCCCTCGGCCAGCCGGCCGAAAAGCAGTTCGTCGGCCAGCGCCTTGCGGATGGTGTCCTGGATCAGGCGCGCCATCGGACGGGCGCCCATCAGCGGGTCGAAGCCCTTCTTCGCCAGGTGGTCCTTCAGCGGCTGGGTGAAGCTGATGTCGACCTTCTTCTCGGCCAGTTGCCCCTCGAGCTGCATCAGGAACTTGTCCACCACCTTCATGATGATGTCTTCCGTCAGCGCGCCGAAGGAGATGATGGCGTCGAGCCGGTTGCGGAACTCGGGCGTGAACAGGCGCTTGATGTCGCCCATCTCGTCGCCGCTCTGCTTGCTGTTGGTGAAGCCCATCGACGACTTGTTCAGCGCCTCGGCGCCGGCGTTGGTGGTCATCACCAGCACCACGTTGCGGAAGTCGGCCTTGCGCCCGTTGTTGTCGGTCAGCGTGCCGTGGTCCATCACCTGCAGCAGGATGTTGAACACGTCGGTATGCGCCTTCTCGATCTCGTCGAGCAGCAGCACCGCATAGGGCTGCTTGGTGATCGCCTCGGTCAGCAGGCCGCCCTGGTCGAAACCGACGTAGCCGGGCGGCGCGCCGATCAGGCGCGACACCGAGTGGCGCTCCATGTACTCGGACATGTCGAAGCGGATCAGTTCGACACCCATCGTGTAGGCGAGCTGGCGCGCGACCTCGGTCTTGCCAACCCCGGTCGGGCCGCTGAACAGGAAGCAGCCGATCGGTTTCTGCGGGTTGCCCAGGCCGGCCCGCGCCATCTTGATGGCGGTGGCCAGCGCATCGATCGCCTTGTCCTGGCCGAACACGGTCGCGCGCAGGTCGCGGTCGAGGTTCTTCAGCGCGGTACGGTCGTCGGACGACACGTTGCGCGGCGGGATGCGCGCGATCTTGGCGACGATGTCCTCGATCTCGTGCTTGCCGATCACCTTGCGCTGGCGGGTCTTCGGCAGCACGCGCTGGGCGGCACCGGCCTCGTCGATCACGTCGATCGCCTTGTCGGGCAGGTGGCGGTCGTTGATGAAGCGCGCCGACAGCTCAGCCGCGGAACTCAGCGCCGCCGCGGTGTATTTCACGCCGTGGTGCGACTCGAAGCGGCTCTTCAGCCCGCGCAGGATCTCGACGGTCTCCGAAACGCTGGGCTCGGTCACGTCGATCTTCTGGAACCGACGCGACAGCGCATGGTCCTTCTCGAACACGCCGCGGTACTCGGCATAGGTGGTCGCACCGATGCACTTGAGCTGTCCCTGGGCAAGCGCCGGCTTGAGCAGGTTGGACGCATCGAGGGTGCCGCCCGAGGCAGCGCCGGCGCCGATCAGCGTGTGGATCTCGTCGATGAACAGCACCGCGTTCGGATTGTCGAGCAGTTGCTTGAGCACCGCCTTCAGCCGCTGCTCGAAATCGCCGCGATACTTCGTACCGGCGAGCAGCGCGCCCATGTCGAGTGAATAGACCTGCGACTTGCGCAGGATGTCCGGTACGTCGCCTTCGACGATGCGGCGGGCGAGCCCCTCGGCGATCGCGGTCTTGCCCACGCCGGCCTCGCCGACCAGCAGCGGGTTGTTCTTGCGCCGGCGGCAGAGCGTCTGGATGACCCGCTCGACTTCGCGGTCGCGCCCGATCAGCGGATCGATCTTGCCAGCCAGCGACAACTGGTTCAGGTTGACGGTATAGGCCTCGAGCGCCCCGCCGCCCTGCTGTTCCTGCTCGGTCTCGGCTTCGGCTTCGGCCTTGGCCGGCTGCGGCGTCTGCGGCACCTTGCTGATGCCGTGCGAGATGAAGTTCACCACGTCGAGCCTGTTCACCCCGCGCTGGTGCAGGAAATAGACCGCGTGCGAATCCTTCTCGCCGAAGATTGCGACCAGCACGTTCGCGCCGGTCACTTCCTTCTTGCCGGAGGACTGCACGTGCAGGATCGCGCGCTGGATCACGCGCTGGAAGCCGAGCGTGGGCTGGGTATCGACGTTCTCGCCGTTGACCACCGGCGTGTGCTCGGCGACGAACTCGGCGAGCGTCTTGCGCAGGTCCTCGATGTCGACCACGCAGGCCTTCAGCACTTCCGAGGCCGACGGATTGTCGAGCAAAGCCAGCAGAAGGTGTTCCACCGTGATGAATTCATGGCGTTTCTGCCGTGCCTCCATGAAGGCCATGTGGAGGCTGACTTCCAGTTCCTGAGCGATCATCTAGGTCTCTTCCATCACGCACTTCAGAGGGTGCTGGTGCTTTCGCGCGAACGCCAACACTTGTTCCACCTTCGACTCGGCGAGGTCCCGTGGGTATGTGCCGCAGACACCCATGCCTTCGCGATGCACCTTCAGCATCACCTGGGTCGCCTGCTCACGGGTCATCGCGAAGATCGACTGCAGAACGGCAACGACGAAATCCATAGGGGTGTAATCGTCATTCAGCAGCAACACCTTGAACATCGGTGGCGGCTTGACGCGGCTTTTCTTCGCTTCGAGGACGGTTCCGTCCGAGCCCTGGACTGCCATCGACTTCGTCGCCATCGTCACCGCCATCGCTGCGGACATTGCAGTTGCTGCCATTGCGACCACTTGGGTAGGTTCCTGCTTCCGCACTCATGCAACCTTTCGTCTGCCATTGTGGGCATTATGGTGAAAACTGCAAGAGCCTGCCGGACTGTTCCCTGCAAATAGCCTGCCCCCCCTCGCACGCTTGACGCCGCGGATGCAACCGGCGTAAAAAACCAACTGTCTGGCGGGTATTCAACTGGGAATCCGGACTGCCGCGTCCATCCACGGGACTGCGTCACCGTGGCTATCGTTCAATTCCAGATGAGGGCGCCAGATGTCAGGGCAAGGGCTTCGCCTTCAATCGACGCAGAACGGATGAGGACGGTACGTCATGGCAACTGGCACGGTTAAGTGGTTCAACGATTCCAAGGGCTACGGATTCATCACGCCCGACGACGGCAGTGAAGACCTGTTCGCGCATTTCTCGGCGATCACCATGAACGGATTCAAGACGTTGAAGGAAGGCGAAAAGGTCACCTTCGACGTCACCCAGGGCCAGAAGGGCAAGCAGGCCTCGAACATCCAGCGCGCCGTCTGAGGACGGTCGCCAGACCCGGGCAGTGCTGCCGGGTCTGTTGTTCCCGGCGTGTGGTCGGCTGGACCGTAGTCGACGTGCGCCCGCAGGACAGCTTCCCCGACGCCGCAAGCGAGACGTCTCCTTTCGTCAGGATCGGGGGCGGGAGGGAGCTCGCCCGCAGCCACCCGCGACGCCATGGCATGCTGATCCAACGGCAGGCCAAAAACTGCAACCGGTTGAAAAAAAACGGTTTCTGGCTTCTCATACCTCGACTCGAGGTACTGTCACTTTTTCGCAACCTGTCACACACCTGCCTGACAGTCAGCTACACTGTGGCCCGCCGCGAACCGCTTTCGGGTGCGCGGCCCCGGAAGTTGAGCGGTCTGTCAACCGATCGGGGCAACCGCCGTTACTGTTCTTGCCGAGGTACTTCGGCAAGCTGTAACGAAAACCAACCCTCTAGAGGAAATACCATGAAAAAAATGATCGCTGCTGTCCTGGCCGGCCTGTTCGCTGCTGTCACCGCTTCGTCGGTTGTCATCGCTTCCGAGCCGAAGAAAGAAGCCAAGAAAGAAGAGAAAAAAGCCGAGAAGAAGTAATTCTTCCCGCGAGCTTTTTCGCTTGAAAAGCGGGCCTTCGGGCCCGTTTTTCTTTTGTCATTACAATGGCGGCATGAGCGAAGAGATCTGGAAACCGAATGTCGTGGTCGCGGCAATCGCCGAGCGCGACGGTCGCTTCCTGCTGATCGAGGAAGAGACCAGCAGTGGGCTGCGCCTGAACCAGCCAGCTGGCCACTGGGACCCGGGCGAGACGCTGTTCGATGCCGTGACCCGCGAGACGCTCGAGGAGTCGGCCTACCATTTCACGCCGACTGCTCTGGTGGGCATCTACAGCCTGCCGCTCGCCGGGACGGGTATCACCTACCTGCGCTTCGCCTTCGCCGGCGAGATCTCCGGCCATGAGCCGGGTCGCGCACTGGATACCGGCATCGTCCGGGCACTGTGGCAGACGCCGGACGAGATCCGTGCCGGCCGCGAGCGCCACCGCAGCCCGCTACTCCTCGAATGCGTGGAAGACTACCTCGCGGGCCGGCGCTTTCCCCTGGACATGCTCCGGCACTACGCCTGAGCCGCAGGAAAGGCAGGGAAGCATGAAGGGCAGGACGGTAGTGGTTGGCATGTCCGGCGGCGTCGACTCGTCGATGGCGGCCCTGCTTCTCAAGCAGCAGGGCTGGAACGTGGTCGGCCTGTTCATGAAGAACTGGGAAGACGACGACACCGACGACTACTGCAGTTCGCGCGAGGACCTCGTCGATGCAGTGTCGGTCGCCGAGCGCATCGGCATCGAGATCGACCAGGTGAACTTCGCTGCGGAGTACAAGGACCGCGTGTTCTCGACCTTCCTGTCCGAGTACCAGGCCGGACGCACGCCCAATCCGGACGTGCTGTGCAATGCCGAGATCAAGTTCCGCGCCTTCCTCGACCATGCGATGGAGCTCGGGGCGGACATGATCGCCACCGGCCACTATGCGCAGGTGCGCGAGCGCGACGGCCTGTTCCAGCTGCTCAAGGCCGAGGACGGAACCAAGGACCAGAGCTACTTCCTGCACCGGCTGAACCAGTCGCAGCTGTCGCGCACGCTCTTTCCGCTCGGCCAGCTTCCCAAGCGGGAAGTGCGCGAGATTGCGCGCCGCGAGGGCCTGCCCGTGGCGGACAAGAAGGACAGCACCGGCATCTGCTTCATCGGCGAACGGCCATTCCGCGAGTTCCTCAACCGCTATCTGCCGAAGGAGCCGGGCGAGATGCAGACGCTCGACGGCACCGTGGTCGGCGAGCATATCGGCCTCATGTACTACACGATCGGACAGCGTCAGGGACTGGGCATCGGCGGCCGCGCCGACGGCAGCGCGGGCGATGCCTGGTATGTCGCCCGCAAGGATCTCGCACGCAACATCCTGCACGTCGTGCAGGGACACGACCATCCGGCGCTGCTCGCCGACCGCCTGTCCGCCCTGGACGCCAGCTGGGTATCAGGGCAGGTGCCGCATGTCGACTGGGTATATGCCGCGAAGACCCGATACCGCCAGGCCGACACCGCGTGCACGCTGCCGGCAGCTTCAGGCAGCGGCTTCGAAGTCGTGTTCTCGGAACCGCAGTGGGCGGTGACGCCCGGCCAGTCGGTCGTGGTCTACGAGTCGAAGGTCTGCCTGGGCGGGGGCATCATCGCCTGACCCCGGGGGCTGACCCGGAAATCCGTGTCTGACCCGGGTTCTGGGGGTCATTCCGGCTTGAGGCCGGCGGCGCGGACGACCTTGCCCCAGCGTGCGGCTTCGGCCCGGATGAACTCGGCGAACTGCTCGGCCGTGCCGCCGGTGGCCTCAGCTCCCTGGTCGGCGAGGCGCGTACGCACCGCCGGCTCCTGCAGCACCTTAACCAGCGACTGGTTCAGGCGCGAGACCACCGCGGCCGGTGTCTTGACCGGTACCATCACGCCATACCAGTTGTCGGCGAGCACGCCCGGCATGCCGACCTCTGCAGTGGTCGGTACCTCGGACAGCAGCGGATGGCGACGGTTGCTCGCCAGCACCAGCGGCCGCAGCTTGCCGCCCTTCACCTGCGGCAGCAGGATCGGCAGATCGGCGAACAGGATCTGCACATGGCCGGCCATCACGTCGATCACCGCCGGCGCCGCACCCTTGAACGGGACATGCGTGATGTCGATCCCGGCAGCAGCCTTGAACTGCTCGCCCGCCAGGTGCGGCATGCTGCCGGTGCTGGTCGATGCGAACGTGACCTGGCCCGGGCGCCTGCGCGCCAGCGCCACCAGTTCCTTCACGCTGGCAGCCGGCAGGGCCGGATGCGCGACCAGCAGTTCAGGTACCGACACCACGTGCGACACCGGTGCGAAGTCGACCAGCGTCTCGAACGGCATCTTCAACTGCAGATGCTGCTGGATGACGAGGGCGCCGGCGCTGGACAGGTACAACGCATGGCCATCGGCCGGCGAGCGCAGCACGAACTCGGCCGCGATCAATCCATTGGCGCCGGCCCGGTTGTCGACCAGCACCGGCTGCCCCCACTGCTTCGACAGCGGCTCGGCGAGCGTGCGCGCGAAGAAGTCGGCGGGCCCGCCCGGCGGGAAGCCGATCACCAGACGCACCGGACGCGCCGGAAACTCCTGCGCCATGGCGATGCGGACATCGAACGCCAGCGCCAGCGCAATCGCGGAGGACAGCAATGAAAAGACTGCGCCGTACGCAAGCCGGCAGGCAACGGTCGGTTCGTTCTGGATCATCCGCTCTCCCCTCTGACGGGCCGGGCGCGGCATGCGCGACCGCCCTCCTCTCGATTTATCGGTATTCTTCCGCGCCGAAGGTACGCTTATTGCTCGAACCGAGCCACCGTCCCAGCCGGAGCCTCAAGTGCACGTCCAATCGTCCCACAGCATCCGTCCGAGCGTGGCCAGCCCGCGCCGTCCCCTGAACGCCTCGATCGCTTCTCTGCTGCTGCCGGCCCTGCTGCTGGCAATACCTGCAGCGCCGGTGGCGGCTCAGGCCTGGCCGAGCCGTCCGATCCGGCTGATTGCCCCCTTCCCGCCGGCCGGTGCCGTCGACCTGGTCGGACGCCCGGTCGCGCTGCGCCTGCAGGAGACGCTCGGACAGCAGATCCTGTTCGAGAACCGGCCCGGTGCCGGCGGCAACATCGGCGCGGAAGCCGTCGCCAAGGCACCCGCCGACGGTTATTCGCTGCTGATGGCCGCGGTCACCACGCATTCGATCAGCGCCACGCTCTACCAGAAGCTCGGCTACGACCTGCAGAAGGACCTCGCACCGATCTCGCTCGCGGCGAATTCGCCGCACGTGCTGATCGCCCATCCGTCGCTGCCGGTGAAAACCGTGCAGGACGTGATCGCACTGGCCCGCGCGCGGCCGGGCCAGTTGAGCTGGGCCTCGCAGGGCAACGGCACGCTGTCGCACCTCGAGCAGGAACTGCTGCGCGCGACCGCGAAGATCGACGTGGTGCACGTCCCGTACAAGGGCAGTTCGCCGGCGCTGGCCGACCTGTTCGGTGGCCAGGTGGTTCTGCTGTTCGACAGCGTGCCGGCGGTTCTGCACCACATCCGCGGCGGCAAGCTGCGCGCGATCGCGGTGGCGACCTCGCGCCGCTCGAACGTGCTGCCCGAGGTGCCGACGGTCGCCGAGTCCGGCCTCAAGGGCTACGCGGCCGAGAACTGGTTCGGCATGATGGCGCCGGCCGGCGTGTCGAAGGAGATCATCACCCGCCTGAACGGCGAGATGGTGAAGGCGCTGGCGCAGCCGGAACTGCGCAAGCGGCTGCTCGACATCGGCTTCGAGCCTCGCTCGAGCACGCCCGAGGAGATGCGCGCGATCATCGCCTCGGAGATCGCGCTGTGGGCGAAGGTGATCCGCGACTCCGGCGCCAAGATCGAGTGACGACGATGGCTGCCCTGCGCGAGGATTCGGTCGCCGCAGCGGCCTCGGTAGACGAGCAGCGCCTGTGGCAGCGCCTCGCCGAGATGGCAAGGATCGGCGCGATCCCCGGACAGGGCGTGAACCGGCCGGCGCTGTCGCCGGAGGACATCGAGGCACGCGCACTGCTGCTGTCCTGGGCGCGATCGCTCGGGCTGGCGGTGAGCGTGGATGCGATCGGCAACCTGTTCCTGCGCCGCGAGGGCATGGACCCGTCGGCCGCGCCGGTGATGACCGGCAGCCACATGGACACTCAGCCCAAGGGCGGCCGCTTCGACGGCATCTACGGCGTGCTGGCCGGGCTGGAGGCGCTCGAGGCAATGGATGCCGCAGGCGTGCGCACCCGCGCGCCGATCGAGGTCGTGGCCTGGACCAACGAGGAAGGCGGCCGCTTCCCGCCCTGCACGATGGGCTCGATGGTGTTCGCCGGTGCACGCACCGTCGAGGACTTCATCGATGTGCGCGACAACGCCGGTATCCGCCTGGGCGATGCGCTCGCGCAGACGCTTGCCGCGACCCCGGATGCGGCACGCCGTGCGGCGGCCGTGCCAGTCGCAGCCTATGTCGAGGCACACATCGAGCAGGGGCCACTGCTGGAGTCTGCCGCGCTGCAGGTCGGCGCGGTCACCGGCGTCCAGGGCATGCGCTGGTTCAATGTCGAGGTCTCCGGCGAGAGCGCGCATGCAGGCACCGCACCCGTGTCGCTGCGCCGCGACGCGCTGCGCGAGGCGGTAGCGATGATCTCCGCCCTGCGCGAACTGACCGCAGACCCGTCGGACGTCACCCGCTTCACCGTCGGCCGCATGCTGGTCACGCCGAACTCCCCGAACTCGGTACCCAGCCATGTGCTGTTCTCGGTCGACATACGACATCCGGACCGCGCGACGATCGCGCGCCTGGGCGATGCGGTCGAACCGACCTGCCGCGCGCACGCCATAGCCTGCACGGTCAGCGTCACGCCGACGCTGCATGACGACCCGACCTCGTTCGATCCGTCGATCGTCGGCCTGGTCGAGGCCGCATCCGGTGCGATCGGGTTGCCGTCGATGCGCCTGCCCTCCGGTGCCAGCCACGATGCGATGTACCTGAGCCGGATATGCCCGACCGGGATGATCTTCGTGCCCTGCGAACGCGGCATCAGCCACAACGAGGCCGAGAACGCCAGGCCGGCCGACCTCGCTGCCGGCACCCGCGTGCTGGCGGCCACGCTGGCGGAGCTGGCCAACCGATGAGCTCCGCTGCCGTGCGCCCTGCGCCAGCAAAGGCCGCCGGGCAGGCCATCGTCGGCATCGACATCGGTGGCACCTTCACCGACCTGGTCTGCGTGCTGCCGGATGGCACGCTGAAGCTGGCCAAGCTGCGCAGCACGCCGTCGAACCCGGCGCAGGCGGTCCTCGATGCGGTGGCGCACCTGCGCGATGCATGGGGCGTGGATCCGTCGTCCATCGGCCGCTTCGTGCATGGCACGACGGTGGCCACCAACGCAGTGATCGAACGCAAGGGCGCGCGCATCGGCTTCATCGCGAGCGAGGGCTTCCGCGACCTGCTGGAGATCGGCCGCGGCAACCGGCGCGAGATCTACGACACGGTGCTCAAGCCGCAGGCGCCGGTCTTCCTCGCCCCGCGCCACCTGCGGCGCGACGTGCCGGCGCGGCTGGATGCCCGCGGCAACGTGGTGCAGGCGCTGGACGAAGCGGCGCTGATGGCTGCAGTCGACGAACTGGTCGCGCTCGACGTGCGTGCGATCGCCATCGTGTTCCTGTTCTCCTTCCTCGACCCGGCGCAGGAGCGGCGTGCACGCGAGCTGATCCTGGGTCGTCATCCGCAGTTGGCGGTATCGCTGTCCTCGGAGGTCGACCCGGCCTTCCGCGAGTACGAGCGCGCCTGCGTGACCGCCTTCGACGCCTACGTGAAGCCGGTGCTAGACCAGTACCTGTCGCAGATGGAACAGGGACTCGCCGAGGCCGGCGTGCCGGCACGGCTGCAGATCATGCAGTCGCGCGGCGGCGTGAGTTCGGCCGGCGTCGCGCGTGCGCGCCCGGTGCGCCTGTTCCTGTCCGGCCCGGCGGCCGGTGCGATCGGCGGCGCGATGACCGGTCGCGCGGTGGGTCGGCGCGACCTGATCTCGGTGGACATCGGAGGCACCAGCTGCGACATCGCGCTGGCCGCCGACGGCGTGCCGCTGCTGCGCTCCGAAGGCTCGATCGAGGGCCATCCGGTGCGGGTGGCGATGGTCGACGTGAACGCGATCGGCGCAGGGGGCGGCAGCCTCGCCTGGCTCGACGGCGCGGGCACGCTGCGCGTCGGACCGCACTCGGCAGGTGCCGATCCCGGCCCCGCCTGCTATGCCAGGGGTGGTACGCAACCCACGGTCACCGATGCCTCGCTTGCGCTCGGCTGGCTCGATCCGGCGAACTTCGCCGGCGGCACGGTGCCCCTCGATGTCGACTGTGCCCGCGCCGCGATCGACCGGTGCATCGCCCAGCCGCTGGGGCTCGATGTCGAACGCGCGGCGCTGGGCATCCATCGCGTGGTCAATGCGCAGATGGCCGAAGGCATCCGGCTCGCGTCGATCCATCGCGGCATCGATCCGCGCGGTTTCAGCCTCGTCGCGCTGGGCGGCGGCGGTGGCCTGCATGCCTGTGCACTGGCCGAGGAACTGGACATCGCCGAGGTGCTGGTGCCGCGCCATCCGGGCGTGCTGTCGGCAATCGGCCTGCTGGCAGCACCGGTCGAGCACGAAGCGCTGGTCGCCTGCGCACGGCCGATCGCCCAGGCCGACACGGCAGAGATCCTGCAGCGCCTGTCGGCACTGGACGTGGACTGCGCGGCCGCGATGCGCGAGGAAGGTCATGCATCGGCCTATGCCTGCGACGCGACCGGCGGCGAGCGGATGAACATCCGCCACCTTGCCGATGTCTGCTTCATCGGCCAGTCGAGCTACGTCACGGTACCGCTGGCCTCCGGCGACCCGTCGACGATGCTCGAGCGGCTGTACGAGGATTTCCTGCTCGCGCACGAGCGCCTCTACGGCCACAGCTCGCGCGAACCCGCGCGCATCGTGAATCTGCGCAGCGTGCATGGCATCGAGCCCGGCCACGGCTCAGGCGCGGCACAGGGCGCCGGCATCGCGGCCACGGCCAACGGTGCCGCCACGCAGCGCAGCCGTGCGGTATGGCTGCCGGGTCTTGTTGCACCGGTAGAGGCCCGGATCATCGACCGCTCACGGCTTGTCGCCGGTGAGCGCTTCAGTGGACCTGCGCTTCTGGAGCAGGTCGATACGACCACGCTCGTACCCGGCGGCTGGACTGGCGAAGTCGCACCCGGGGGGGAAGTCATCCTCGTGCGCGCGCCAGACGGATCGTCAGGCGCGCCGGGTCCTGCGACGCGTGGGCCTGTCTCCACCGCCCTGTCCTCGCTGCAATGACCCAGACCCGCGTTCCTGAATCGCTTCCTCCGACAGCGCTGCCCTCGCCCGGCGCCGATCCCGTCCTGCTCGAGGTGATCCGCTACCGCCTCGAGAGCATCGTCGAGGAAATGCAGTGGAGCCTGATCCGTGGCTCGTTCTCGCCGGTGGTGAAGGAGGCGCTCGATGCCTCGTGCAGCCTGTTCGATGCCGACGGCACGGTGATCGCGCAGTCGCGCTCGAACCCGAGCCACCTCGGTTCCCTGGTGTTCTCGGTGCGCAGCATCCTCGCGCAGTACCCTGTGTCTTCGATGGAAGACGGCGACGTCTTCATCATGAACGACCCCTACCTCGGCGGCACCCACCTGCCAGACATCGCGCTGGTGATGCCGCTGGTGATCGACGGGCGGGTGGTCGCGATGAGCGCTTCGATGGCACACCAGGTCGATGTCGGCGGCATCATGGCCGGCTCGGTGCCCACGCATGCGACCGAGATCTTCCACGAGGGCCTGCGCCTGCCGGCGCTGCGCCTGATGCATCGCGGCGTGATCGACGACGGGCTGCTGCGCCTGATCCGACAGAACGTGCGCCTGCCCGACACGCTGCAGGGCGACCTCAACGCCCAGCTGGCCGCAGGCAAGATCGCGTTGCGCCGGCTGGCCGAGACCGGTGCGCGCTACGGCTGGCCGCAGCTCACCGCCCTGTTCGCCGAACTGCTCGACCGCTCCGAGGCGATGACCCGCAAGGCCCTGGCGGCGCTGCCCGCCGGCACCTACCACTACGTCGACTTCCTGGACAACGACGGTATCGACCTCGACCGGCGCATCCGCATCGAAGTCGCGGTCACCCTCGACGGCAAGGGCAACGTGTCGTTCGATTTCGAGGGCACCAGCCCGCAGGTTCGCGGCCCGCTGAACATCGTGCCCTCGGGCGTGCACTCGGCCGCGTTCTACGGCGTGCGTGCGATCACCGATCCGGCGATCCCGACCAATGGCGGCTGCTTCCGGCCGGTGACGGTGAAGCTGCCCCCGCGCAGCCTGGTCAACCCGGATGCACCGGCACCGGTGAACGGCCGCACGCCGGTTATGAAGCGCATTGCTTCATGCATCGTCGGCGCGCTGGCGCAGGTCCTGCCGGAGCGCTTTCCGGCGGCTTCGGCAGCCTCGGTGCTGGTGCTGGCGTTCGGTGGCGAATGGCCGCGCGAACCCGGCTCGGCAGGCGCAGCCGATGACAGGCCAGCGCCCGGCCGGCGCTTCGTGGTCACCGATCTGATCAACGGCGGCAGCGGTGCGGCACTCGGCCATGACGGCATCGACGGCATCGCGACCGACATGACCAATGGCATGAGCCTCAATGCAGAGGTGCTGGAACTCGAGGCCCCGATCCGGTTGCTGCGCTGTGCGATCCGTCCCGACTCTGGCGGGGCCGGTACCTTCCGCGGCGGCTGCGGACTGGAACGCGAATACCTCGTGCTGCATGGACCGGTGTCGATCTCGCATCGCGGCGAGCGCCACTATGCGCAGGCACCCGGCCTCGCAGGTGGCAGCGACGGCGCGCTGGCCACCTCCGAGATCGTGCGTGTCGATGGCCGCGTGGAGACGGTACCGTCCAAGGGCATGCTGGTGCTGCAGGCGGGCGACCGGCTGCGCGTGTTCACGCCCGGGGGTGGCGGCTACGGCCCGTCCGGGCAGCGCAGCGCCGAAGCGGTGGCCGATGACCTGCGCAGCGGCAAGGTCACCGCCGTGGTCGGCACGGCAGGCGGCTGATCAGTCGCGCGCCGCCCTGAACATCGCCCTCACCTCGGCGGCGGTCGCCGTCGGCCTGCCTTGTGCGCGCGCGATATCCACCACCCGGCGCACCAGTTCCACGTTGCCCACCGCCGGGGCACCCGGGGTTGGCACCACGTCCTCCAGCCCCGCCCGCAGGTGGCCGCCCATGAGCACCGCGGCAGCAGCAACCTCGGCGGCGAATGCACCGCCCTTCGCGCACCACCACATGGCCCCCGCGGGCGCTGCCGCGGCGAACGACTGCAGGCGTGCCTGCGCCTCGTCGAGCGTGGCCGGCTCGCCGAGGATGAAACCCAGGCACAGCGGATCGGCGAACACGCCGTCGCGCCGCAACGCACCGACCGCCTCGAACATCGCCAGCGAGGAACCGTCGATACTCGGCACCACGCCGCGCTGCTTCATCGCCGCGGCCATCTGCAACACATCGTCCGGCTGCGTGGCGACATTGCGCATCGGCAGCGACGCCATCTCGGGTTCGAGCACCAGCGGCCGCAGCGCCTCGTCGACCGTGAAGCCCTTGGCACCGATGGAGAGCTGGATCACCACGTCGGTGCGTTCGCGGATGCGCTCGATGATCTCCCGGTACACCTCGGGATCCTGGGTGGACCGGCCATCGGGTCCGCGCGCATGCAGGTGGGCGACCGATGCGCCGGCCTCCACGCAGGCGGCGACGTCCTCGGCGATCTCGCGCGGGGACAGCGGTATCTGGGGATGGTCGGCCTTCATGTAGCGCGAACCGGTGGGCGCAACGATCACGACGATGCTGCCGCTGCTCTGTCCCTGCACGATCTGCCTCCTCCGTCCGTGGCGCCGGGCCACCTTTGCTAAGATTGTACGCCCGGCCACCGAGCCGCCTCGAGGAGTCATCGATGGGACACAGGTTGCCGGACATCGGCATGCTCGCGACCGCTTTTGCGGTGGCCAGCTTGCCAGCGGCTGCGCAGGCACAGGCACAGGCCTGGCCGGTGAAATCGCTGCGCATCGTGGTGCCTTTTGCGCCCGGAGGCTCGACCGACATCGTCGCGCGGGCACTGGGGGCGCGCGCCTCCGAAGGCCTCGGCCAGACCGTGGTGATCGAGAA
The DNA here is from genome assembly GCA_947458265.1 of Betaproteobacteria bacterium. Lineage (GTDB taxonomy): Bacteria > Pseudomonadota > Gammaproteobacteria > Burkholderiales > CAIKXV01 > CAIKXV01. Next base: position 231,489 of record CANGYF010000005.1, read on the forward strand.
CCGCGCCGGTGCCGGTGGCAACATCGGCGCAGAGGTTGCTGCACGCGCTGCGCCCGATGGCTACACGCTGTTCATGGGGCATGTCGGAACGCTGGCGATCAACCCGGCGCTCTACCGCAAGCTGCCCTACGATCCGATCCGCGATTTCGCGCCGATCACCCTCGCCATCGCGAGCCCGCTGATGCTGGTGGTGCCTCCGTCGCTCCCGGCGAAGACCCTGAAGGACGTGCTCGCGATCGCACGCACGCGCCCCGGGCAGCTCACCTACTCCTCTGCCGGCAGCGGCAGCGCCTCGCACCTCAGTGGCGCGCTGCTCGAGAGCCTCGGCAAGGTCGACGTGCTGCATGTGCCCTACAAGGGCACCGGACCGGCGACGATGGCCGTGGTGGGCGGCGAGGTGTCGATGATGTTCAGCGGCCAGGGCACCTCGTGGCCGCTGGTCAATTCGGGCAAGCTGCGTGCGATCGCCCATACCGGATCGAAGTCGATCCCGAACGCGCCCAAACTCGCCGCGATGAACGACACCCTGCCCGGCTACGAGGTGATCAACTGGCATGGCGTGCTGGCCCCCGCAGGTACGCCGGCCGAGATCATCCGCCGGCTGCACGCCGAGTTCGTGAAGGCTCTCGGGTCCACCGAGGTGCGCGCCCGGCTGACCGAGGACGGATTCCAGGTGGTCGGCAACACGCCCGACGAGTTCACCCGATTCATCGCGTCCGAGAAGGACAAGTGGGCGAAGGTGATCGCCGCGGCGAAGATCCCGCAGGAATGAGCTCCACGTCCATCAACGCCACCTCGATGAACACCAGTTCGAGCCACCGGACCCCGCCATGGGAATGACCGCCGTCGAGAAGGTGCTGGCGCGCGCCAGCGGCGCCGCATCGGTCGAGCCCTGGGATGTCGTCTATCCGGAGCCGGCGCTGGTGTTCCTGCACGATGGCCATGTCGAGGGGGCGCGGCGAGAGCTTGATGCCCTGGGCATCGACCGCATCACGCGCCCCGAGCGCGTGGTGTTCGCCACCGACCATGAAGTGCTCTACCTGAGCCCGCGCGCCGCCGCACGGGGCGTGGCGATCCGCAAGGCCGCGCGCGACTGGAACGTCGGGCGCTTTTTCGATGTCGGCCAGGGCGGGCACGGCCACATCTTTCCGATGGAAACCGGGCTGGTCACGCCGGGCATGTTCATGTTCGCAAGCGACATGCACTGCTCGAACTTCGGCGCGATCGGCGCGGTGCCGGTACGCGCAGGCCCCGAGGTGGTCAGCGTGCTGGCGATGGGAACGCTGTGGACCACCGTGCCGCCTTCGGTGAAGGTCACCCTCACCGGCCGCCTGAGACCCGGCGTGTCCTGCAGGGATGCCGGCTTCCGTCTGACCCATGCGCTGCTGAACGGACCGCAGGCGATCGACATCGACTACCGATACCTTGAACTGGCCGGCGACGGGCTCGACCCGCTCGATGTGCACGAGCGGGTCGCGCTGTGCAATACCCCGACCGAAGCCGGCGTGGCAGGCGTGTTCGTGCCGCCCTCGGCACGCGTGCTCGAGTGGTGCCGGCAGCGTGCACAGGCCTCGTTCGAACCGGTGTACAGCGATCCCGACGCACGTTACGAAGCCGAGTTCACCTTCGACCTGTCCACGCTGGAACCCCAGGTGGCGCTGCCGGGCAGCCCGTCCAATGCGGTCGACCTGTCCGAAGTCGCCGGCCTGCCGGTGCAGCATGCATACATCGGCGCCTGCGGCTCCGGCATGTATGAAGACTTCGAGGTCGCTGCCCGCATCCTGAAGGGACGCCGGGTCGCCGAGGGCACCCGCCTGTTCGTGGTGCCGGGCACGGTGCAATGCGCGCGCCGGATGGCCGAGCAGGGCCTGACCGACGTGTTCATGGCAGCCGGCGCGATGGTGCTGCCGGCCGGTTGCGGCCCGTGCGCGGGCGGCAACATGGGCCTGATGGATGCCGGCGAGGTATCGATCTCCACCGCCGCCACCAACCATGCCGGTCGCATGGGACCGAAGGATTCGAAGTGCTATCTCGGCAGCCCCGCCACGGTGGCTGCGTCGGCCATCGCCGGCCGGATCACGGGAGCGCCAGCATGAACCCGGTCGATTGGCACTACCGCGGCACCTGCCATCGCTTCGGCGACGATGTCGAGCACGACGCGCAGATGATCTCGTTCGACTACGTGATCCGGCGCGTGATGGATCCCGAGGTGCTGATCCCGCACCTGTTCGAGACCACCCGGCCCGACTTCCACCAGCGGGCGAAGCCCGGTGACCTGGTGGTCGCCGGGCGCAACTTCGGCAAGGGCAAGGCGCATATCCAGGCCTATGTCGCGATGAAGGCGATGGGGCTGGCGCTCGCCTGCGAATCGATGCCCTACAACACCTACCGGGCCATGATCGGCCTGGGCTTCACCTTCATGACTGGCTGCACCGGCATCGCAGCCCTGGTCGACGACGGCGACGAGGTCGAGATCGACTTCCGCAGCGGCGAATTCTTCAACCACACGCGTGGCAGCGGCCAGGCCTTCAAGCCGCTACCCGAGCGTGCGCTGGAGATCATCCGCCAGGGCGGTACCCAGGGCGTGCTGCGCGCCTGGTGGGCCGAACAGCAGGCGGCCCTGCCCACCCGCGGCTGACCCGCAGGCCTGCCCCGCCCGCGCAGCAACCGCTCCACGCCTGCGTGCTACGATCCTGCCACCGTGGGCCGTTGCATTGCAGCACGCCCGGAACTGCGAGCAAACATGTCGAACGCTGAAACCGCCGCGCTGGCCGCATTGACTTCCCTCACCGCCGTCTCGCCACTGGATGGCCGCTACGCCGCCAAGCTGCAGCAGCTGCAGTCGCACTTCTCCGAGTTCGCGCTGATCCGCAACCGCGTGCTGGTCGAGGTCGAATGGCTGAAGGCACTGGCGGCCGAGCCGCACTTCACTGAGGTCGAATCGTTCCCGCCGGAGGCGATCGCCGCGCTCGACGAGGCGGTGCGCACCTTCTCCGTGGCTGATGCGAAGGCAGTGAAGGACATCGAGGCGCGCACCAACCACGACGTGAAGGCGGTCGAGTACTGGCTGTGCGATCGTTTCGCCGGCCATCCTGCGATCGCGAAGGCGGCAGGCTTCATCCACTTCGCCTGCACCTCCGAGGACATCAACAACCTGTCCTATGCGCTGATGGTGCGCGGCGCGCGCGAAGACGTGATGCTGCCCATGCTGAACAAGCTGGCGTGCCGGCTGCGCGAACTGGCGCACGAGCATGCCGACCTCGCGATGCTGTCGCGTACCCACGGTCAGCCGGCCTCGCCGACCACGCTGGGCAAGGAGATGGCCAACTTCGCCTGGCGCCTGCGCACCGCGCGCGACCGGATCACCCACATCCGGGTCACCGGAAAGATCAACGGCGCGGTGGGCAACTACAACGCGCACAAGGTCGCCTATCCCGACTTCGACTGGGAGAAATTCGCCCACGATTTCGTCGAGCGCCTGGGCCTCGAGCTCAACCCGTACACCACGCAGATCGAGCCGCACGATGCGCTGGCCGAACTGCTCGACGCCTTTGCGCGCGCGAACACCATCCTGGTCGACCTGAACCGCGACATCTGGGGCTACATCTCGCTCGGCTACTTCACCCAGAAGGTGAAGGAAGGCGAAGTAGGCTCATCGACCATGCCGCACAAGGTCAACCCGATCGACTTCGAGAACTCCGAGGGCAACCTCGGCATCGCCAACGCGATGCTGCGCCACCTGTCCGACAAGCTGCCGGTGTCGCGCTGGCAGCGCGACCTGACCGATTCGACCGCCCTGCGCAACCTCGGCGTGGCGTTCGGGCATTCGCTGCTCGCGTTCGACTCCTGCCTGCGCGGGCTGAACAAGCTGGCCGCGAACCCAGCCGCGCTGGCACGCGACCTCGACGATGCCTGGGAAGTGCTGGCCGAACCGATCCAGACCGTGATGCGCCGCTACGGGTTGCCCGAGCCCTACGAGCAGTTGAAGGCCTTCACCCGCGGCAAGGGGCATATGACCGAGACGGACCTGCGCGCCTTCATCCGCACCCTGGACTTGCCCGAAGACGCGAAGGATCGCCTGCTGGCACTGACGCCGGCGACCTATATCGGCAAGGCAGCAGACCTCGCGCGGCTGGTCTGAGGGCTACCCTCAAGGCACCGACGGTGCCTTGCCCATCCGCGCGCGCATCACCTCGATGATCGCGGGCAGGATCGACAGGAAGATGATCGCCAGGATCACCAGCGTCAGGTTGTCCTTGATCCACGGGATGTTGCCGAACAGGTAGCCGGCATAGCTCAGGGACACCACCCACAGCACGCCACCGCTGACGTTGTACAGCGCGAAGCTGCGGTACGGCATCTTCGCCACGCCGGCGATGAACGGCGCATAGGTGCGCACGATCGGGATGAAGCGCGCGATGATGATCGTCTTGCCGCCATAGCGGTCGTAGAACGCCTGCGTCTTCTGCAGGTACTCGGCCTTGAAGAAGCGTTCGCCCCACCACGGCTCGCCGCGGAAGACCTTCGGGCCGGCCCAGCGGCCGATGTGGTAGTTGACCGCATCGCCGAGGATCGCCGCCACGATCAGGAGTCCCACCATCAGGTGCACGTTCATCCCGCCGGCCGCGGCGATCGCGCCCGCGACGAACAGCAGCGAGTCACCGGGCAGGAAAGGCGTGACCACAAGCCCGGTCTCGCAGAAGATGATGAGGAACAGCACCGCGTAGATCCAGGCGCCGTAGTGCTCGACCACCCAGGCAAGGTAGTCGTCCAGGTGCAGCAGGATGTCGAATACCTGCAGGCCGAGCGCGATCAGCGTGTCCATCGTCGCCTGCTCAGACCTGCGCGTCCTGCTGCTTCTTCTCCGGCTTGATGAAGTCCTCGCGCGAGATGCCGAGCCACATGGTCACCGCGCTCGCCACGAAGATCGACGAATAGATGCCGACGATGATGCCGATGGTCAGCGCCAGTGCGAAGAAATAGAGCACGTCGCCCCCGAAGAACAGCATCGCGCCCACCATCAGCATGGTCGAACCGCCGGTCAGGATGGTGCGCGAGAGGGTCGCAGTGATCGCATCGTCCATGATCTCGGGGACGGTAGCCCGGCGCATCTTGCGGAAGTTCTCCCGGATGCGGTCGAACACGACCACCGTGTCGTTCACCGAATAGCCGAGCACCGCCAGGACTGCGGCGAGCGCGGTGAGGTCGAAGTTCCACTGGAAGATCGCGAACAGGCCGAAGATGATCAGCACGTCGTGCGCGGTGGCCGTGATGGCACCCACGGCGAACTTCCACTCGAAGCGTACCGCCAGGTAACCCATGATGCCCAGCGTGACCACGATCAGCGCCAGCAGGCCGTCGTAGAGCAGTTCGCTGCCCACCTGCGGCCCGACGAACTCCACCCGCTTCATCTCGACCTTCGGCTCGCGCTCGCGCAGGGCCTTGAGCACCACCTCGGAGAGCTGCGCGCTGGTCACCTCGGGCTTCACCGGGATTCGGATCAGCACGTCGCGCGCGGTGCCGAAGTTCTGCACGATCGCATCCGTCATGTTCACGGACGCGAGCTTCTCGCGCACCGTGTTCACCTCGATCGGCTCCGGGTAGGTGACCTCGATAACCGTGCCGCCAGTGAAATCGATGCCGAGGTTAAGGCCGCGGAAGGCCAGGCCGGCGACGGCAATGAGCACGGCGATCACCGATATGGAGAACCACGGCTTCGCGTTCGCCATGAACGGCAGCGCGCGGGTGACCTTGTAGACTTCGAACATGGCGGTTCCTGGTGTCCGTTCGGGACTAGACGGAGAGGCTCGCGACCTTGCGCTGCCGGCCGTAGCTGAGGTTGACCAGTGCACGCGAGACCAGCACCGCGCTGAACATGGTGGTGAAGATGCCGATGCACAGCGTCACCGCGAAGCCGCGGATCGGACCGGAGCCCAGCCAGAACAGCGCGAAGCCGGCGATCAGCGTGGTGATGTTGGCATCGAGGATGGTGTCGAACGCGCGGTCGTAGCCGGCGTGGATCGCCGCCTGCGGCGTGGCGCCGTTGCGCAGTTCCTCTCGTATGCGCTCGTTGATCAGCACGTTGGCGTCGATCGCCATGCCCAGGGTGAGCGCGATGCCCGCGATGCCGGGCAGCGTCAGCGTCGCCTGCAGGAGCGACAGGATCGCCACCAGCAGCAGCATGTTCGCCAGCAGTGCGGCCACGGAGATCACGCCGAAGAACCGGTAGTAGACGCACATGAACACCGTGACCAGCAGCATGCCGACCAGCGTCGAGCTCACGCCCTTGGCGATGTTGTCCGCACCCAGGCTCGGGCCGACGGTACGCTCCTCGATGATCTCCATCGGCGCGGCCAGCGCGCCGGCGCGCAGCAGCAGCGACGTGTCGCGCGCCTCAGCCGTGGTCATGCGGCCGCTGATCTGCACCCGGCCGCCCCCGATCTCGGTACGGATCACCGGAGCGGTGACGACCTCGGCCTTGCCCTTCTCGATCAGCAGGATGGCCATGCGCTTGTTCACGTTCTCGCGGGTGACCTGCTGGAAGATGCGCGAGCCCTGGCCGTCGAGCGTGATGTGCACCGCCGGCTCGCCGGTCTGGCCGTCGAAGCCGGGCTGGGCGTCGGTGATGCGCTCTCCGGTGAGCACCGCGGTGCGGCGCACCAGCAGGCCGCCGCCATTGCGTTCGGAGAAGTATTCGGTGCCGAACGGTGGGTTGCCGGCCGCGCCGGCCTGCAGGCTGGCCACGTCGCTCAGGTCCTCGGCCACCATGCGTACTTCCAGGGCGGCCGTGCGGCCGAGCAGTTCCTTCGCCTTCGCCGTGTCCTGCACGCCCGGCAACTGCACCACGATGCGGTCCGCGCCCTGCTGCTGGATCACCGGCTCGGCGACGCCCAGCTCGTTCACCCGGTTGCGCAGCGTGGTGATGTTCTGCTGCAGGGCGAACTCCTGCGAGCGCTTCAGCGCTTCCGGACGCACCGACGCGATCAGCCGGAACTCGCCGCCCTCCTCGACCTCGCGCAGCGAAAGGTCAGGCGAAGCCTTGGTGATCGCCACCGAAGCCTTCTCGCGGGTAGCCGCGTCACGGAAGCGCACGATCACGGTCATGCCCTCGCGCGTGACGCCAGCCGAGGCGATCTTCTGCTCGCGCAGGGTGGTGCGCAGTTCGTTGACGTAGCCCTCGACCTTCTTGTTCAGGGCCGCCTTCATGTCGATCTGCAGCAGGAAGTGCACGCCGCCGCGCAGGTCGAGGCCGAGATACATCGGCAGCGCGCGGATGGAAGTCAGCCAGGCCGGCGAGTTGGACACCAGGTTCAGCGCGACGATGTAGCCGTCGCCGACCGCCTTCTCGACGATGTCCTTTGCCCGCAGCTGGGTGTCGGTGTCCGCGAAGCGCATGCGCAGGCTTCCGGCATCGAGTACCGAGGCGACCGGCGCGATGTTCGCCGCGGCGAGGGCTTCGGACGCACGCGTCTGCAGTGCCGTATCCGCCTTGAGCGTCGCGCGCACCGGCGAGACCTGCAGTGCTGGCACCTCGCCGAAGAAGTTCGGCAGCGTGTAGAGCGTGGCGACGAACATCGCGATCGCGATGATCGTGTACTTCCACAACGGATAGCGGTTCATGCTGGGTGTTCCTTGCCGCAGGCAATAGGGGTGCAGACGCAGCCGGGACGAGGCTGACCGGGCATCGGGTGGACCGTGCCCGGATCAGGCGCGCCCCGCGCAGGCATCAGCCGTCGTGCGCTGCCTTGATCGTGCCCTTGGGCAGCACCGTCTGCACGGCCGGCTTCTGCATCAGGATCTCGACGCCAGGTGCGACTTCGACGGTCAGGTAGTTCTCGCCGACCTTGGTGATCTTGCCCAGTTCGCCGCCGCCGGTGACGATCTCGTCGCCCTTGGCCAGGGCCGCGACCATCGTGCGGTGCTCCTTCGCACGCTTGAGCTGCGGCCGGATCAGCAGGAAGTACAGCACCACGAACATCAGGATGATCGGCATCAGGCTCAGGATATCCATCTGGCCGGTACCGGCGGCGCCTTGCGCCCACGCGTTGCTGATCAACACCCTTGGAACTCCTCTGTTGTCATGACGACCGGACGGTCCCGCCAAACACCTGCCCGGACATGGACGGCCTTGTGGATGACCCTGCGGCTGCCGTTTCGTAAGCCCTTGATTTTATCATCCTTCGTGGCTGCCGGACGGGTCCGGAAGAGGACTTTCCGCGGCCACCGGCAGATTGCCACCGGCGGCCTCGCCCCCCCATTCGAAGCTCGCGAGCCGACCGGCCGCGATCGCCTCGCGCAACTCGCGCAGCAGCACCTGGTAGGCATGCAGGTTGTGCAGCGTGTTCAGGTGCGCACCGAGTATCTCGTTCGCACGTTGCAGATGATGGAGATAGGCGCGCGTGAAGTTGCGGCAGGTGTAGCAACTGCAGGTCTCGTCCACCGGTCGCAGGTCGCGCTGGTACTGCGCATTGCGCAGCTTCACGGTGCCCTGCCGGGTATAGAGCCAGCCGTTGCGCGCATTGCGGGTGGGCAGCACGCAGTCGAACATGTCCACGCCGCGGCGCACCGCCTCGATGATGTCCGACGGCGTGCCCACGCCCATCAGGTAGCGCGGCCGGTCGGCCGGGAGCTTCGGCGCCGTGTGCCGGAGGATGCGCATCATGTCCTCCTTCGGCTCGCCGACCGACAGGCCGCCGATCGCGTAGCCGTCGAACTCGAGCCGCGCCAGCGCGTCGAGCGAGCGGTCGCGCATGTGTTCGTACATGCCGCCCTGCACGATGCCGAACAATGCATTGGTGTTACCCAGCACCTCGCGGTGCTCGCGCCGGCAGCGTTCCGCCCAGCGCAGCGACATCTCCATCGACAGCGCCGCCTGCGCCTCGGTGGCCGGGAACGCGGTGCAATCGTCGAAGCACATCACGATGTCCGAGTTCAGCACCTTCTGTATCTGCATCGAGACTTCTGGCGTGAGGAAGCAGGGGTCGCCGTTCACCGGCGAGCGGAACTTCACGCCCTCCTCCGTGATCTTGCGCATCTCGCCGAGGCTGAACACCTGGAAGCCGCCGGAGTCGGTCAGGATCGGCCCGCTCCACTGCATGAAGCCATGCAGGCCGCCGTGGTCGCCGATGACGTCCAGCCCGGGCCGCAGCCACAGGTGGAAGGTGTTGCTGAGCACGATCTGCGCACCGATCTCGACGATCTCGCGCGGCGCCATCGCCTTCACCGTGCCATAGGTGCCCACCGGCATGAAGGCCGGGGTGTCGACGGTGCCGTGCGGCAGGGTCAACCGACCCAGCCGGGCTGCGCCGTCGGTGGCGCGTACTTCGAAGGTCAGGCCCATGCCGCTGCCCCGCTGGCTGCAACCGCTGCACTCATCCGTCGATCCGATCCGTTCATTCAATCACGCGCAGCCGCTCGAACGCGGCGCACCATCCTTGTTCCAGTTCCACCGGGCGGCCGCTGGCACGCTCGCCGCCGGCGTCGCAGACGACCTCGCGCGCCAGCAACAGCGAGATCGCGGTGGCGAAGGACGCGGGTGTAACACAGCAGCCGGAATCGCGCCGGCGTCAGTCCGTCCGGCGCGACAGCAGCATCGCATCTCCGTAGCTGAAAAACCGGTAGCGCTGCGCGACCGCATGCGCATAGGCCTGCCGTATCGGGTCGACCCCGGCAAAGGCCGACACCAGCATCAGCAGCGTCGACTTCGGCAGGTGGAAGTTGGTGACCATGCGGTCGACCACCCGGAACCGGAAGCCGGGCATGATGAACAGGTCGGTCTCGCCGCTGGACGCGACCAGTGAACCGTCCGCCGAACGCGCGGCGACGCTCTCCAGCGTGCGCACCACCGTGGTGCCGACCGCGATGACCCGGCCGCCGGCCGCGCGCGTGGCGGCGATGGCATCGACGGTCGCCTGCGGCAGCGACCAGGCCTCGTGGTGCATGACATGCTTCGACAGGTCATCGTCGCGCACCGGCTGGAAGGTCCCGGCGCCGATGTGCAGCGTCAGGAACGCCCGGCGCACGCCACGCGCCTCGAGTGCCGCCAGCAGCGCCGCATCGAAGTGCAGTCCGGCGGTGGACGCCGCCACTGCACCCGGCTCGCGCGCGAACACCGTCTGGTAGCGCGATGCGTCCATCAGCTCCGGCTTGCGCTCGATGTAGGGTGGCAGCGGGATCTCGCCATGGCGTTCGAGCACGTCCAGCACACGCGTGCCGGCGTCGAATGCAAGCAGGAACAGCGCATCGCGGCGTTCGACCATCGTCGCCCGTACCGGATCTGCATCGTCGCCGAACAGGAGCACCATGCCCGGCCTGGGCGACTTGCTCGCTCGCAGGTGCACCAGCGCGCGGTCATCCGACAGCACCCGTTCGACCAGCACCTCAACCCGGCCGCCGGTGGCCTTGCTGCCGAACAGGCGCGCCTTGATCACCCGGGTGTCGTTGAACACCAGCAGGTCGCCGGGCTCGAGCAGCGACGGCAGTTCGGTAAACGAACGGTCGGCCAGCGCCGTGTGCTGGCCAGCAGGGCCGCCAACGCACAGCAGCCGGCTCGCGCCGCGCACGTCCGGCGGCGTCTGGGCGATCAGTTCAGGGGGCAGCGGGTAGTCGAAGTCGGAGAGTCGCATGCGCGGGGTTTAGCACACCCGGCCGCCGGATGCTGGCGTTGCGCCGTCGTTCGGGCGTTGCCGCGGGTACCGATGCTCGGCGATAATGTCCGGCTTCCCTGCCGGGATGGCGGAACTGGTAGACGCACCGGACTCAAAATCCGGCGGTGGTGACATCGTGGGGGTTCGATTCCCCCTCCCGGCACCAGGCTCATGCTCGAAAAGGTGCGCTGAATTTCCTACACATCGCTGTCACTGTTCGCGGATCTCTCCCGGCGCGAGCTGCAGGTGCTGCAGGGTGCGCTGCACCTGCGTGAGTACCTGCCCGGCGAGGTGATCTTCGACGAAGGCGACAAGGGCAGCGCGCTCTACATCGTGCGCACCGGCAGCGTGCTGATCTGCCGCCAGGGCAGACCGGACAACCCGATCGCCACCCTCGGTGCGGGCAGCTTCTTCGGCGAGCTTGCGCTGCTCGACAGCGCCCCCCGCGCGGCGCAGGCGCGTGCACTGGAGCCCTCCACGCTCGAGGTGTTTTTCGGCAGCGACTTCATCTCGCTGCTCGAAACCGAAACCAGGCTCTCGACCAAGATCCTGCTGCAGCTGTCGCGCCACCTCGGCCAGCGCCTGCGTGGCACGCTTCTCGGGCAGAGCACCGAACAGCACCTGTGAGCGCCGTCGACGGCAGCAGCGGGCAGCCACGGCCGGGCGACGCCACGTCAGGTCCCGGCCCGGTCGCCTGGGTGGGCATCTTCAGCGCGACCTGCCTGCTGCTCGTGGCGCTCAACCAGATCCTGTGGCTGGTAGTGCCGTCGCTGATGGCGCTCGTCCTGTCCTACGCACTCCATCCGGTCATGCGGCGGCTTATGTACGCGGGCATGGCGCGCCAGAGCGCGGCCGCGCTGGTGACCTTCGCCTTTCTTCTGATGCTCGGCGGGGCGGCGCTCGCGCTGTTTGCGTGGGCCGGCGCGCAGGCCGGTGACTGGCAGGCCGGCATCGAGCGCTACCTGCGCGGGGGCGTGCGGTTCCTCGAGCATACGCTCGCCGAGCTCGAGGCACGCTGGTCGATGCTCGCCCGCGCCCAACTGTCGACCGGCGTCACCACCTGGCTCAACGAGTTCTCCGACACCTTCGTGGAGCGGCAGGCACATCCGCTGGCGGTGTCCTTGCTGACCTGGCTGCCCGCCGCGCTGCTGGGCCCGTTCTTCACGTTCTTCCTGCTGCGCGACGGCAACCGCTTCCACGGCATGATCGCCCGTGCGGTGCCCAACGCCTACTTCGAAAAGACGCTCGACCTGCTGCACGAGATGCACCAGACCGGCCGTGCATACTGCACCGGCCTGGTGAAGCTTGCCGCGCTCGACACGCTGGCGCTGGGCATCGGCCTGTGGCTGCTGGGGCTGCCGGGCGCATGGCTGCTTGCGCTGATCGCCGCCATCCTCGCCTGGGTGCCGTTCGTCGGCTCGATCGCGGGGTGCCTGCTGGTGGTGCTGGTCGCCGCGACCGACTTTCCGCAGGATCCCGCGATGGCCTACTGGGCGGTCGCGCTGTTCCTGTTCGTGCGCCTGCTGGACGACTTCGTGTTCCTGCCCGCGACGGTGGGCCGCAGCCTCAACCTGCATCCGCTGGTATCCGTGCTGATGCTGTTTGTCGGCGGCGCAGTGGCCGGCGTGCCCGGCCTCGCGCTGGTGCTGCCGCTGCTCGGCGTGGCGACGGTGGTCGGGACTGCGATCGGTGAAATCCTCACCGACCGCAGGCTGCGCGCGCGGCACGCGCATGCACGGCGATTGCGGGCGGAACGCGCGTCTGCGGATCTCGTCTAGCCTGTCCCGGTTTCCGCCTTTCGATCAACCAGCCAACCCACGTCAGTCACAGGGCAAGCCCATGAAACCAGCATTCCGCCAGTTGCACCCCCTGTTTGCCGCAGAGGTCGAAGGCATCGATCTCATGCAGCTGCACGATCCGGAAACCCTGGCCGCGCTGCGCGCGGGCATGGACCAGTACGGCGTGCTCGTGTTTCGCGACCAGTCGTTCACCGACGCGGGCCAGCTGGCCTTCGCACAGCGCTTCGATGGTGTGCTGCATTCGAAGACCGGCATTTCCGCGCTGGGTCGCAATCGCCTGAACAACGAGGCCCTCTCCGACATCTCCAACGTCGACGAGGAAGGAAGGATCCGCCAGACCGACGACCGGCGGCGGATGTACTCGCTGGCCAACCGGCTCTGGCATACCGACGCGTCGTTCCAGGATCCGCCCGGCCGCTACTCGATGCTCTCCGCCCGCGTGGTGCCGCCCGCCGATGCCGACACCGAGTTCGCCGACATGAGGGCCGCCCACGAGGCGCTCGACGCGAAGACCCGCGCGCAGGTCGATGGGTTGCACGTGCACCACTCGATCGCCTACTCGCGCCAGACGCTCGGCTTCGAGTTCTCGGCCGAGGAACTGGAGGCCCTCAAGGGCGCGATCCATCCGCTGGTACGCACCAACCCGCGTACCGGGCGCCGGTCGCTCTACCTGGCCTCCCATGCGACCCGCGTCGTCGAGATGCCGGTCCCCGAAGGTCGCCTGCTGCTGCGCGACCTGATGGACCACGCCACCCAGCGTACGTTCGTGCACGCCCATGCATGGCGCGCCGGCGACCTGGTGATCTGGGACAACCTCGCGACCATGCATCGCGGGCGGCCCTTCGACGATGGTGTACATCGGCGCGAGCTTCGACGGGTGACCACGCTGGACATCGCGGCCGAACCGGCGTAGCCGGGCGCATCCGCAGGAGCCGGTTCGACCGCTGGACGGCACTACAGATGTGCCGCCACCGGCCGATAAGGATGTATCTTCGTTCTGCTTCGATCCATCGCCAGAACCCTGCGGTCACCGACGGCGCGCAAGAACGGCTTCCCCACCCAGGAGTGAACATGGGCATGCCCGGCTCGTTGAACGTGCAACGCCTGCAAGGCAGCCTTCCCGAAACGCCTGTGGCTGTCTTCGGGCATCCGGTCGCCGCCTCCATCGCCGTGCTGTCCGAAGTCGCAGGCCTCGTGGGAGGCGGCGCGACATGGCGCGGGTGACCCGCAGGGTCACCGAAGCCGATGCGCAGGCCGCCCGGCAGCCGCTGCCAGTCACGGTCGTCCATCTGGACGCGCAGGGACGCATCCTCGGCGTGCTCGAAGACCGGATGGGACTCGTGCGCTCGGGCTGCCTGGATGGACAGACGCCCTTCTCGCATTCGCTGACCACGCAACACAGCGCCCTCTGGGAGATGACCCAGTGGCCCGCCCTGTGCGCCAGCGGGCAGCTCGACGAGGCGCTGCTGGAGTTCCACGGTGGCGACGGGGAGCCGATAGCCGTTGTGTCCTACTGGCGCCGCGACACGGAGGCCGCAACGCCCCGCGTGGTGGGCATGCTGGCGCCCGGCAGCGAGCGTCAGCAGCTGATGCTGCAGTTGCGCGGCTCCCAGGAAAGCCTGGGCGCGATGCCTGCGGCGGTGCTCCAGATCGGCACCACGGAGACGGGCCAACTCGTGCTGCCCTACGCCGTCGGTGCGCTGCGGGAACTGGCAGGTGTCAGCTGCTCCATGGTGTGCCGCGCCCCGGAAACACTGCTCGATGCGCTCTCCCCCGAGAGCCGCGACCGGCTGATGCAGCGACTGCTGCACACGCCGCCGACACTGCAGGCCTTCACCGAAGTGATCGCGCCGCTGCACCAGCCGGATCGACGGCTGCAACTGTCGGCGAGCCGGCCGCTCGATGCCAGTATCTGGCACTGCGTGGTCACGGACGTGAGCGACCGGGAGCAGTTGCAGGCCGAACTCAGGCGTCTGGCCACCACCGACGACCTGACGCGGCTGGCCAACCGGCGGGCCCTGCTGTCCGCGCTTGCAGAGCGGCTGGCCGTGACCCGGCAACTGGCGATCTGCTACATGGATTGCGACCGGTTCAAGCAGATCAACGACAGCCTGGGCCATTCGGTCGGCGATTCGCTGCTGCAGCAGGTGGCGATACGCCTGCGCAGCCAGCTGTGCTCGGCCGACGGAATCGTGAGCCTGGGGTACGACCTCGAGGATCCGGTCGCAGCACGGCTGGGCGGGGACGAGTTCGTCGTGCTCGCCACCGGCATCGACAGCGCGGCAGCCGCCGGCGCCCTGGCGCAGCGGCTCTTGGACGCCGCCGCCCAGCCATACGTGATCGGTGGGGTCGAACTCGTCATCACGGTCAGCATGGGGGTGGCGATCCCCGGTGCCGACAGCACGCCGGAGCAGTTGCTGCGGGATGCGGACACCGCCATGTACGAAGCCAAGCGGTTGGGGCGAGGCAGATGGGCCCTGTTCGAACCGCAGATGCAGCACAGCGCAGCCGGCGCCCTGTCGCTCGAACTCGATCTTCGACAGGCGCTTGCCGCCGGCCACATCCGGGCGGCGTTCCAGCCCATCGTCGAGATCGACTCGGGCCGCATCCGGGGATTCGAGGCGCTCGCGCGCTGGCGCCACCCCGTGCGCGGGGAGGTGAGTCCGGCGCAGTTCATCGCGGTGGCCGAGGAGAGCGGCCAGATCGGCGTGCTTGGCCAGGCCATCCTGGAGCAGGCCTGCCAGGCGCTCGCGGGGTGGCGACGCGCGGGACTGGCCGGACAGTTGCGCATGTCCGTCAACCTGAGCCGGGCACAGTTGCTGGCCGAGGACCTGCCCCGGCGCATCGACGAGGTGCTGAAGCGCTGCGGGCTGCCCGCCGACGCCCTGCAGCTCGAAGTGACCGAGACCATGGCCATGGAGATCAGCGGCCTGGGACAGGCCCTGGAGCGGCTTCGCACGCTGGGCGTGCGCCTGTCGCTCGACGACTTCGGCACCGGGCACTCATCGCTGGCGGCGCTGCACCAGCTGCCGGTGCAGCAGGTCAAGATCGACCGCAGCTTCGTGAACGAGCTCGGGGAAAGTCCCTACCACCGCGCCGTGGTGCAGGCGGCACTGCACGTGGCGGCCGCCCTCAGGCTCGATGTCGTCGCGGAAGGTGTCGAGACCGTCGAGCAGGCCGCGGCGCTCGAGGGGCTGGGATGCCGGCT
This sequence comes from Betaproteobacteria bacterium, assembly GCA_947458265.1. Classification (GTDB taxonomy): domain Bacteria; phylum Pseudomonadota; class Gammaproteobacteria; order Burkholderiales; family CAIKXV01; genus CAIKXV01. Next base: position 247,142 of record CANGYF010000005.1, read on the forward strand.
GGCCCAGGGCTGGTTGTACGCGAAAGCCGTGGAGGCGGACCAGGCCATGGCCCTGCTCGACCGTTGCCTGCTTCCCGCCGCGGCACAGGCGGCACAGCCGCAACCTGTCGCCGCGCCCGACTACCAGGTCATCATCACCGATGCGCAGGGCCTGACCACCCATGTGAATGCCGCCTTCACGCGCAGCACCGGCTACAGCATCGAGGACATGCTGGGCATGACGCCCGGTGCCGTGCTGCAGGGGCCGCTGTCCTCGGCGGAGGTCATCGCGTCGATGCGGCGCAGCGTGCAGGCCTGCGAGCCCGCCCGCGGACTGGAGATCGTGAACTATCGCAAGGACGGCACGCCCTTCCTGGCGTCGATCGACATCGAACCGGTGATACTCGACGGCAAGCTGTGCGCGTTCATGAGCGTCCAGTCCGAAATGACCGAGCCCTCGCTCGCCCGTCAGCGGCTGGCGAAACTGCGGCAGGGCAAGGGCGCGGCCGCGTGACCGGACGAGCGGCGTAGAATCCTGTTCTCATCCGGGCAGGGATCATGAGCGACGACCATCACCACCCACACGATCACGACCACGGCAGCGACAGCGCCCACGACCGCCCGCTGTCCGGCCCTGCACTGCGCGTGAAGGCACTGGAATCGCTGCTCGCCGAGAAGGGTCTGATCGACCCGAAGACGCTCGACGAGATCGTCGATACCTACGAGCACCGGGTCGGCCCGCGCAACGGCGCGCGCATCGTCGCCCGCGCCTGGACCGATCCCGCCTACCGGCAACGGCTGCTGGCCAACGCGACCGAGGCGATCGCCGAGTTCGGTTTCATCGAGTCGCACGCCGAGGACATGGTCGCGGTGGAGAACACGCCGCAGGTGCGCAACCTGGTGGTGTGCACGCTGTGCTCCTGCTACCCATGGCCGGTGCTCGGCCTGCCCCCCGCCTGGTACAAGTCGGATGCCTACCGCGCCCGTGCGGTGCTCGACCCGCGCGGCGTGCTGAAGGCGTTCGGCCAGGACATCCCGGAGGACATCGAGGTCCGGGTCTGGGATTCCACCGCCGAGATGCGCTATCTGGTGCTGCCCGAACGCCCTGCTGGCACCGAGGGCTGGAACGAGGAGCAGCTGGCGTCGATCGTCACCCGTGACTCGATGGTCGGCGTCGGCACGGTCATCCTTCCTGCGGGTGCTGGCGCATGAACAGCATCCACGACATGGGCGGCATGCACGGCATGGGCCCACTGGTCATCGAGCATGATGACCACGTCTTCCATGAATACTGGCACGGGCGCGTGTTCGCGCTGCGCATGGCCTGCGCCTTCCATCGCCGCTACAACGGCGACATGGGACGCTACGCGCGGGAACGGATGCCACCGGCGGAGTTCCTCGCGGCGAGCTACTACGAGCGGGCGCTGTACGCGCTGGAGCGGGTGCTCGTGGAGAGCGGCATGATCGACGAGGCGGAACTGGCCGACGGCCGGCCGGCATCGCCCGACCGTGCCTCTGCCAACCTGCGGCCGGAGCAGGTCGCTGCCATCGTGCGTACCCGGCGCCGCACGCGGATGGACGAGGTCGAGGTCGCGCCCAGGTTCAGCGTCGGCGATGCGGTGCTCACCCGCAACTTCCAGCCGGAAGGCCATACCCGCCTTCCGCGCTACGCCCGCGGCCGGCGCGGCGTGGTGCAGCGCGACCATGGCGTGTTCTCGTTTGCCGACAGCAATGCGATGACCCGCGACCGCAAGCCGCAGCATATGTACAGCGTGCGCTTCGCGGCGACCGAACTCTGGGGCGAGGCGGCTGCGCCGCGCGACACCGTCTGCCTGGACCTCTGGGATGACTATCTCCTGCCCGCCTGAGGCGGACCGTACCGTCGACCTGACCGCCCTGCCCGCCCTTCCGCGCGACGATGCAGGCCCGGTGTTCCGGGCGCCCTGGGAGGCGCAGGCGTTCGCGATGACCCTGGAACTGCATCGCCGCGGTGTATTCACCTGGCCCGAGTGGGCCGGCACGCTGGCCGAAGAGATCGCCCGGGCAAAGGCGCACGATGCGTGGGACGACGGCAGCCACTACTACGAACGCTGGCTGGCTGCCCTCGAAGCCCTGGTCGCGCGCAAGCAGGTGGTCGGCACCGCCGACCTGTCCCAGCGGGTCGACGAGTGGGACCGTGCGGCCCGGGCAACGCCGCACGGCCAGCCGGTCTTGCTGCCGCAGCGCTGAGCGGCCGACGCCCCTGCCGCAATGGCCCTAGCCGGGCCTCGGTCCGTCCGGCTCGCTGCGCTTCGGTGCCCCGGCTGCCAGCACGCGCAGGAAAGTCTCGTCGGCATCGACCCATGCTTCATGCCGATGACGGCGATACAGGTCGAACACCGGATCGATCACGTCCAGTCGCGGCTGGTCGCCGGTGTAGGGACGGTTCAGCACGATCGAGAAGTAGCCATCGCGCCGGTACGGGTTTCCCGATGGGCCGGCACTGAGGAACCACACGGTGTAGTTGAGCCCGCCGCCCTGGCAACTCACCGGTTCGGCCGAGAACAGCACCCGGACGACGATACCGAGCGACAGATGGCAATGGTGGTCGTCCTGCGCGCCGATCTGCCAGGACACATACCCGTCTTCCTCGTGCCGGTGCAGGCCGTCGAGGCGCTCGGTCTTGAACTCGATCAGCGCGCGGTCGCGGAAGATGACCAGCGAGGCGTCGCGCAGCGCGAGCGCCTGCCTGAGCATGTCGAGGCACAGGGGATCGGATGCCGGATCGGCGCTCGAGGCCGTGGCAGGACACAGCGCAGCCAGCGCCTCCGGCCAGGACGGCACCGAGGACTGCCCGGTTGCCTCTGCGATCGCCGCCAGGATCTGCGGCGCGACCGGACCGCCTCGCACTGCAGGGTCGACCTGCAGTTCGACCAGGTCGGGACGCTCGGCGGCATCGCGCTGCGCGCGCCGGAAGAACGCGACGATCGCCGGATGGTCCAGCACGCCGTCCTTGTAGGGCGCAGCCAGCATCAGCGAAACGATCCAGCGGTCGGACGGCAGGCCACCCGGGCCGATCACCAGCAGGCGCACCTCGAACGACGGCTTGAAGGCCATGCAGACGCTGGGGGCGATCGCATAGCTGAACGCATGCACGCGGCCGAAGTCGATGTGCAGGTGGTGCGGCTGTGCGTCCAGCCGTACTTCGCGGATGCCGGAGAAGCAGTCATCGTAGACGCCGGGCAGCAGCGTCGCCCGGCCCATCGGCATGATCTCCGAGATGGCACCCTCGGCCCAGCGCCCGCAGGCGATGGTCACGCCCGGCTCGGCCAGCCAGCGCGCGAACGCGTCATGGAAGAACCGGGCGCGCGCTTCCAGCGTGTCTTCCGTTCCCGGGGCGGTGCGCGTCATGGATGGCTTTCGTGGCGATGAGTCCCGTGAATCATGCCATGGGCGTGCACGGCGCTGCGGCACGGCCAGTGCGCGCACTACAATCGGGCCGCCCCCTGCACACAAGGACAGCCCGCCATGCCCCGAGCCCTGCCCCCCTCCTTCCGCCCGAACCGGGCAGCCACCGCCGCTGCGCTATCGGCGCTGGCCGGCCTGATGCTGCCGGCGCTGGCGCATGCCCAGGCCTGGCCCTCGAAGCCGATCCGGGTGGTCGTCCCGTTCCCGCCCGGGGGCGGCATCGATACCGTCGCGCGCATCGTGGTACCGAAGATGGCCGAATCGCTCGGCCAGCCGATGGTGATCGACAACCGTTCCGGGGCCGGTGGCACCGTGGGCACCGAAGTGGTGGCGCGCGCCACGCCGGACGGCCATGTGCTGCTGGCGACCTTCGCCAGCCACGCGATGAACGCCACCCTGTACCGCGACCTGTCGTACGACACCGAAAAGGCGTTCGCGCCGATCTCGCTGATCGCGACGGTACCGAACATCGTGGTCGCACATCCGGCGCTTCCGGTGCGTACCGTCGGCGAGCTGATCGCCCTGGCGCGCAAGCGGCCGGGCGACATCAACTACGCGTCGGTCGGCAACGGCACGCCGGCACACCTGTCGGCGGAGCTGTTCAACCTGATGGCCGGCGTGAAGATGACCCATGTGCCGTACAAGGGCGCAGCCGCATCCATCATCGGCATGATCACCGGCGAGGCGCAACTCACCTTCACCACGGTGCTGATCGCCCTGCCGCATGTGAAGGCAGGCAAGCTGCGGCCGATCGCGGTGGCTTCGCTGTCGCGCACCCCGCTGCTGCCCGAGGTGCCGACCGTCGACGAGTCCGGCCTGAAGGGTTACCAGTCGATCGCGTGGTACGGCCTGCTGGCGCCGGCCGGTACGCCGGGGCCAGTGGTCGACCGGTTGAACGCGGAGGTGGCGCGCTCGGTGCAGACGCCGGAGGTGCGCGACAACCTGCAGCGCCAGGGCACCGAGATCGTCGCCAGTTCGCCGGCACGCTTCGCGCAGGTGATCCGCGAGGACATCGCCGTCTGGACCAAGGTCGTGAAGGCGGCCGGCGTCAAGCCTGACTGATGCCCTGAATCCGGGAGGGACCGGGCAGGCTGCAAGGCATCGTCGGCGTCAGCCCGCACCCTCCGGCCGTTCGACCCGTCCATCGGGATGGCGCGCAAAGCGCTCGCGCGCCGTACCGTGCACCGGCGCGTCGTCCGGCCAGGGCCAGCCACCGAACGAAGTGCGCTGGTAATCCTCGAAGGCCTGCTGCAGTTCCTGCCGCGTGTTCATCACGAACGGCCCGTACCGGGCGACCGTTTCGCCGATCGGCCGCCCCTGCAGCAACAGGCATTCCACCGCCGTCCCGCCCGCCACCAGTTCGACCGCTGCATCGCCTTTCAGCCGGATCGCCGCAGGCGTATCGAACCGTGTGCCATCGACCGTGGCCGACGCACCCGAGAAGAAATAGAGGGTGCGTCCGGTGCCCGCGTCCGAGGCCGGCGGCAGCACCCAGCGTGAACCCGGCTCCATCGCAAGCGTCCAGATCGCGACATCGGCGGATGCATCTGCCGCCCATGACTGCGGCGGCGGCGCGGGCGGCTCACCGATTCCGTCCAGTCCGACGCGTCCGGCGACGCAGCACACGCGGGTGTGGCGTCCCTCGGCATCGGCGAAAGTGGCAGACGGTATGCGGTGCGACCAGAACATCGTGAAGTGCGGCTCGGCCATCTTGCTGCGGGCCGGCAGGTTGAGCCAGATCTGGAACAGCTCCACCGGGTTCGGAGCGGCACGCTCGAGCAGCGGGAACATCTCGGAATGCACGATGCCACGGCCGGTGGTCAGCCACTGCACGTCGCCGCCGCCGAAACGGGCCGCCGCACCGAGGGAATCCGAATGGTCGATCAGCCCCCGGCGCACGATCGTCACCGTCTCGAATCCTCGATGCGGATGCGCCGGGAAGCCGGGCACGGTCCGGCCGTGGTACATGCTCCAGCCGTCCTTGCGGCCGAAATCCTGCCCAAGATCGCGGCCGGCGAGCGAGGCATCCGGACCAAGCGCGGCATTGCCACGCGGGTAGCGGTCGTCATGGTGCGCGCAGAACAGGAACGGGTCGACGGTGACCCAGGGGAAACCCAGCCCGCTGGCATCGAGGATCGCAGAGCCCGGCTTGCGAAGCATGGCGTTCACTCGGCCTTGATCTTCGCCTTGTCCACCACCTCGGTCCAGCGCGCGATCATGGCGCGCATCTGGCGGGTACCTTCCTCGGGCGTGCTGGCGATCGGGATGAAGCCGAGATCGGCCAGCCGGTCGGCCAGAGCGGCGCTACGCATCGCACCGCCGAACGCGCGATTGAGCGTACCCAGCACCGGGGCCGGGACGCCGCTGGGCGCGTACAGCCCCCAGTAGCTGTCCGCATCGACGCCCTTCACGCCGGACTCTTCGAAGGTCGGCACGTCGCGCATGGCCGGATTGCGCTGCCTGCCGGTCACCGCCAGTGCACGCAGCTTGCCGGCATCGACATGCGGACGCGCGCTGCTGATGCCGGAGAACTGCATGTTGACGTGGCCGCCGAGCAGGTCGGCCATCGCCGGGCCGGTACCCTTGTACGGAATGTGCACGATGTCCACGCCCGCCACCTGCTTCATCAGTTCACCGGCGAGGTGGGTCGATGCACCGAGCCCACCCGAGGCATAGTTGAGCGTGCCCGGCTTCGCCCGGGCCAGCGCCAGCAGTTCGGCCAGGCTCTTGGCCGGCACCGATGGATGGGTGACCAGCACCACCGGCGCCGAGGCCAGCATGGTCACCGCGCCGAGCGCCTTCACGGTGTCGAACGGCATCTTCGCCTTGAACAGGCCGGGATTGACCAGCACCGAACTGTCGGAGGCGAGCAGCGTGTAGCCATCCGGGGCGGCCTTGACCACCAGTTCGGTGCCGATGATGGATGCACCGCCCGGGCGGTTGTCGATCACCACCGGCTGCCCGAGCGTCGCTGCCGCCGCCGGACCGATCACCCGCAGCAGGTTGTCGGTGCCGCCGCCAGGTCCGAAGGGAATCACGACGCGCAGCGGCCGGTCGGGGAACGATTGCGCGGATGCAGCCGCCGGCAGGAAGCACGGCAACGGCGCCAGCGTGGACAGCACGACGGCGAACCTGCACAGGGACGATGGGACGGACTGCATGGGCGGCTTCCTTCTCGGCAGATGGCGGGACAGGAAAAACCCGATTATCGCAGCGATCGAGTCAGCCTGGCCCGAAGCCGACCACCGGGGCCGCGAAGGACTGGATGAATCGGGTCACCATGCCGCTCCGTCGATCAGCGCGTATTGGCGGAATTGACCGGTCCCGACTGCGCAGGCGAGATGGACGTGTTGGGTCCCTGCCGCACCGTCGCGGAGTTCACCAGCGGAGCCGGGGCAGCGACCGGAGGGGCAGCGACCGGATGGGCAGCGACCGCAGGGGCTGCATCGGCAGCCGGTGCAGCCTCGAGCACGGCGACCGGCGCGCTCTTGGGTGCGTCCCGCACAGGCATGGAAACGCCCAGGAAGGTGTTCAGCCGCCGATCGGCGGTGGCGAGGGCCACCTGCAGCGCGCCAGCATCGAACGCACGGCCGTTGGCCTTGAGCAGCCCTTCCGAGTACTCGAACGCAGCCTTCAGTCCGCCCTGCACTTCGGTCGCGAAGCCCATGCTGACGGCCATCTGCCGCTGCTGGGCATTGACCATGCTGCCCTTGACCACCAGTTCACCGCTGGCGCCCAGCAGCTTCGCCAGGTCGATCGCCGTCGGCTCGCCGGTCGTGGCCGCGACCGCATCGGCGGCCTTCTTCAGTTCGACCTTCAGGAAGCCTTCCAGGCTGCCGTCGCCGAGGGTGCCCTTGACCCCGTCGATGCCCAGCGAAAGCCCGCCAGTCAGCGCGGTGCGGACCGCGGCCCTGAGCTTCTGTTCTTCCTCGGGCTTGAGCGACTTGAAGCCGCAGGTCTCGCTGCCGATGCGCTGGATCGCCTCCAGGCTCGCGGTATGGAGGTCGCGCAGCGAGACCTGCATCGACAGGTCGCTGGCCTTCTGGCCGGAGGCCATGAGGCTACGCAGGCTCGGCGTGATCGTCACGTCGGTACGGTCGCCGCGTTCTGCCGCGGCGGTGACCAGGCGGAAGCCTTCGGCGCTGCCGACCCCGGTGCCGACCCGGTCGATGCTCAGGGCCATGCTGCCGGTGCCCCGGGTGCGGTCCTTCAGGTCGATGTCGAGCCCGAGGTTGGCCAGCTCCAGCGCGTTGCCCGCACCGCGGCCGGCGATGCGTTCGGTCTTCCACTGGAGGCCCAGCGCATTGCCGGCGAGCTTCACCTGCCCGCTGCTGGCGGACACGCGCATCGTCTGCTGCCCGCTGCCGAGCGAGAGTTCCGGCATCGACAGGCTGGAGGCGACTTCGCGCGAATACGACACCGTGCCCTGGCCCTCCAGGCGCAGTGCATTGTTCGTGGCCTTGGCCAGCAACGCCCCTGCTTCGCCCGCCGGAACCGCAGTCCAGTCAAAGCGCATCATCGACCCCGGCAGCAGCAGGTTGGAGACACGGTAATCGACCTTCAGGGCCGGGCGGCCAGTGTCACCCGGCGCGTTGCAGTGTTCATCGAAACGTACTTCGAAGCTTCCGGCGGACGAGAACAGGCCGGTGTCATGGCGCGCGGCGGCGATGCTGATGCTCGAGGCGGACGCATCGCGCGCGGCCAGGCCGCGCAATTCGCTGGCAGCCACCCGCCCGGCGTAGACGCTGCCACCGGCCCATGCCGCGATCACGACCGCAACGCCGCCGAGCAGCGCCACCCCGATCCTTGCATTCCTGTTCATTTTCCGTCCCTGTACGCACTTCGCCAGAAGATCCCCCCGCGAACGATCTCAGGTTAACGGCAGCAACGGCCGGATCTTTAGCACGCGCGCGCCGTGCGCGGTCGAGATGCCCCACGGCAGGGCAGCGGCACCGGCCCGGTGCCCGCGCGCGCACTGCGATAGCATCGGGTCCCGCCAGACAGGATGCATCCGATCAGAACCGCCCGGCACGCCCGCAACGACGCCCTTCCCCATGTCACGCTCGCCAACGGCGTGCGGCTGCTCGCGATCCGCGCGCCCGGCCTGCACACAGCCTCGGTGAGCGTCTTCGTTCGCTCCGGCAGCGCCCATGAACCCGCACGCGACAACGGCATCAGCCATGTGATCGAGCACATGGCGTTCAAGGGCACGCCGACGCGCGACGCCCGCCGCATCAACCTGGATGCCGAGCGCCTCGGCGCCGACGTGAACGCGCATACCGACAAGGACCATACCGCCTACTACATGTACGGGATGCCGCGCGATACGGTGGCGATGATCGGCATGCTCGGGGACATCGTGCGCCATGCGACCTACCCCGAGGCGGAACTCGAGCGTGAGCGCACCGTGCTGCTGGCCGAACTGGCGGACGAGCAGGACGATCCGGTCTCCATCGCGTACCGGCTGTTCGACGAGGCCAGCTTCGGCGCGCATCCGGTCGGGCGGCCGGTGATCGGTACCTCGCGCACGATCTCGCGCTTCACCCGCGACGACCTGGTGCGCCATGTCACCCGGCAGTACTCCGGGGCGAACGTGGTCGCGGGCGTGATCGGCGATATCGAACCCGACGCGGCGCTCGCAGCCATGGCATCGGCATTCGAGTCGATGCCGCGCGGCGAAGAGAACACCATCGACCCGCCGGCCTTCACCGGTGGCCTGCGCGTGCGCCGGGTCACCGGCAGCAGCCAGACCCACCTGGTGGCCGGCTTCCCGATCCCGTCGATGCGGGCCGACGATCCGACGGCTCGGGTGGCGGCAGCGCTGCTGGGCGAAGGCATGAGCTCGCCGCTGCTGCACCACCTGCGCGAACGTCTCGGCCTCGTCTACCACGCGGACTGCTCGGCGGACGTGATGGACAGCTGGGGCCAGTTCATGGTCGAGGCATCCACCTCACCGGCCAACGTCGAGGCACTGCTGGTCGAACTGGCCAGGATACTGAACGACCATGCCGCGCGCATCGACCCGGCGGAACTGCGGCGTGCCCGCAACCAGGTTCTGGTGGCCCGGCTGCGCACGCTGGAACGCGCCGGCCGCCGCATCGAGGATGCAGCGCTCGACCTGTTCGCCCTCGGCCGTGCGCGCAGCCACGACGAGTGGCTCGAGCGCATCGCCTCGGTGACCGCGCTGCAGGTGCGCAGGCTGTTCGAGCGGATGCTCGCCGCAGGGCCCGCGGTCGCGATCACCGGCAACGTGCGCCCGGCAATGCGCGAACAGGCGGCAAGGCTGCTGGCGGTACGCAATCCCTGATTGCCGACCCTTGCCGAGCCTTGGCCACCGCCAGCGCCAGGGCCTTGAAGGTAGACTTGAGGCCGTGCAAAACCGTGCCACAGCCCGTTCATGCAGACCCCGCCCATCTACCTGACGTCCAGCCAGTGCCAGTCCCTGCTCACCTCGCAGGACGTGATCGAGCAGATCGAGCGCGTGGTGGCCTGGGATGCCGAAGGAAAGATCCGCTGGCCGGCGCCGCGCAACATGAACATGCGCGACGTGCACGAGAACCACTACCACCTCAAGGCCTGCATCCTCGACCCGCTGTCAATCGCCGGCTTCCGGGTGGTGGCCCACCTGTCGACGGAAGAGAACTCGCGCAACGCCACCCGCTACGTGGTCGTGGTCGATGCCGAGTCCTCTCGCACGCTGGCCTTCGTCGACGAGACCTGGAGCTATGCACAGCGCACCGTGGCCTCGATCGTGATGGCCGCGCGCAAGCTCGCCCTGCCCGACGCCGGCGTGCTGGCCCTGGTCGGCGCCGGTAACCTGGCTACCACCGCGCTCGAGTACTACTCGAAGCTGTTCAAGCTGCGCGAGGTACGCGTGGTCTCGCGCCGTCCGCACACGCGCGAGGCGCTGGCGCAGCGCGCCGAGTCGCACTACAAGGTCCCGGCCCGCGCCATGGACAGCATCGAGGCCGCGGTCTCGGGCGCCGACCTGGTGCTCACCGCCACCAACAGCGGCAAGGCGCTGATCGAGGCCGACTGGATCGCACCGGGTGCGGTCGTGGCCACGCTCGACACCGCCGAGCCGGGTCGCGACTACGCCGAGCAGGCCGACCTGTTCGTCGTGGACAGCCGCGAGCAGTTGCAGAAGGAACTGCTCGAGCTGTTCGGTGCGCAAGGCCCTGGCTGGGTCGACGCCACGGTAGCGGAAGTCGTTGGCGGCAGGCATCCCGGCCGCACCGACCCGAAGCAGCGCGCGCTGATCGTCACCCAGGGCATGGCCAGCCAGGACATCGCGCTCGCCCACCTCGCCTACCAGCGTGCGAAGGAACGCGGCCTGGGCCTGGCGATGCCCGAGGGCGGCGCCTGAGCGGTTACGGGGTCACAGGCCTGCCCGGCCGCAGCCATTGACCTGCGGCATCGGCCCCGCGGCGGGCATGGACTAGGCTAGGATGGCGGCACGGTGCACCTTCCCGCACCGCGACCCGCCCAAGGAGACTCGTCCATGGCCGCTCTTCAACCCGGCACCGCCGCGCCGGATTTCTCGCTCGCATCGCATACCGGTGCCACGCTCACGCTCGCCAGCTTCCGCGGCAAGCGCACCGTGGTGACCTTCCTGCCCTTCGCGTTCACCGGTGGGTGAAAGAATCAAGTGAGCGGGTTCCGTGAGAACTACGCACAATTCCAGGCACTCGACGCAGAAATCCTGCAGATCAGTGCCGACCCCGTCCCGAGCCTGAAGGCCTGGGCGGAATCGCTCGGCGGACTGCCGTTCCCGCTGCTGTCGGACTACTGGCCGCATGGCAACGTCGGCCGTGACTATGGCGTGTTCAACGATGAACGTGGCATGGATGCCCGTTCGGTGTTCATCGTCGACGCGACCGGCACGATCCGGCACTCGCATGTCTACGCACCGGGGACGGTCCCGGAAAGCGCAGACCTGCTGGCGAGGCTCTCGGCCCTCTGAGCGTGGAGGCGGCGGGCCCGAGGGTCCGCCGTCCTCGCCCGTCCGCCGTCCCGGGCACGTCGCATCCCTGCGTGCCTTCGAAATCTGCGTGACAATCCTTGCCCCGGCGCGTGCCGGCTGCATGGAGATTGCCATGGCTGCATCCTACGATCCCGCTGCGACCTTTCCCGTCGACTGCAGGGACATCGAATTCCGCAAGGCCACTGGCCGCACGCTGCTCGCGCGCATCTACCAGCCCGTCGGTCCGGGCCCGTTCCCGCCGGTGCTGCACCTGCACGGCGGCGCCTGGAACAACAAGGACCGGCTGCACAATCCGATCATGGCGCATGCGCTGGCCGCCAGCGGCCTGCTGCTGGTGTCGATCGACCTGACGCGCGCGCCGGAGGCGCCCTACCCGGCCAACGTGCAGGACGCCCATCTCGGCGTACGCTGGCTCAAGGCGCATGCACGCGAATGGAATGCCGACCCGGACCTGCTCGGCATCGTTGGCAGTTCCAGCGGCGGCCATATCGCGCAGCTGATCGCGATGCAGCCGGACAAGCCGATCCATGGCGCGCTGCCGCTGGCCGAAGCGCCGGATGCCGATGCCCGCGGCATACGCTATGTCGCGACCCGCTCCCCGATCAGCGATCCGCAGGCGCGCTACGACCATGCAAAGGCGCGCAACTGGACCGAGATGATCGACAACAGCCACAACTACTTCAAGCCCTGGGAGACGATCCAGGAGGCGAACCCGCAGGCCATCCTCGACCGCCGCGAGCCGGTCGAGCTGCCGCCGATGCTGGTGATGCAGGGGGGCGCCGACGACAACGTGCTGCCGGGGCTGCAGGAACGCTTCGCCGAATCCTACCGGGCCGCCGGTGGTATCTGCGGCCTCGAGATCTTCGAAGGCTGCGACCATGCATGGGTCGACGACCCCGGGCCACAGACCGACCGCGCGATAGAAGTCGTGAAAGCCTTCATCGCGCGCTCGCTGTCGTCCTGAGCGGCAGCGGACGGTCGGCCGTGAACCGGGCGACAATCACGGCTTCACGGCCGATGCCGGAGCAGTGAGGAGACCACGATGGCCACGCGCTACGACCCGGATGCAACCTTCGAAGTGCGGACCTGGGACGTCGAGTTCCGCAGGACGCCGACGCGCCAGTTGATGGCGCGCATCTACCAGCCGCAGGGCATCGGCCCTTTCCCGGTGGTGCTCGACCTGCACGGGGGCGCCTGGAACAACAAGGACCGCTTCGCCAACGTGCCGATGGACGAGGCGCTGGCCGCCAGCGGCCTGCTGGTGGTGGCGATCGACATGACCCTCGCGGGCGAGGCACCCTACCCGGCATCGGTGCAGGACGCACACTACGGAATTCGATGGCTGAAGGCGAACTGTGAACAGTGGAAGGGCGATCCGTCCACCGTGGGCGTACTCGGCAGCTCCAGCGGTGGCCACCTCGCCCAGCTGATCGCGATGCGCCCCGACGATCCGCGCTACCGCGCGCTGCCGCTGGAAGGCCACCCCGGCATCGACGCCAGCCTGCGCTATGTCGCGACCCGCTCGCCGATCAGCGACCCTTATGCACGCCACCTCAATGCAGAGCGGCGCGGCGTGGCCGACATGGTGCGCAGATCGTCCACCTACTGGAATCCGCCGGCGACGATCCACGAGGGCAATCCGCAGGAGATCCTCGATCGCGGCGAGAAGGTCAACCTGATCCCGATGCTGGTGATGCAGGGCGGCGACGACGACAACGTGCTACCCGAGATCCAGGTGAAGTTCGCCGAGTCCTATCGAAAGGCCGGCGGCGACTGCACCTGCGAAGTGTTCGAAGGCTGCGGCCATATCTGGATCGAGAATCCGGGGCCGCAGACCGACCGGGCACATGCGATGGTGAAGGCATTCATCGCGCGGGTACTGGCCAGCGGCTGAGCCCCAGACGCAGGGCGTGCAGGCAAGTCACGCGCCCTGCGTCGCTTCCGGGTAGACCACCGCATCGCCGCGCTCGAACATCCACTGCATGTCCGTCTTCGACAGGTAGTCGCCCCAATACAATCGAGGCATGGATTCTGTCCGCCCGACCGATGTCGCCTGCGCCACGAGCCGCGTCCGCAGCGCCTCGCCCCGGATCACCTTGCGGGCCGCCCTGCTTCTGGCCGTGGTGGCCAGCCTGCCCGGCTGCCACTGGCTGCGCCCCGCTCAGCCAGCGGTACAGGGAACCCTCCTGGCACCGAAGGCTGTCGCCGACACGGCCGCCAACATGCAGCCGCGTCTGCTGGCCGAAGGCTGGCGCTGCGAGGACGGCCGCATCCTCGGCACGCGCGTGCTGCCTGGGCTGAAGACGGTCGAACTGCGCATCGACAACCTGCGCCGGATCGTGCCGCAGGTCGCCAGCGCATCAGGCACACGCTTCGAGGACCCGGACTGGCTGTTCTGGAACCGTGGCGCGCAGGCGATGCTCCAGCGCAAGCCCGGGCCGCCGGTGTACTGCAACGAGGTGCGCGCCCTGTCGCTGGTCGAGGATGCCCGGGCCCGCGGCATCACCTTCCGCGGTCAGGGCGGCATCCCTGGCTGGCTGCTCGAAGTCGGGCCGGACAACCGGGTCGTGCTGTCGGGCGCGCCTGGCAACGGCACCCTCGACGACCGGCTGGAATGGCCGGACCTCGCGCCGGCACCCGGCCCGGTATACGGCAGCACCCGTTACACCGCGCAGGCCGGGGGACGACGGCACGTGATCCTGGTCCTGCCCGACCCGTGCGTGGATGAACTCAGCGGAGCGCGATTCCCTTCCGCGGTGCTGGTGGAAGTCGACGGTCGCCGGATGCGCGGCTGCGGCACGCCGATCGCGCCCTGACGCAGTGACCAGCGGCCCGCTGGCCGCCGACCCGACGCGCAGCTACCAGCCCGAGAACCGCGGCCAGGTTTCGACGATCGTGCTGCCGTCGACCACCCGGTAGGCGTCGTACTGCGCTGCGGTCGCGCAGGCATGGTTCGGCAGCACGCGCAGCAGCGTGCCGATCGGGTAGCGGTCGGCCAGGTCCTCCGGGCAACTGCCATCGCGCAGCGAGACGATGCCGTGCTCCTGGTTGGCTGCACTCATCCACAGTGCCGGCAGCGGCGCACCCTCGCTGTCGCCGATCGCTCCGTAGCCGTGGTCGACCTTCTGCTTCGCGGTGCCGCGGTCGCGGCTCATCGCCATCCAGCCGGCATCGACGATGATCCATCCCTTCGCCGGCTGGTGCCCGATCACGCTGGTCAGTACCGACAGCGCGATGTCCTGCACGCCGCACACCCCGATGCCAGCCATCACCAGGTCGAAGAACACGTAGACCCCGGCGCGCACCTCAGTCACGCCGTCGAGGCCGGTCGCCGAGAGCGCGGTCGGCGTCGAGCCGACGCTGACCCGTTCGCACGGCAGGCCAGCCGCACGCAGCGCTGCGGCACAGGCGAGCACCGCGTCGCGCTCCTGTGCGGCCATCGAACGCAATGCCTCGGGCGTGTCCAGGTCGTAGGAGCCACCGGCATGGGTCATCACGCCTGCGAGCGACCCGGCCGCATGCAGTGCATGGCCGATCTCGACCAGCACCGGATCGCCCGGCCGTACGCCGGAGCGGTGGCCGTCGCTGTCGACCTCGACCAGCGTCGGCAATTGCACGCGTCGCGCCACGCAGGCAGCGGCGATCGCCGTGGCCGATGCGACCGAATCGACGATCACCGCCAGGTTGCAGCCACGAGCCCGAAGGTCGAGCGCATGGTCTATCTTGTTCGGCGCCAGTGCGACCGCATAGAGGATGTCGCGCACGCCCTGCCCGAAGAACTGCTCGGCTTCCTTCAGCGTCGACACGGTGATCGAACCTGCACCCGCCTGCATCTGCGCCTGTACCACCGGCCAGCTCTTGCTGGTCTTCACATGCGGGCGCAACCGGCAGCCGAGCCCGTCCACCTGCGACTGCATGCGCCGGATGTTGCGGTCCATGCATGCACGGTCGAGCAGCAGCGCTGGGGTTTCGATCTGGTGAATCGTGGTCAAGGCAACTCCCGGGAAAGACGGTCACGCCGGCCCTCGGCACGGCGTGCGTGGCCGCTATCGTAAGGGAATCGTGCCGGGATATTCTGGATCGTGAGTACGGGAGCCATCCATGTCCCGAAACGCGCGCATGCCAATTCGTCTGCGAGGCGTCTGCCAGGCGTATGCGGTCAGAAGATCAGTGCCGCGATTCCCAGCACGCCCAGCCACACCAGCAGGCTGCGCCACACCAGCGATGCCGCCCCGTCCATCTGGCGCACCGCGACCGCATACGAGTCGGCGTCCCAGCCGGCGCCGTCGAATGCATCGAAGGTGCTGGAGGCCTCCAACCCGGCACTGCCGTCGCGCGACGATGCACGCTCCGCGGCAGGTGCATTCGTACCGATGCCCAGCGCGCCGAGGGCCGCTGCGACCATCAGCGCACGGGGCTCGCCCGGTCGCTCGCGGCTCGCGCCCTGCCAGCCTTCGACCGCACCGGTGAAGTCGCCCACCAGCGCGAATCCGCCAGCCGCGAGGCGGGCGGGCAGTCCGTCCAGCCAGCGCAGCGCCGTGGCCGAGACCAGGGCGAAGCGCGGGTGCAGCGATGCCAACGGGCCTGCCGACCAGCGCAGCGCGACCCGGTCTGCCGCCCGATAGAGCACGGCACCGCTTGCACCGGGCAGCAGCGCGAACCAGAACAGGCCGCCGAACAGCCAGCGTCCGGCTTCGCCGATACCCCGCTCTATCGCCTGCCGCGCGATCGTCTCGGGCGTGGTCGCCGGCATCGTCCCGCCGGTCGGCACCAGCGGGCCACCCTGCCAATCCGCGAGCGCCGCCCCCGCCAGGTCGAGCCGGCGCGCCGCCAGCCCGTCGCGCACCGCAGTGAAGCGATGACTGAACAGGCGGAAGCCCAGCGTGAAGTACAGCACCGCGACGATGAACAGGAAGCAGAGCAGGCCAAGCAGCAGGCCGAGCGCCGCACAGATCGCCCAGGCCAGCAGCGCCGGCAGGCCGACCGCGAGCGACCAGCCGAGCCATGCATGCCATTCGCGGCCGCCGTCCAGGCGCTCGGGCAGGCCGTCGATCGCCGCGCGCAGCAGTGCATCGATCCGCTGCACCGGCCAGTGCGTGGCCGGACGCCACTGCTCGAACAGCAGCGCGACGACCACCGCGATCATGTCCACCGACTGCCGTCCCGGGCTGCGCCGCCAGCTAGCGGCGCAGCCTCAGGTAGATCTCCGGCAGCTTGGCTGGCAGGCTGCCCACGTCGTCCAGCACCAGGTAGTGGCCGCGGCCGAAGATCTGCGGCAGGTACTGGTTGGCCAGCGTGTCCACCGTGATGCAGAACGGATGCACCCCGGCGTTCACCGCCTCCTTCACTGCCATGCGCGTGTCCTCGTGCAGGTAGCGCCGGTCGCCGCCATCGTCGTAATCCTCCGGCCGCCCGTCGGACAGCAGCAGCAGCAGGCGGCGCGGCGTCTGCACGCCCTCGAAGCGATGCACCGCATGGCGGATCGCCGCGCCCATGCGGGTAGCGAGCCGCCCCGACAGGCCGCCCACGGTCGCGCGGACCTGGTCGTCGTACGGCTGGTCGAAGTCCTTGATGCGGTAGTAGTTGACGTTGTCGCGGTACTTCGAACAGAACCCGGCGATCGAATACGGGTCGCCGACCTCTTCCATGCTCTCGGCGAACAGCATCACGCCCGCACGGATGGTGTCGACCAGCCGGCCGTTGCCGTCGGCCACGGTCTGCATGATCGAGGTCGACAGGTCGGCCAGCAACGTCACCGCGACGTCGCGGTTGCGGATCGCGCGCCGCTTGTACACGCGCGCCTCGGGCGAGCGCCCGGCCACGCGTTCGGTGACATAGCGGATCGTCGCCTCGAGGTCGAGGTCGTCGCCGTCCATCTGCCGGGTAAGCGGCGCCGGACGCGTCGGCTTCTGCGACTGGATCGCCTTCTTGAGCCGCTTGAGCGTGCCGGCATGGCGGTCGGCGAGGCGCTGCGCCTCGGCCGGGTTCGACTCGGCGAGCACCTTCTCGGCCACC
The DNA here is from genome assembly GCA_947458265.1 of Betaproteobacteria bacterium. GTDB lineage: Bacteria > Pseudomonadota > Gammaproteobacteria > Burkholderiales > CAIKXV01 > CAIKXV01. The sequence continues at coordinate 264,567 of CANGYF010000005.1, forward strand.
CAGGCCCAGTCGACCTTGTAGCGGTTCTCGCGATAGTCCCACTCCGGATAGGGCAGCCCGCGGTCGGGCCCGTTCCCCTTGTTCCCCTGCTGCTGCGCGCGCTCGCCGGTCTTCGTCTCGCCAGAGCCCTTGCGGTTGGCGGCGGACTGCGCATGCGCGGCCGCACCGCCGCTGTCGTCCGCCTCCGCGTCCTGCGGACCCATTTCCTGCTCGACCGATTCGCTGTCCTCTTCCGGCTCGCCCTCGCCTTCGCCGGATTCCGACTCCTTCTGTTCGCTGCGCTCGGCCTGGCTGCCCGGGCCCTGGGCCGCCTTCACCTCGCGCCCCAGGTTCGGCGAACGTCCGGGCAGGTAGGCGTCCTGCACGTCCTCGGGCGTGTGCGGATGGCCGAGGTCGGCCAGCATCGGCAGCAGCAGGCGCGCGATGCGGAACGCGTCGATCACGGTCGCATCCGGCTCGAGCAGCCGAGCCAGCAAGGCAGTGACCGGCGCCGGCAGCGGATGCGGCCGGCCAAGCGCGAACTGCAGCGTGCCCAGCGCGAGCTGGTAGTAGTCGCGGGCGATGCCCTCGGGCATGGCCACCAGCGAGGCGAGCCGCGCCATGCGCCGAAGGTGGGTCGGCGCGATCATCGCGATCGCATTGTCGACGCGCAGGTCTTCGCAGATGTCGAACAGCAGCTTGAAGCGCACCACGTCGTCGCCGAACTGGGCAACCAGCGGCTCCCAGGAGATGGCGCGTGCCTCGGTGATCTCGGCGTCGAGCCCGAGCTCGGAGAACAGCCCCTTCAGCGGCGCGACCGCATAGGTGCCGAACTGCAGGTGGCCGGCCACGTGCAGCACGCCGAGCACCGCATGCTCGCGGTCGGGCAGCGTCACCGGGGCGAGCACCACCCGACCATCAGTCTCGACGAACGGACGGCCCTTGTCAGGCGCCCAGCCGCTGTCCTGCACCTCGACCGCCTCGCCGTACCACGCCGTGAGCACCATCTTCAGGAAGCGTTCGTTCTGCTGGGCGCGGAAGCCGGGCAGGTCGTCGAGCAGCAGGCGCAGGCTCTCCTCGGACTCGAGGCGGAAGTAGGCCTCGCCGCGGAAGCGGTCGGCGGTCAGCACGTCGATGCCGCGCCGCGCCCAGGGTGCGATCGCGCCGGCACCGAGCAGCGCACGCACCCGGATCGCGCCGGGCAGGAAGGTCGCCAGGCCGAGCCTGCGCGTGGTGAACAGTTCCTCGGCTGGCGCGCTCAACTGCTCGATGCCGGGCACGCCCTGGCGACCCGCGAGGTCGCGCACCGGGGTACTGAAGTAGGCATTGCCGCTGTCGGCGTGGCGGGCGCACCAGGCAAAGCCGATGTCGGCCCAGCGGATCTGCCCCATCGGGCCGAGCGTACTGTAGGCATGGCCCAGGTTGGACATGAAGCCGTCGATCGCCTTCCAGGAGCCCTGCAGTTCGAGGAAGCGCAGCACCTGGCGTGTCCACGGCAGCACCGCACCCGAGGCCGAGATGGCCTCGGGCGTACCCCGGGTGAACGCCCGGCCGGCGTCCCGGTCGAATTCGAACAGGCGGCGGCAGGCCGCCAGCCATTCGAGCGCCTCGGCTTCGCCGGTGACGGCAAGCACCGCGGGCAGCGCCGAGGACGCGTCGCGGTGTGCGACGAAGGAAACCTTCGACAGTTCATCGAGCGCGGCAAGCACCGCTTCGCCTGCTGCGCCAGGCATCTCTGCGTTCGATCCAGTGCCGGACGGCACCGAGGGCTCGCTCATCTCAACCTCCCCGCATCACGCGGCGCGCAATGTAGCGGCCGATCCACAAACCGATCCCGAGCACCAGGACGAGTCCGATCAGGATCTGGTCATTCCAGCGCACGTCCTCCAGCAATTTCTCGAGTGCACTGCCGAACAGGTACCCTGCCCCGCCGATCACCGCGGTCCAGATGATCGCGCCGGCGATGTTGAACACCAGGAATCGCCACACTGGCACGGCGCTCGTGCCCAGCGCAACGGGCGCCGCGATGCGAAAGCCGTAGAGGAAGCGGTTCACGATGATGATCGCGATGTCGTAGCGGACGATCCAGCCCTTGATCCGCTGCACCTTCGCCTCGACCCTCGGGAAGCGGTCGAGGAACGGTTGCCCGAACCAGATGCCGATCGCGTAGAACCCGAGGTCTCCGATGTAGGTGCCGACCACCGCCACCAGCGCGACCAGCAGCGGATCGAGCAGCCCCTGGTGCGCGGCGATCATGCCCAGCACCAGCACCGTCTCTCCCTCGAGCATGGTGCCGATGAACACGAACAGATATCCGTAATCCCGGATCAGTTCGGGCAGGTTGAGCCCGAGACTCGATAGGAAATTCATCGTCGGTGGCCGGCTCGCCCGGGTGCGCCGGGTCGGGCGCGACCGGCGCTACTCGAAATGCGCCCTGACGATTTCCAGCAGCGCCGCGGACAATTCGATGTCATCGGTGACCGGATTGATGAGCGCGACCTGGCAGGCCTCGATCGGGGAGAGGCCGGCGCTGATCATGTTCGCGGCATACACCAGCGCCCGCGTGGAGGTGACTTCGTCGAGTCCGTGGTCCTTCAGTGCACGCGCCTTGCGCGCCACCGACACCAGGCGCGCGGCGCTGTCGGCGTCGAGGCCGGGCACCTCGTTCACCAAAATGCGCCGCTCGGTCTCTTCTGCCGGGAAGTCGAAGTTCAGGCCGATGAACCGCTGCTTGGTCGACGGCTTCAGGTCCTTCAGCACCGTCTGGTAACCCGGGTTGTAGGAAATCACGAGCAGGAAGTCTTCATGCGCGGTGATCTCGCGGCCGATCTTCTCCAGCGACAGCCGCCGCCGGTGGTCGGTCAGCGGATGGATGATCACGGTCGAGTCGGTACGTGCCTCGACGATCTCGTCCAGGTAGCAGATCGCCCCGGCCTTCACCGCGCGGGTGAGCGGACCATCCTGCCAGACCGTCTCGCTGCCTTCGAGCAGGAAGCGTCCGACCAGGTCGGAGGAGGTCAGGTCTTCATGGCAGGACACGGTGACCAGCGGACGGTTGAGCCGCCAGGCCATGTGCTCGAGGAAGCGCGTCTTGCCGCAGCCGGTAGGGCCCTTGAGCATGACCGGCAGGCGCTTGCCGTACGCGGCTTCGAAGATCTCGACCTCACGGCCCTGCGGTTCGTAATAGGGCGCGGTGGCCGTCGGACGGGCCGGCGGGACGATGTCATGGTCGGCCGGCAGCGGCGCAATCGGATCGTTCATTCGAGGGTCTGAACCAGGAGTCGACGGGATGGAAATACCGGTGGGAGAATAGCACGTCGCCCAGTGCTATCCGGGCGACACCGCCGGCCGCGCAGGCCACCCCGCAGGCCCCGGCAGCGGCGCCAGCACCGGTCTGGCGCCGGGCCAGGCGGAGCCCCCGGACAGCGCTGCCGAGGGGGACTGGGCAGCACCGCGCACCTCGAAGCGGACCTCGTCGATGATGCGCGACTGCCCGTCGACCAGTTGCAGCCGGTGGTGCCCGGGCACCGGATGCCAGGGCAGCGGGCGATCGGCCGGACCCAGCACGCGCCCGCCCAGGCGCCAGTGCAATCCCTGCGCCGTCGGCCCGGCCGACAAGAGCAGCCGCTGCCGGGACGCCGGGATATCCGGATCGATGGCGACGATGATGCCAGCGCCTGGATACTGGATGCGCGGCGTACCGCCACGGCTCGCGCGCTGCACCCTGTCGAGTTCGGTACCGGCCATGAACCACTCCGGCTGGTCCGCCGCCGCTGCAGTCGCCTTGCCGATCGCCTCGCCGGTCGCCGCGCCGGTCGCCTGGCGCACCAGGCCAGGCGGCGCCGGCGGCGCGCGTGAAGGATCGTCCCGGTGCAGGTGATCCATCACCTCCTGCCACACTGGCGCAGCACCGGTGGTGCCAGACACATCGTGCATCGGCGAGCCGTCGAAGTTGCCGACCCACACCCCGACCGTGTAGCGGTCCGAAAAGCCGATGCACCAGTTGTCGCGCATGTCCTTGCTGGTGCCGGTCTTCACCGCGCTCCAGCCGCGCGTGGACAGGGCGCTGGCAAAGCCGAAGGTGCGCGCACCGGCGGTCCGGTCCGCGAGGACGTCGGCCACGATGAAGGCAGCCGCCGGGTCCATGACCCGGTGCACCGGCAGGGAGGCACCCTCGCCCGGCCGCATCACCAGCGGCGAGGCGACGCCACCGTTGGCCAGCGTGCGGAACGCATTGACCAGTTGCGACAGCCTGACCTCCGCCGAACCGAGCGCGAGCGAGTAGCCGTAGTAGTCGCCGCCGTGGCGCAGGTCGGCGAAGCCCAGCGCTCGCAGGCGGTCGGCGAACGGATCCGGGCCGAGCAGCATCAGCGTGCGCACTGCCGGCACGTTGAGCGAGCCTGCCAGTGCCGTGCGCAGGCTGACCCAGCCGGTGAACTGGCGGTCGTAGTTCCTCGGCACGTAGAGGCCGTTGGGCGCGACCAGGTCCACCGGCGAGTCGTCCACCAGCGAGGCGGCGGTGAGCAGCCGCTGCTCGATCGCCATCTGGTAGAGGAAAGGCTTCAGCGTCGAGCCGGCCTGGCGCGGCGCAGCCACGCCATCGACGAAGCGCGCACTCGAGCGTTCGCCGGCATTGCCGACGTAGGCCAGCACCTCGCCGCTGCGGTTGTCGACCACCAGCAGCGCGCCGTCGCGCACGTTGCGGCCGGCGATCGCCTCGAGCTGGGCGCGCAGGGCATCGGTGGCGAAGCGCTGCAGGTCGCGGTCGATCGAGGACACCAGCGGCGGCTGGCCGCGCTGGCCATCGGCCTGCGCGAACAACAGGCGCGCCACGTGCGGCGCGAGCGCGACCGGTGGCGCGATCGACGGTGGCCCGGACAGGCGCGCGGACGCAAGAGCGTCCAGGCGATCGCACGGATCTCCACCGGCACCGGCACCGGCGCTGCGCGCGAGTCGGCAGGCCCGCGCAGCCACGCTCCCGGGCCGCGCATTCGGGCGCGCGATCAGCGCGGCGAGCAGCCAGGACTCGGCTTCGTCCAGTGCCGAAGGCGACTTGCCGAACAGTCCCTGCGCCGCAGCATCGATGCCCTGCAGTTCGCCCCGGAACGACACCCGGTTCAGGTAGGCCTCGAGCACCTGCCCGCGCTGCCAGTGCAGGCCCAGGGCCAGGGCGACAGCGGCCTGGCGCAGCTTCTGCGGGATCGTGCGGCGGCCGCGTACCGGTGCCGCGGCCGGATCGATCAGCCCGGCGAGCTGCATCGCGATCGTGCTGGCACCCCGGCTCGCGCCGGGCCGGCCGGTCGAGCTGCCCTCGCCTGCCCCCCCGCTGGCCGCACCGGGCGCCTGCAGCCTCGACTTCAGGATGCCGCCGATGGCCAGCAGGTCGACACCCGGGTGCCGGTGGAAACGGCGATCCTCGGTGGCGATCACCGCGCCGCGCAGCGCCGGCGACACCTGCGCCAGTGGCGTCCAGCCGAGCCGGCGCATGTGTTCATCGACCCGCTGCACCTGCAGCGGCGCACCGTTGCGGTCGAGCAGCCAGCGGTCGCTGGGCAGCGTGCCGGCGCGCACCTGCTCGAACGAGGGCACGATCGCCCAGGACAGAAGGTAGAGGCCAGCCAGCAGCAGCGACGCCGCATTGGCTGCCACGAGCAGCCGCCGCCGCGCCTTCATCGCACGACTTCGAACGCCGGGTTGGGGCGCTCGCCGAACACCTCGGGCGCATACATCGCCTCGACCCGGGTGGCCGGCAGTTCGAAGCGTCCCGCCTGGTTCAGGCGCACCACGTACTCCGCTGAAAAGCCACCGCGCGGAACCTGGCGCCAGTAGCCGCGCCAGCCTTCGAACGAGCGCTCCTCGAACACCGGCACCACCTGCCCGGCGGCGCGGCCGGGCCTGCCCGACCGCGCTGCGGCCACGAGCGAAGACTGTCCACCGAGGCCGGAGCCGATGATCGTGGAGCCGGACGGCACCGGGTCGGTCAGCACCACCCAGGTCATGTCCGCCTGGGCATCGACGGTCAGCCGGACCCGCATCAGGTCGCCGACCGACCAGCGCCCGGCAACCTTCTGCTCGATCGCGCTCACTTCGCGTTCGATCCGGAAGCCCGAGTCGAGGCGCTCGCGCAGCGGCACCGCGGCACGGCTGCGCACGGTCGCCCAGGGCCGGCCGCTGCCCTCGTGGCCCAGCGTGAGCGTGCTGCCCGCCGCGTCCGGCCAGGGCAGCACGGCTTCGCGGCCGGTACCAGGCGCCGAGACCGGAGCCGACCAGTCGACCCTGGTGGGCCCTGCCGTGCCGCCGACCGACAGCGTCGTGCTGCCCGCCACCGGCTGTGCCTCGAAGCGGGTAGCGAACTTCGCCAGCGCCAGCACGCCCCAGGCGTTGGCGACCGTGGTGTCCCAGCGGCCGCGCTGCTGCCGCGCCAGTGCGCCCCGGGCCAGGCGGGCGAGGTCCTGCGCAGCGTCCTCGCCTGAAGCGCGCGGATCGTCCAGCGCGGCGATCAGCATCCGGTTCGCATTGACGTCTCCGGACACCATCAGCCACCAGAGCTGGTCACGCTTCTCGGTGGAGAAGCCCATCACCGTACCCTGCATGGTCAGGCGCGCGCGCAGGATGCGATCGGCCTCTTCCAGCCGGCGCTCGCGCCCGGGCAGCTTCGCCGAGCGGCGCAGCAGCGACTGCCAGTCGAGCAGCGCCGAGGTCGGCCACTGCTGCGGCTCGATCGACAGCGCATCGAGCCAGCGCGGCTCGATCGCCACGCCGCTGCGCGCCAGCGCATCGAGCGCGGCGAGCTTGCGCAGCACCAGGTCGGCCGCCGGCATGTCGGACATGCGCAGCACCCGCCCCTCGACGAAGCGCGTCAGTGCAGCAGTCATCGCCTGGCGCGGCATGTCCGGGATCGGCCAGCCGGCCTCGTCCGACACCGTGAGCAGGTAGCTGGTGAGCACATCGCTGCCCTCGCGCATCGTCGGGAAGTAGCGCGCGAAGCCATCGCGGTCGAGCCAGGCTGGCAGCGCGCCCGCAAGCCGGTTCCAGGCAGCCCGGTCGCCGAGCACGATGGCGCGCGAGGCCTGCTGCTCGAGGCAGCTGTATGGATACTGCTGCATGTACTCGCGCACGCCGCGCAGGTCGCCACCGAGCGTGCGCGCGAGCGACACCTCGATCGCGCCGCGCCCGGGCAGCGCATCGGACGGCCGCTGCACCGGCAGCGCCAGCGACTCGCCCGGCGCGGCGAGTTGCACGATCGTTGCCTGCAGCGTGCGTACCGGCACGGCCGGCACGATGCGCTGCGCCACGCGCAGCCGGTCGCCGGCGGCAGCACCGCGTTCGCCGGCCAGGATCTCCCAGGCGAGCGCCCCGGCGCCGGCCGGCACCTCGAACGCCCAGCGCACCGGCTTCGCCTCGCCAGGCGCGAGCGACAGCGCCTGCGCAGGCAGCGCCTGCGGCGGAAACGGTGCCGCGCGCGCCTGGGGCATGCCGGCGGCCGAACCCGGCCCACCGGACGCAGCCGGGCCGGGTGCCACCGTCGCCGACACCGCCACCTCTATGGCGCGCGACGACGCATTGCGTACCACCACCTCGGCATCGAAGCGGTCGCCCTCGCGCGCCAGTGCCGGCAGCGAGGACAGCAGCATCAGGTCCTGCGTCGTGCGCAGCGTGCCCGAGCCGGTGCCGAACAGCCCGGCGCCACCGGCCTCGCCCGCCGATGCGATCGCCACCACGCGGAACGCGCTCAGCGAATCGTTCAGCGGTACCTCGACCACCGCCTCGCCGTTCGCATCGAGCATCACCCGCCCGCGCCAGGCGAGCAGCGTGTCGAACAGCTCGCGCGCCGAATGCCGCCCGCCGCCGCCGCCGGGCAGCACCGCCTTCTTGCCGAAGTGGCGCCGACCGACGACATGCATCTGCGCGGTGGAGGTCTCGACCTCGATCGCGCGCCGTCCCATCATGCCCTGCAGGAGCGCCCAGGTCTCGTTCGGCGCAAGTTCGAGCAAGGCCTCGTCGACCGCAGCCAGCGCGATCTCGCTGCCCACCGGCGGAATCGAACCGTCCGCGCGCGTCACCCGGATCGCCACGCGCGCGCGCTCGCGTACCCGGTACACCTCGCGTTCCGGTCGCACCTCGACCTTCAGTTCATGCGCTCGCCAGCCGACCGCGATCTCGCCGATGCCCATGCGGAAGGCCGGCTTGCCCAGGTCTACGGTGGCCGTCGGCTGCACGTCGCCCACGCGGCCACGCACCGCCAGCACCGAGACGAACATGTTCGGCGCATGGTCCGCGGACACCGGGACGTCGATCACCGGCGACTCGCCGGTCAACCGGCGCACGACGGCATCGACCACGCCTTCGCGCTCGTGCGTGACCAGCACCGTCGCAGAGCGGAACGGCATGCGCACCTGGAAGCGTGCGGTCTGCCCCGGCTCGTAGCGCGGTGACTCCGGCAGCACGTCCATGCGGTCGCTGTCCTGCATGCCGAACCACCAGGGCTCGCTGCCGGCGATCCAGACCTCGCGCTGGGCGACGCTCGGCCGTCCGGCCGCGTCGACCGCGCGCGCGCGCAGGACCAGGTTGCCGCTGGCCGGAGGCTTGCCCTCGCAGGCAATGCGCCCGGCCGCGTCGGTGCGCGCGCTGCACAGCGTGCCCAGGCGAGCGGTTTCCGTATAGCTCTCGAATGCATAGAAGCCGCCGAGCAGCCGGCGCCGGTGCGAGAAGGTCTCGCGCCGGAACACGTCCACCGTCACCGGCACCCCGGCCATCGGCTTGCCCGACGGGTCGACCACGACCGCCTGCATCTTCACCCGGTCGCGGGTACGCGCCCAGTCGTCCGCACGCAGGCCCACCACCACGCCCGATGGCAGCCAGGATGCGCGCGCGCTCGCGGTGAGCGTCTCGCCGTTGGCATCGCGGTATTCGAGTTCGAACAGCAGGTCCTGCGGTGTCGCTGACTGCGGCAGGCCAGCCACCCGCAGCCGAGCCCCACCGGCGGCATCCAGCGTCGCCTGCTGCAGGCCGACCACCTTCAGCGCATCGTCGTCGGCGCGCATGCGCCGGCCGTCCCGGACGGCCGCCTCGGCATCCAGCTCGTCCAGCAGGTCGCCCTCCGACCGGCTGCCGATCACGCCCTCGACCACGTCGCCGTTGGCGAACACGAAGCCCTCGTAGGCCGGGAACCGCATCGAGCGCGGCGTCGCGGCGGTGCGCAGGCGCACGGCCGTGCCGGCAGCCGGTCCGCCCGACAGGTAGGACAACTGCATGTCGATCGAGGCGTCCGCCGCGGCCACCAGCGGCTGTGCCGGCGGGCGCAGCGCCGCGCGCATCGTCGGCAGGCGGAACTGCTCGACCCGGAACTCGCCGAGTTCATGCGTGCGCTCGCGCGCCTCGCCGCGCCGCCCGGCCGGCAGCCGCTGCTGCACGACGATGCGGTAGGAACCGAGCCGCGCATCCTTCGGCACCTCCCAGCTGCCAAGCGCGCTGCCGCCGCGGCCCCACTGCACCGCGACTTCGTACTTCTGCTCGCTGCCCAGGTGCTCGATGACCACGGTCGAAGCAAGCAGCCCCGGCGGCGGCAGCGCGAAGCCGTTGCGCCGGCGCTCGCGCGCGAACAGCTTCATGTGCAGGGTCTCGCCGGCGCGCAGCAGCGACCGGTCGAGCACCGCCCGCATCGACCACGGTCCCTCGCCATCTGCGGTCGGCAGGTTGAAGCGCCAGGGCGCGATGCCCTCGTCCCAGCCGGTCAGGGTGAAGGTGAAGTCCCCGCCCCTCGATGCCATCACCATGAGTTGCCGGTCGTACTCGCTCGCACAGCCGGGCAGCCGTTCGTTCGCCGGCAATGCGGCGTCGATCCGCACCAGGCCGTCGCGGTCGCTGACGCCTTCATGGTAGGTGCGCCCGTCGCAGTCGAGCACCTGCACCCGGGCACCTTCGACCGGTTCGCCGCGATCGAGCGAGGTGACCCAGGCAAGCGACGCTTCGCGCCCGCGCTTGAAGTGGACCACCAGGTTGGTGACCAGTGCGGTCGCCGGCACGAAATAGGGGTCGCGCGACGGTGCCGGCGGCGGGAAGGTGGGCCTCGGCAGCCCCTGCGCCGCCGCCTTGTCGACCGCGTTGCGCTGGCGCTGCGCTTCCGGTGTGTCGTGCAGCGCCGCGCCGAGGCGCCGACTGGCGAACTCGACGACGTAGAACCCCGGCCGCTGCAGCGGGATGCCGATCACCTCGAACTCGCGCGGGCCGGTGGTACGCGGCAACTGCAGTTCGCGCGCCGCCTCGACGCCGCGCAGGATCGAGCGCTGGCCCGGTCCCGCGCCATCGCCACCGCCGTATTCCCCGGCGCGCCGCATCCAGGTGACCAGCTCGCGCGGGCCTGGTGCATCCACGCGCAGGATGCGCCCGTCGGTACCTTCGGAGCCGCCGACTGCGTCGAGGTTGCGCACGGTCACCGGCAGCAGGGCGCCGGCATTGGCTTCCACCAGACCGAAGCGCGCCGCGAAGCGGATCAGTGGCGGATCCTCGTCGGTACGCACGGTGAGCGGAAAGCTTCCGGCATTCTCGAGCAGGCGCCCGGCATCGTCGCGCAGCCGCGGCGGCAGTTCGATCGTGAACGTGGCGTTCTCGGGGAAAGGCCCCCGGAACTCCACCCATTCGACCATCGGGTCGCGCCAGCCGGAGCGCAGCCATCCGCCGAGCGCCGACCACCAGCCACGGAGTCGATCGGTGAAGCCGGTGTCGGCCGGGTCCGACGCCTCCGGCGCGCTGCCGGCGACCGCATCGGCGCCGACGCCGCCCTCGCGCGGACGCGCCTCGCCTTCCAGCAGCGGCGCGTAGCGGCGTCCGTCGGGGCCGCGCAGCGTCACCGCCTTCGCCATCGAGGCCGGGATCGGCGCGGTGAACAGCACGCGCATCGGCAGCACCGGGATGCACTGCGCCGCCTGGTTGGCCCGGGTGCAGCTGAACCGCGCGCGGAACGCCGGCCGGGTGCGGAACGCGAGCACCTGTTCGTCGGTCGTGGCAATACCCTCGGGCGTCGCGATGCCGCGGCCCCAGACCAGCCGCACGTCGCGGTCGCCGGGCAACTGGCGGCTGCAGCGCACCAGCAGCCGGCGCGAGCGCGCGTCGCTGCTGGACAGCGCCGCGTGGAATGCCTCGAACCCGTCGGCGTCGACCTCACCGATGGGCCAGGGTGCGCTGCGCGCGAGGATCGCCGCACGCAGGCGGCCGGTGACGATGCGCACCGGGATACGCTCGTTGATGCCATCGGCCGTGCAGTAGGCACCGGCAAGCACGCTGGCCGTGGTGGCCTGCGCATCGAGCGCGAGCACGAACACCTGGTCTTCACCGATCGAGTCGGCGCCCGCACTCGGTGCCACCGCGATGATCGCCGGGCCACCGGTGGAGAAAGCGGCCTCGCGCGGTGCCTCGACCGGCGCACCGGCCAGCGAGCGCTGTCCGTCGCGCAGCGTGAAGCGGCATTGCAGCCCGCCGGGCAGCGTGCGCTCGAAGTCGTAGGCCCAGGTGCGATCGTCGATCCAGCGGCCGCGACCGGGAACCGGGCAGGAAGCGTCCATCGGATCGGCGAGCCGCGGATCGCCGAACGGCACCATCGGCTGCGAGAAGCGGGCCGTGAACTGGCGGACATTCTTCACCGTGCCGGAAGGAGCCGTCACTACCGAAACAGGCCCCGAAGCGACCGCCGTGGTGGCCGCAATCGCCTGCGGCGGCGGCACCGGCCCGGTCGGGCCCTGCCCGCGGCCCGGTGCGGCCAGCATCGAGCCGGCCAGCACGGCAAGCGCCAGCCAGCCAGGCCGGAGGAATCTTCCCCGCGCCAGGAATGTCATCCCGCAAGCCTCATCGGAGCCGGCCGTCAATCGGATGTCCGAGTGTATCGCTCCCGTTTCGATCGCGGGGCTTGCGGCCACCGCCACCTTCTGGCTACATACCAGCGATGATCCGACTACCGCCCGACCTGCCCGACCGCTTCCTCGCCGCCAACGAGGTCCATGCGCGGCCCTATGAACCGCTGGACATCCCGGTGCGCGGGTCCTACCTGGCGATCCAGGTCGAGACGCAACAGCGCGAACAGGAGCGCGCGCACCTGCGCGTGCTGTGCGAACGCTTCGGCTGTTCACCCCCGAGTGAAGACCTGACCCAGTTCAGCGTGCCGTTCGGCGAGTTCCAGCTGAAGTGGGAGCGCCACGGCGAATTCTCGACCTACATCGTGCTGGTACCCGGGCTGCCGAGCCGGCCGTTCGCCGAACCGGCGATCGACTACCTGCCGCCAGACTGGCTGGCCGCGATCCCGGGCCGGGTGATCGTCGCCACGCATGCGCAGGTGATGCAGGCGCCGCAGGCGCCCGACGATCCGACACTGCTGCAGGAGTTCTTCGGCTCGGCCGCGGTGGTCGGCGCGGCGATCGGCGACAGCGCCGGCTACGCCTACACCGACTTCAAGATCCAGCACGACGGGTTCGTGCGTTTCCTGATGCTGTCATGCGCGTTCACCGACTACCAGGCCGGGCGGATGATGCAGCGGCTGTTCGAGATCGAGGCCTACCGCGTGCTGGCACTGCTCGCGCTGCCGATCGCGCGCCGGGAGTCGCCCCGGGTGGTGGAGATCGAGCGCTCGCTCGCTGCCCTTACCCAGGAGATGGCGAACGAAGACCGCGGCGACGAGACGCTGCTCGGCGAACTCACCCAGCTGGCCGCGCAGGTCGAGAGCGCGATCGCATCGAGCCAGTACCGCTTCGGCGCCAGCCGTGCCTACTGCGCGCTGGTCAATGCCCGCATCAACGAGCTGCGCGAGCGCCGCATCACCGGCCTGCAGACCATCGAGGAGTTCATGGCACGGCGGCTGTCTCCGGCGATGGCGACCTGTGCCTCCGTGGAGAGCCGGCTGCAGGAACTGTCCGAGCGGGTGGCGCGCGCGAGCAGCCTGCTGTCCACGCGCGTGAGCATCGCGCGCGAGAAACAGAACCAGGCGCTGCTCGGCTCGATGGACCGCCGCGCACGCCTGCAGCTGCGGCTGCAGCAGACGGTGGAGGGCCTGTCGGTGGTGGCGATCAGCTACTACGTGGTCGGGCTGATCTCGTATGCCTCGAAGGGCCTGGAGGCAGCCGGCACCGGCATCGACGCGGCGATCGTATCCGGATTGGCGATCCCGCTGGTCGCGTTCGCGGTGGCATTGACCGTGCGATGGGTGCGGCGCCGGGTCGTGGGCAACGCCCCTGCGCGCAACGCGCCTACCCCGATCGGCGACTGAAGCCGTCGATGAAGACGCTGCAGGTCGAAGGCTGGCGAGGCATCAACCACTCGTATGCGATCGTCAACCAGTGGCAACTGCTGGAGCTGTGCCGGCGACCGGGGCTGGACCTGTGCCACGTCGACCGGCCGTTCTTCAACGCCAGCTGGAATGCCGGTGCGAACGGCAGCGGCTTCAGCGCGGCGCAGCGGCAACTGATCGAAAGCATCCGGGGCCCTCGGCCGGGCGAAGTACCCGATGTCGTCCTGCGCATCGCCTTCCCGTTCGATGCGTCCCCCTGCGAGGCCGGCCGCGTGTTCGTGTTCGGCACCGCCGAATACCAGCATACCGACGACATGTTCAGCGGTGGCGATACGGCAAGGGCCATCGGCGACGAGCGGCTGTCCATCGTGACGCCCTCGCACTGGTCGAAGGCCGGCTTCGTCGCCACCGGCTTCGACCCGGCACGGGTGCATGTGGTGCCGCACGGCATCGACCCGGCGAGCTTCAGGCCGATCGAGCGCAAGGCGCGCAAGACCATGCGTAACCTGATGCGGGTGCGCAACGACGACTTCGTGCTGCTGTCGGTGGGCGCGATGACCGAGAACAAGGGCATCGACCTGCTGCTCACGGCGTTCGCGCGCCTGCGCCCGAAGCACCGCCACCTGAAGCTGGTGCTCAAGGACCAGAGCAACCTGTACGGGCTCACCGCCGACCGCATCCTGGCACGGCTCGCCGCGTCGCCCGACGGGCACCTGTTCACCGAAGACGTGGTGTCGTCGATCGTGTTCGTGTCGCACAACCTCGGCATCGCCGAACTGGCCGCGCTGTACGGCGCGGCGGACTGCTATGTGTCGCCGTACAAGGCAGAGGGCTTCAACCTCACGCCACTGGAAGCCGCGGCCTGCGGCGTGCCGATCATCGTCACGCGCGGCGGATCGACCGACGACTACTTCGCCCCGGCGATCGGACTGCAGGTCGACAGCCGCCGGATGCAGTCCGGACGGCGTACCTGGCTGGAGCCCGATCCCGAATCGCTGTTCGACGCGATCGGCCAGGTCATCGACGCACGCCGCCGCTTCGATCCAGCAGCGGTCAGCGCCGCGGTGCATGGCCGCTTCACATGGTCGAAGGTGACCGGCGAGCTGGCGCGGGTGCTCGGCGTCTGAGGCTGCACGTCTGACACGCAGCGCCTACAGGACGACCGGACGGTCGGACACCTCGTTCGGCTCGCTGCCGTCGCCCGGGAAGTGGCGCGCGAGCAGTGCCCCCACCGCCTCGATGCCGGCGACGGCCCCCTCCTCGAAGCGCCCTGCGCGGAATGCGGCCTCCATCTGCCGGCACACGACCTCCCACGCGTCGGCACCGACCTTATGATGGATGCCACGATCGGCGACGATCTCGACATCGCGATCGGCCCAGAGCAGATAGATCAGCACGCCGTTGTTCTCGGCGGTGTCCCAGACGCGCAGCCGGCCGAACTGTTCGATCGCGCGGTCGGTCGCCTGCTGCCCGGACCACAACGCATCGCCATCGAGCGAGGCTTCGATCGCGAAGCAGACCTGCCCGCGGTGCAGCCGTTCGGTACGTGCGATCGCCTGCTCGATCCGGTCCAGGGTCGACGACGGGAAGGCACGGCGCAACGAACGCTCGGCGGTGAACAGGTGGCGCAGTCGCCTCGAAAGACTCATCGGCAGGCCTCCCCTACCAGCGGCCGGAGGCGCCGCCGCCCCCGAACCCGCCACCACCACCGCCCCAGCTGCCGCCACTGCTGCCACCACCGGAAGACCATCCGCCGCCGGAGGACCAGCCACCGCCGCGGGTACTGGCACCCGCCAGCGTGAGCACCAGCGCGATCAGCGCCGCCACCACGGCGACCAGCAGCACGCCGCTCATCGACCAGGCGATCAATCCGATGCCGGTGCCGACGATGCCGGCCGCCCATCCCTTGCCGACGATCGCGCGCAGGATGCCGCCGGCGAAAGCGGTCCCGACCAGCACCAGCACCAGCAATGCTTCGTAATCGATGCCGTCGCGCTTCTGGCCACCCTGGCGTGCCGCAGGTGCAGGCAGCGGTTCACCGTCGATCACCCGGATCATCCGATCGACGCCAGCGTCGATACCCCCGGCGAAGTCTCCGCTGCGAAAGCGCGGCACGATCACCTCGTCGATGATGCGCCGGGCGCTCGCATCGGGCAGCGCACCTTCGAGGCCGTAGCCGACCTCGATGCGCAACGCCCGGTCGTCCTTGGCCACCAGCAGCAGCGCGCCATCATCGACCTTGCGCCGGCCGATCTTCCATGCCTCCGCCACGCGGATCGAGTACTGCTCGATCGCTTCCGGCTTCGTCGTCGGCAGCATCAGCACCACGACCTGGCTGCCCTTGCGCGCCTCGAACGCGGCCAGCTTCGCCTCCAGCGCGGCGAGCTGCGCGGCATCGAGCGTCTTCGTGAGGTCGGTGACCCGGCGCTCCAGCGCAGGCACTGCCACCAGCGACTGGGCCACGGCCATGGATGGCATGACGGCCACCAGCAGCGAAGGCAGCCAGAGAACGGCCGCGAGAAGCGCTGCCGCCGCGCGCAAGGCGGCCTGCCACCGGGAGCCGCCAGCAGGCAGGCCTGCCGGGGACGGTGCGATGCGGCCGAAGGTCACGCTACCTGGCGGGGGCTGGCGCCGGCGCGGCGGGGGCAGCCGGTGCAGCCGGAGCGGAAGGCGCGGAAGGCGCGGACGGCCGCGCACCGAAATCCACCGTCGGCGGCTTCGCGATCGCCGCCTCGTTCTCGACAGTGAAGTTCGCCTTGACGCCATAGCCGAACACCATGGCGGTGAGGTTGCTGGGGAACTGGCGCACGGTCACGTTGTACGCCTGCACCGCATCGATGTAGCGCTTGCGCGCCACGGTGATCCGGTTCTCGGTACCTTCCAGCTGGGCCTGCAGGTCGCGGAAGTTCTGGTCCGACTTCAGTTGCGGGTAGTTCTCCGCAACCACCAGCAGCCTCGACAGTGCCGACGACAGTTCGCCCTGCGCCGCCTGGAATTTGGCGAAGGCTGCGGGATCGTTCACCAGTTCGGGCGTGGCCTGCAACGACCCGACCCGCGCACGCGCGTTGGTAACCCCGAGCAGGATGTCCTTCTCCTGTTCGGCGAAACCCTTGACCGTGGCCACCAGGTTGGGCACCAGATCGGCACGCCGCTGGTACTGGTTGATCACCTCCGACCAGGACGACTTGATCGTCTCGTCGGTCACCTGGAGCGTGTTGTAGCCGCAGCCGCCCAGCAGCAGGGCGGCAAGGAGCGAGAGTACGGAAAGCAGTCGGTGCATCGATGACTCCTTTGATCGGGACGGTGGCCCGGTCGGTGTGCAGTCCGGCGGCCGGCATGGACCGCCGACAATGCCGGGAACGTGGGGACGCTACCACGCCATTCAAGCCCCGACGATGGAATCAGCCGGGCGGCTGGACATCCGATGTCGCGCCGGCGCGCCATTCGGCCACCCGCTCGCGGATGAAGCAGAGGTCTTCCCATGCCTTTATCTTGTCCGGCAAGGTACGCAGTAGATAGGCCGGGTGGTAGGTCACCATCAGCGGCGTGTCGCGATAGCGGAACACCTGGCCGCGCATGCTGGCGATCGACTGCTCCTTGCCCAGCAGCGTGACCGCCGCCGTCTTGCCCAGGGCGACGATCACCTTCGGCTGCAGCAGCTGGATCTGCCGGTGCAGGTAGGGCTCGCAGGCGGCGACTTCGGCCGCCGCGGGCACGCGGTTGCCCGGTGGTCGGCACTTCACGATGTTGGCGACATACACGTCCTCGCCGCGCCGCATCTGCAGGGCTGCGAGCATGTTGTCGAGCAGGCGGCCGGCCTGGCCGACGAAGGGTTCGCCCCGCTCGTCCTCTTCCGCGCCCGGGCCCTCGCCGACGAACAGCCAGGACGCCTTGCGGTCGCCGACGCCGAACACCGTGCACTTGCGCGTGGCCGCGAGCGTGCAGGCGGTGCAGCCGGACACCGTCTGGGCGAGGGTTGCCCAGTCCATCTGCATGATGGCCGTCGCACCTGGCTCGGCTGGCACGGCTGGCGCGGGTGGCACGGGTGGCACGGCAGCCTCGGCTGGCGCCTTGGCCTGCTGCTGTGCCAAACGCCCGCGCAGCGTCCAGCGCGGCGACAGGCCCATCTCGTCGAGGATGTCGCTGCGGCGGCTCATCGTGCGTGCAAGCCCGGGCTGGATCGGTGGAGGCGGCAGTCTGTCACAGCGGTAGCGACATCACCCAGGCATCTTCGCGACCCTCGAGCGCCGGGTAGTAGCCCTTGCGGATGCCGATCCGCTCGAAGCCGATGCCCTCGTACAGCGCGATGCCGGCCGCGTTGGACGGCCGGACCTCGAGGAACAGCGTCTTCGCATCCGCCCGCCGCGCATCGTGGATCGACGCCACCAGCAGGTGCCGGCCGAAGCCGCGGCGCTGCCAGTCTGCGGCGATGGACAGGTTCAGCAGGTGCGCTTCGCCCGGGCCGATCATCATCACCCGGTAGCCGACCAGGGTGCCGCCGAACTCGACCAGCGCCGCGTCGTAGCCAGACAGCAGCGCATCCCGGAAATTGCCCTCGGTCCAGGGGAAATCGTAGATGCGGTTCTCGACCGCGACGATAGCCGGCAGGTCCTGCAGCTGCACGCGCCGGGCGACCGGCTGCACATCCCAGCGCGCACTCACCGCGCCCCCCCTGCGGTCATCCTTACTGCTGCACCGGCACGCAGCGCCGCCTGCTCGCCCGAATCGAGCGCGACCTTGTCGCGCACGTAGCGCGGCGCCGCCAGCGCGGCATCGACGGCGCGCCCGGCACGATATGCGATCGCACCCAGCGCCGCGACGGCACGCGCGCCGGGCATCACCTCGGCATCGACCGAGGCAAGCGCCGGCAGGCGTTCCTGCAGGGCGGTCGCATAGGCCGAGAAGCCGTTGCCGCAACCCGTCCAGCCGGGGCCCACAGGTACTGGCACCGCGTGCGGCGCACAGGCGCGCGGTTCGAACACGACCTCGATCGATGCCGCCGGTACGTCCGGCCCGTCGGGCCCGCCTGCCGAGCGCAGGATCCGATAGGCGGCGCAATAGACCTCGCCCATGCGCGCATCCAGGCAGGCGATCGCCTCGTCCCGACCGCTCGCCCAGGCCATCGACGACAGCGAATCGACGGCAACCAGCGGCCGGTCGATCGCCAGCCCCAGGCCCTGGGCGACGCCGCAGGCGATGCGCAGCCCGGTGAACGATCCCGGACCGGCACCGAACGCGATCGCATCGAGGGCGGACAACGGCGTGCCCTCCCGCGCGAGCAGAGCATCGATCATCGGCAGCAGGAGCTGCGAATGCGACGGCACCGCTGGCCCCGGCGACACGGACGTACCCTGTCCCGCATCGGCGCTGCACGCGGACAGGACGCCATCGCGCAGCAGGGCGACGGAACAGCATCCGGCAGTGGTGTCGAGGGCAAGCAGGAACATGGGGGGCAGGCGACGCAGGAACCCGATTCTACCGGAGCGCCCGTGGCCGCCCGCCGGCACCCGCGATGACCGGCGGCAGGGGGCGGCGTGGGACGTGCGCGCTGGCACGGGCCAGGCTCAGCGCTCCCGGCGATAAAGGTCGCGATTGGCCTCGTGCAGGTCGCGGCGCAGGCTGCGACGCTCCTCCGGCGTCATGCGCTCGCGCCGCTCCTCGAACTGTCGCCGCCGCTCTTCGCGCAAGTCGTCGTGGCGATGCGGGTGGGCCTCGTCCCTGCGCTGGCGCCGCTCTTCGAAGCGCTCGCGCGGAGCGGCCTGGCGATCGGCGCGATCGGCGGGCTGGGCCGAGGCCGGCAGCGCCGGCAGCAGCGCGAGCAGCAGCGGCAGCATGCGCAGCGCGGCATCGGCCGGACGCCTGCCGCTGCCACCACCGCCCCCTGCCTTCCACCGTTCGACCATGCCCGCCTCGTGGTTTGCCAGAACCCGATCGTAGATCGATTGCCGATGCAACCCAAGCGCTGGAAACGGTGCTTTGTAACAATCTGTTGGCCGGTCGCGCCGCAGTCATCCCTTGTTACAGCCCGCCCGGCGCCAGCGCACACGCACGCGGCCAGTGGCGCTAGGATGCAGCCCATGGACAAGACGATCAAGACGCGGCTGCTGGTGGTGGACGACGACCTGCGCCTGCGCGAGCTGCTCAACCGCTACCTCACCGAGCAGGGCTTCCAGGTACAGGTGGCGGCCGACGGCGCGGCGATGGACAAGCAGCTCGCGCGCAATGTGATCGACCTCGTGGTGCTCGACCTGATGCTGCCCGGCGAGGACGGCCTGTCGATCTGCCGCCGTCTGCGCGCGGCTGCGCCTGCACTGCCGATCGTGATGCTGACCGCGAAGGGCGACGAGGTGGACCGCATCGTCGGCCTGGAGATGGGCGCGGACGACTACCTGCCCAAGCCGTTCAGCCCGCGCGAACTGGTCGCGCGCATCAACGCCGTGCTGCGCCGGCGCGGCCCGTCGGCACCGCCGGGCGCACCCGATCCGAATGCCGGCAGCGTGAATTTCGGCCCGTTCACGCTCAACACCGGAAACCGCACCCTGCTGCGCGACGGGCAGCCAGTGCCGCTGACCACCGGTGAGTTCTCGCTGCTGAAGGTGCTCGCCGCAAGCCCGGGCACGCCGCTGTCGCGCGACAAGCTCATGGAGCTCGCGCGCGGCCGCGAACTCGAGCCGTTCGACCGCAGCATCGACGTGCAGGTGTCCCGGCTGCGCAAGCTGGTCGAGGACGATCCGGCGAAGCCGCGCTACATCCAGACCGTCTGGGGCTTCGGCTATGTGTTCGTTCCCGATGCCACGCGCTGATCGCACGCGCACGGACTGCATCGCCGGCGCCCGATGATCCCCTGGCCGCGCAGCCTGCTCTGGCGCACGGTCGCGATGCTGATCCCGCTGCTGGTGCTGTCGCAGCTGGCCTGGTTCGCGCTGCTGTCGCTGTCCGAACGGGAACCGCGTGCCCGGCAGATCGCGGAACGGGTTTCGAGCGTGGTCAACCTCACGCGAGCCGCGCTGGTCGGCTCGCGTCCCGAGGGCCGCCGCGCGCTGCTGGCGGAGCTCAACGAGTCCGAAGGCATCCGCGTCTACGCGGGCGACGACACGCTCGCACCCGGCACCCTCGGCACCGGCCCTGTGATCGGCCACGTGGTCGCCGAGTTGCGGCGCCGGCTCGGCACGGACACGATCATCTATGACGCGCGCGGCGGAGAGCGTGCGCTCTGGGTGAGCTTCCGCATCGACGACGACCTGTTCTGGCTCGAACTGCCGCCAGCGCGCGAACGCCGGCCGTTCCCGTGGACCTGGTTCGCCTGGGGCCTGCTGGTGCTGTTGCTGTCCATCCTCGGTGCCTACCTGATCGTGCGCCGGATCACCGCGCCGCTGCGCGCGGCGGTACCGGCGGCCGCCGCGATCGGGCGCGGTGACCTGCCACCACCGCTGCCCGAGTCGGGCCCGCAGGAAGTGGCTGCGCTCGGCCGTGCATTCAACGAGATGGCGCGCGACGTGCGCTCGCTCGACCAGGACCGCAGGCTGCTGCTGGCCGGCATCTCGCACGACCTGCGCACCCCGCTCGCCCGGCTGCGGCTGGGCGTCGAGATGCTGCCGTCCGGTGGCGACGCCGGGCTCAACGCCGGCATGGTCCAGGACATCGAGGACATGGACGCGATCATCGACCAGTTCCTGAGCTATGTGCGCGAAGGCAGCAACGAAGAGGCCGCGCTGGAATCCGACCTGGCGGCGGCCGTGCATTCCGTGGTCGAACGCTACCAGCGACGCGGCCAGCTGGTGCGCATGACGGCTGCCGTCGGCGTACTGCCGCCGGTGCGGCTGCGTCCGCTGTCGTTCCAGCGGTTGCTGTCGAACCTGGTCGACAACGCGCTGCGCCATGGCGGCGGCGATATCGATGTGCAGGCCGGGCGCGCCGGCCCGGCGACGCTGCAGGTGTGCGTGCTCGACCGTGGACCGGGCATCCCGGAGGCCGAGCGCGCCCGCATGCTGCAACCGTTCCAGCGTATCGCCAGCGCTCGTACCGATCCCGGTTCCGGGCTCGGCCTGGCGATCGTCGACCGCATCGCGCGGCTGCACGGTGGCCGGGTGCTGCTCGACGGACGCGAGGGCGGCGGACTCAAGGTCACGGTCGAGCTGCCAATAGCCTGAGTAGCCTGAATAGCCCGATCAGCGACGGTGCGCGGCTGTACCGTGGCGACCGTCAGGGCCTGCACGCGACTTGCGAAACCATTTGCGATCCGGGCTCGCCGGTGTCCATAATGATTCTGCAGCAGTCGACCAACGGAGGTAGCGCGATGAGTGTGACCTGGGTCCTGGTGGCGAATGCAAGTGCAGCATGCCTGTACATCAATGAAGGGCCGAAGAAGGGCCTGCGCAAGCTCCGCGAGTTCGCCCACGCCCGAAGCCGGGCCAGGCGCGCCGAGCTGATCGCCGATCCGGTGGCTGGCGGACGGATCGCCGCTTCCCGCCGCCCCGCCTACCCGCCGGCGACGGACGCCAAGTCGGCCGAGGCAGACCGCTTCGCGAGCGAGCTGAAGGATGCGCTCGAAACCGGGCGTCAGCAACACGATTACCAGCGCCTGATCGTCTGTGCGGCACCGCAGTTCATGGGCCGGCTGCGCCGCCATTTCAGCGCACCGCTGCAGCGCATGCTGACCGACTGCTTCGAGAAGGATTACACCAAGGCAGACCCGCGCAGCCTCACGCGCAAGCTGGAGGGGTGCATCTACCTTTAGCATCACTGCTGTGCGGAGCACCCGCAGCGGGGCAGGCGGGTGCGCAGGCTGCATGCGCCCGGGATCGAGGTGTCCAGCCTGGAGTCTGTCACCTGATCGACTTCAGCCACCCGGTCACCGCCATCACCACCTCCCCGTCGATGCCAGCGAACCCGTGGTGGCCCCAGGCTTCGCAAGGGGCGCCCTTGCTGTACCCGCCGCGCAGCATCCGCACCTCGACGGTCGAGGCATGCGTGAGCAGCCTCGCGAACGGCTCGACATCGGCTGCAGGGGTATAGGAACACTCATCGCGCTCGTGGTGCACGAGCAGCGTCGGCACGGTCACCCGCTCGAGGGCGCCGACCGACCGCTGCACGTTCGGCTGCCGGGACGTACGTTCCATCAGCATGCCAGCCGTGACCACGATCGCGTCGGGGCGCGCATCGCCGGACAGACGTACCGCCGCATTGGCCACCGACAGGGCTGCGCGGCTGGTCCCCACCAGATACACCGGCGGCGCCACCTTGCGCAGGTACTGCACCAGCGCGCCGATGTCGGTGGCATGTGCCTCGCTCCAGCGGTACCCGGCGACCGCACTGCCTGGAAGCTTGTGGTCGGAGGCGATGTCCATCGCCGCCGTGACGTAGCCCGCACGCGCGTACAGGCTGCGCGTGCGAACGAGCTGGTTCCCGGCTCCCCACCCGATGCGCCCGTCCTCGGCGAGGTCGAGGTTGCCATGGCCGCCCGCCAGCAGGATGACGCTGCCCGCAGCCTTTGCCGGAGCTTCCAGCAGGAAACGCATCGTCACGCCGGGCCGAGGCTCGATGGTGATCGCCGTCTCCTGCGCGCAGACCGGCCCGACCAGCGCAACGGCGAACGCGATCGACCAAAGACCGGTCGCCATCGAAAGGCGGCCGGAAATCCGCAGCGATCGCGTCACACGCTGAGGGAACGACATCGGATGCACATCCCCGCCAGCATCCTGCCCGCAGGGGACAGATACCGTCGGCTCACGCGCCCGCTCATCGACTCAACTCCAGCGTCACCCCGATGGTCGTCGTACGGCCCGGTGACGGTTCGTAGAAGCGTCCGTTCGAATCGGCCACGATCACCGAGCCGATGTAGCGCCGGTCGCTGAGGTTGTCCACGCGCACGAACTGGGTAAATCGCCAGCCCTTGCCCCGCTGCTGGAAGCCGCCGCGCAGGTTGCCGATGGTGTAGGCCGCGGCTGCCTCGCTGTTCTGGTCGTTGACGAACACCTTGCCGCTCTGGCGAACCTCGAGCCCGGCGTGGAAGCCGCTGCCGGCGTCGCGCCAGACCAGTTCCGCATACGCGAGCCTCGGGGCAACGCCGGGCAGCCGGCTGCCGGCGGCCACCGTGGTGGGCGGCGTGCCCGAGGTGAACGGCTGCTGGAAGCGCGCATCGAGCGCAGTCCAGGCCACCGCTGTCTCGAAGCCGCCGGCAAAGCGCTGCCGCCAGGCAAGTTCCAGACCTTCGCGCCGGGTCTCGGACGCATTGCGGAAATCGGTGCGCCCGCCCGATGCGCTGTTGACCACGATCTCGTCCTTCACGTCGACCTGGAACAGCGCGATGTTCAGGTGGCCATCGTTACCGGTCAGCGCCTTCACGCCGACCTCCCGGTGCAGGCTGTTGGAAGGCCTGAGCGCGAAGTTCAGGCCGGTGGCCCCGCCCGGCCGGTAGGCCAGTTCGGCGAAGGTCGGCGTCTCGAAGCCGCGCCCGACGTTGGCATAGGCATTGACCAGCGGCGTCATCTTCCACAGCAGCCCGGCCGCCGGCGTGGTGCGCGAGAACGACAGCCCGCCGCTGTCATCCGGGTTCCCGGGTGCGATGAAATAGTCGCGCGACTCGAAGCGTACCCGGCTGTGGCGCAGGCCGGCCAGCACGCCCAGCCGCGGCAGCACCTGCCAGTCGGCCTGCGCATAAACGTCGGTGTTGGTCACCGTATCGTCCTGGTCGCGCTTGAGCGCGCCGGCGACGCCGTTGTTGTTGATGAAACCGCGCCGGTTCTCGCGCATCCGGTCGTGGTCGACGCCGACGCTGGCACTGAACGCACGCCCGACGACCGTCGTGTTGCGCGTCCAGCGCAGGCCCATGCCTGCGAAGCCGCGGTCGAGGTCGACCACGCCGCCGGCACTGGTCGGGGCCGCCTGCGCCGCCAGCGGCGTCGCAAGGTACTGGGTGACCTGGCGATCCCCGGCGTAGAGGCGCGTGTGCAGTGTGTCGCCCCCGGACAGTGGCAGGTCCCAGGTGAGCCCACCCTGGGCCTGCGAAATGCTCTTGCGCGTGCCGAACTGGTAGGCCGCCGCTACCGCCTGGCGCGGGTTGAGCGCCGCCTGCGCGGCCGTGAGGCCGAGCGGATCGCGCGTCTCGGGCTGGTCGAGCGTGTTGGCCACCAGCGTCAGCACGCCGGTATCGCCGAGATCGAACTTCACCTTGGCGTTCGCCTGGTCACGCCGGGTCCAGCTGTTGGCGCGATAGCCATCGGTCTCGAAGCGGGAGACGTCGACGATGCCGTTCAGCGCCCCCTGCTGCCCGCCCGCCTGGAAGCCGACGCGCGAGGTGCCGTAGGACGCCCCCAGCAGGCTGCCGGAGAGGGTGGGACGTTCCGGCCCGTCGGCGGTGAATATCTGCACCACGCCACCGGCTGCGTTGCCGTACAGGCTCGAGAACGGCCCGCGCATCACCTCGATGCGCTGCGCGGAGGACAGGTTGAACGAGGCGGCCTGCCCCTGGCCATCGGGCATCGTCGCAGGGATGCCATCGGCGATCAGGCGGATGCCGCGTACGCCGAAGGACGCGCGGGCACCGAAGCCGCGCGAGGAAATCTGCAGGTCCTGGGCGTAGTTCTGGCGGTTCTGTGCGGCGATGCCGGGCACCCTGCCCAGCACCTCGGACAGGTTCACCTGCGGATTGGCCTCGCGGATCGTGCGCTGGTCGACGCTGTCGATCGACACCGGAAGGTCCATCGGGTCGCGCTCGGTGCGCGTCGCGCTGACCGTGACCTCGGGCAGCACCACCGGCGCAGCGGGTCCGGATGGGACCGGCGCAGCGGCGCCGGAGGGGACCGGCGCAGCGGTGCCGGAGGGGGCCGACGCCGCCCCACCCGTCGCCTGCGCACGAACCTCGCCGCCCGCCGCGAGCGCAGCGGACATCATCATCAACGGCAGCACGCGCATTGCCCCTCCCCGGTCTTTCGCGCCAGTGTCCCCGGGTCGGGCGCGCCCGCCGCAGGATCTCTTACGATTGTGCCAGCGCCCGGGCGTGCCGCGCTAGGCGCGCACGATCGCGGCCACCGCCTGCGCGGCGATGCCTTCACCACGGCCGGTGAAACCGAGCCGCTCGGTGGTGGTCGCCTTCACGTTGACCGCGCCCGGATCGGCTTCCAGATCGACGTCCAGGTCGGCGGCGATGTTCGCGACCATGGTGGCCACGTGCGGCGCCATGCGTGGTGCCTGCGCAATGATCGTTGCATCGACATTGCCCACCCGCCAGCCGAGCCCGGCCAGCAGCGAGTGCACATGGCGCAGCAGGCTTCGGCTGTCGGCACCCTTCCAGCGCGGATCGGTATCCGGGAAGTGGCGACCGATATCGCCCAGCCCGGCCGCCCCGAGCAATGCGTCGCAGATGGCATGCAGCAGGACGTCGGCGTCGGAATGGCCGTCCAGCCCGCGCTCGTACGGAATGTCGACGCCGCCGACCACCAGCCGCCGGCCGGCGGCGAATGCATGCACGTCGAAACCGCTGCCGATGCGCATCGGCACGGCGGGGATCGCTGCCTTCGGTTCGTTGCTCATTGGGTGTCCATGAGATGTCGCAGGAAGCCCTCGGCCAGCGCGATATCGGCCGGCCAGGTGACCTTCAGGTTGCGTGGGTCGCCGCGCACCAGTCGCGGACTTGCACCGCCAGCCTCGATCGCCTGCGCCTCGTCGGTGGCGGGCGCCCCGCCCGGCCGGGCCGCCGCCTCGACCGCGGCATCGAGCGCCGCGAGCAGCGGCGCGCAGCGGAACATCTGCGGCGTCTGTGCCGCCCACAGTCCTTCGCGCGATGGCGTGTCGACCACACGCCCGTCCGCGCCACCGCGCTTGAGCGTGTCGGCCACCGGCATCGCCAGCAGGCCGCCGACCGGGTCATCGAGCAGGGTATCGATCAGCCGCGCCAGTGCGGAGGGTGGCAGGCAGGGCCGCGCAGCGTCGTGCACCAGCACCCAGTCGTCGGCCGCGACGGAACCGGCGAGCGCGCGCAGGCCGTTGCGCACGCTCGCGGCGCGCGTATCGCCGCCGCACCGGACCACCCGCACGCGTGCGCCATGCACCTGCAGCCGCAGCGCACAGCCGGCAGCCTCGTAATCGGCGTCATCGGGTGCCAGCACCACCGACACGCTCGACAGCCTCGGCTCGACCAGCAACGCCTCCACTGTATGCACCAGCATCGGCACGCCGGCGAGCGGCAGGTACTGCTTCGGCAGGCCCGAGGCCATCCGCGCACCGCGTCCGGCGGCCGGGACCAGCGCGTGCAGGCTTCGGGGATTCGTCAAGGCAGGTCGGAATGCGTTGGAGGCCCGGCAATTATACGGCCCACCGGCCCGCCGGGGATGCGCCGCTATAATCGCGCTCCTTCGAAGCAGCGCCACCGATCCTTGCCAGTTTTTCCCACTGCCCCCCGTCCGAGCCCCGGCCGGCCGCTGCGTGTCGCGCCGCTGGCCTCGTCCGCGGACGCGCTCGCGATCGCACGCTGGGCAGGCACGCTCGGCCCGGTCGCGGTGTTCACCGCGGATGCGCCCGACAGCCAGCGGCTGCTGGAGGAGATCGCCTGGTTCGATCCGGCGCTGCGCGTGCACCAGCTGCCCGACTGGGAGACGCTGCCCTACGACGCATTCTCTCCGCACCAGGACCTGATCTCGGAACGGCTGGAGACCCTCTGGCAGATCAGCCAGGGCGCCTTCGACGTGGTCACGATGCCGCTGACCACAGCGCTCTACAGACTGGCACCGCCCGAGTTCCTCGCCGGCTACACGTTCTTCTTCAAGCGCGGCGAGGCACTGGACATCGACCGCTTCCGCATGCGGCTGGCCTTCGCCGGCTACGCGCACGTGTCGCAGGTGGTGTCGCCCGGCGAGTTCAGCTTCCGCGGTGGCGTGATCGACCTGTTCCCGATGGGCAGCACCCTGCCCTACCGGCTCGACCTGTTCGACGACACCATCGAGACCATCCGCACCTTCGATGTCGACTCGCAGCGCAGCATCTATCCAGTGCAGGAAGTACGGCTGCTGCCGGCGCGCGAATTCCCGCTCGACGATGCCGCGATCACGCGATTCCGGCAGAACTTCCGCGCCTCGATCGATGGCGATCCGTCGCGGCGCCGGCTGTACAAGGACGTGAGCAACCGGGTCGCACCCGCCGGCATCGAGTACTACCTGCCGCTGTTCTTCGACCACACCGCGACCGTCTTCGACTACCTGGGTGCCAGTGCCACGCTGGTGGTCCATGGCGATGCGCAGGCCGCGGCAACCCGGTTCTGGACGGACACCCGCTCGCGCCATGAGCTGCTGAGGGGCGACCCCGACCGGCCGCTGCTGCCGCCGGAGCAGTTGTTCCTGCAGGCCGAGCAGTTCTTCCTCGCCACCCGCGACCATTCGCGCATCGACCTGCGCACCACTTCCGCCGCCGGCGACGTGCGCAGCGACGGGGCGGACACGCTCGCCGCCGGCGCGAGTGCACCGCTGCCGGTGCTGGCGATCGACCGCAAGGCCGACCGGCCGCTGGACCGCCTGCTGGCGTTCTGCATGTCGTTCGCGCAGGACGGCGGACGGGTCATGCTGGTCGCCGAAAGCCTGGGCCGGCGCGAGACGCTGCTGCAACTGCTCGCCGAGCACGAGAGCGTGCCACCGGTGGTGGACGGGCTGGCAGCCTTCGTGGCGCACGATGCGCCGCTGGTGCTGGGGGTCGGTCCGCTGGCGAGCGGCTTCATCCTGCCAGCAGCGAAACTCGCCTTCGTCACCGAGGCCGAGATCTATGCGCTGACCGCGCGCAACCGATCCACGCGTGCCGGGCGCCGCGTCTCCACCGAGAACATGCTGCGCGACCTGTCCGAGGTGAAGGTCGGCGACCCGGTGGTGCACGAACAGCATGGCATCGGCCGCTATGCCGGCCTGGTGTCGCTCGACCAGGGCGAAGGCGTCACCGAGTTCCTGCAGCTCGACTACGCCGCGGGCGACAAGCTCTACGTGCCCGTCGCGCAGCTGCACCTGATCAGCCGCTACACCGGCGGGTCGCCGGAAAGCGCCGGCCTGCACCGGCTGGGCAGCGGCCAGTGGGAGAAAGCCAAGCGCCGCGCGGCGAAGAAGGCGCGCGACACCGCCGCCGAACTGCTCAACCTCTATGCCCAGCGGGCGGCGCGCAAGGGACATGCCTTCAAGCTGAAGGAGCATGACTACCAGGTGTTCGCCGATGGCTTCCCGTTCGAGGAGACGCCGGACCAGCTGGCGGCGATCGAGGCGGTGGTCGCCGACCTGTCGCGCGGCAAACCGATGGACCGGCTGGTCTGCGGCGACGTCGGCTTCGGCAAGACCGAGGTCGCGCTGCGCGCCGCCTTCGTCGCGGTCAACGAGGGCAAGCAGGTGGCCGTGCTGGTGCCCACGACGCTGCTTGCCGAACAGCACCACCAGACCTTCTC